>JBBAPL010000229.1:0-6407 GCA_040400895.1 Aquabacterium sp.
CGGCCTGGGTGGCTTTGAGCCGCACGCCACCGGCGCAATCGGGCTGGCCCTGCGAGCGTGCCAGCCGCTGCAGTGCAAACTCCACCCGCTCCGCCAGGCTGCGGCTGCTGTTGCGCTCGACGAAGCGGAACAGGTCGCCCAGCCGGCGGCTGAGCAGCACGGCGACGCTGATCGCGCCCTCCGGGTGGCTGCGCATCAGCGCGACGAATTCCGCGCGTGGCACGTGCAGCGTGCGCGCCGGGCCCTGGGCCTCGACCGACACCGTGGCCGGCATGCCGCCCAGCACGGCGGGCAGGCCCAGCAGTTCGCCGGCATCCAGCCAGCGCAGCAGGGTGTCACGCCCGTCGCTGCTGCCCAGCGTGGCGGCCAGCCTGCCTTCCAGCGCCACCACCAGGGCGTCGCAGGGCGCGCCCTGGCGCATCACCGTCTGGCCCCGCCGCCAGCTGCGCTGCTGGCCGCTGCGCAGCAACGCGTCGGCCAAGTCGGGCGGCAGGTCGTGCAGGGTCTCGCGAAACGAGCCGACTTGGCTGCCGTCGGCCCAGGACGGGCCTGTGGCGGGGTCGGGGTCGGGGTCGGGTGGGGGCAGGGTGGCCATGCCTGGGCGGAGCTTGTCGGTGGGTGGCCGAGGGATAGCGAGCATCAGGTTTGACCCAGGATTGTCACCCAGGTGGAAATTGCCGCGCCCGGCGTTGCCTAGCATGGCCCGATCGCTGCTGGAGAGCCCGCATGAGCACAACGCCGTTTCCCGGCCGCATCGGCAACACGGTGGCCGAGTCCACGCCCTGGTGGCCGCCGCGTGCCGACGCCGCACCGCGCCGGCCCAACGTGCTGGTGGTGTTGTTCGACGACGTGGGCTTTGCCGACCTGGGCTGCTACGGCTCGGCCATCCCCACGCCCACGATCGACGCGCTGGCCGCGCGCGGCCTGCGGCTGACCGGCTTCCACACCACGGCGATGTGCAGCACCACCCGGGCCGCGCTGCTGACCGGCTGCAACCACCACCGCGTGGGCATGGGCTGCCTGGCCAACTTCGACAGCGGCTTCCCGGGCTACCGCGGCAAGATCGCACCCGAGGCGGCCACGCTGCCCGAGATGCTGCGCCCGCACGGCTACGTGAACTACATGGTCGGCAAGTGGCATGTCACGCCGCTGAACGAGACCGGCCCCACCGGCCCGTTCGACGGCTGGCCGCTGGGCCGTGGCTACGACCGGTTCTACGGCTTCATGGACGCCGAGACCGACCAGTACGCGCCCGAGCTGGTGCGGGACAACACGCCCATCCCCACGCCAGGCAGCTTCGAGAGCGGCTACCACCTCAGCGCCGATCTCGTGGACCAGAGCATCCGCTTCCTGGCCGACCACCAGGCCGACCAGCCCGGCCGGCCCTGGCACCTGTGGCTGGCGCTGGGCGCCTGCCATGCGCCGCACCAGGTGCCGGCCGCGCTGATCCACCAGCATGACCCGGCCTTCGCCCACGGCTGGGATGTGGAGCGTGAACGTCGCCTGGCCCGGCAGACGGCGCTGGGCATCGTGCCCCCGGGCACAGCGCTTCCACCGCGCAATGCCGGCGTGAAGCCCTGGGCCGACCACCCGCCGGAGCAGCAGGCGGTGATGACCCGGCTGCAGGCCGCCTACGCCGCGATGCTGGACCATGCCGACCAGCAGCTGGCCCGCCTGTTTGCCCACCTGGAGGTCAGCGGCCAGCTGGACGACACCATCGTGCTGCTGCTGTCGGACAACGGCGCCAGCCAGGAGGGCGGGCCCCTCGGCTTCGTCAACGCCATGGGCCCGTACAACCAGTTGCCCGAGCCACCCCCGGCCAAGCTGGCCCGCATCGACGCCATCGGCGGGCCCGACACCCACAGCAACTTCCCCTGGGGCTGGGCGATGGCCAGCAACACGCCGCTCAAGCGCTACAAGCAGAACACCCACGGTGGCGGCATCCGGGACCCCTTCATCCTGAGCTGGCCGGCCGGCCTGCCCGCGCGCGGCGCGCTGCGCCACGGCTTCGCCCACGCCAGCGACGTGGTGCCCACGCTGCTGGACCTGCTGGGCCTGCAGCCGCCGGCGCAGCGCCAGGGCCTGGATTGCCTGCCGCTGGACGGCCAGAGCTTCGTGCCGATGCTGCGCGACGCCGCCGCGCCGGCACGCAGCCGGCCGCAGCTGTTCGAGATGTTCGGCCACCGCGGCCTGTGGCAGGGCGGCTGGAAGGCGGTGGCCTTCCACCCACCGGGCCAGCCGTTCGACGCGGACGCCTGGGAGCTCTACCACCTGGACGCCGACTTCGCCGAAAACCACGATCTGGCCGCCGCACACCCCGACCGCCTGGCCGCCCTGCAGGCGCTGTGGTGGCAGGAGGCGCAGCGCTGCCAGGTGCTGCCGCTGGACGACCGCTTCGGCCCGCGCTTTGCCGAGAACGGCCGCCGGGTGCAGGGCCAGCGCCGGCAGTTCGTCTTCCATGCCGGCATGGGGCACCTGCCCACCGATGTGGCGCCCGACGTGCGCGGCCGCCACTACCGCATCGAGGCCGAGGTCCAGTTGCACGGCCCGCAAGACCACGGCGTGCTGATCGCCCACGGCGATGCCACCTCGGGCTACAGCCTGTACCTGCAGGACGGCCACCTGGTGCACGACCTGAACGTGGGCGGCCAGCACCAGCTGCTGCGCTCTGACCGACCGGTGCCCGCCGGCGCCCGCAACCTGGGCGTGCTGGTGCAGCAGGGGCCGCTGGTCATGGTGAAGCTGCCGGTGGGCCCGCCGGTGCAGGTGCCGGCCTGGCGCCAGGCCACGTTGCTGATCGACGGGGAGCCGGCCGGCAGCGCCCGACATGCCCATGGCTTCAACAGCCTGATCAGCTGGTCGGGCCTGGACATCGGGCTGGACCGCGGATCGCCGGTGTCGCACTACGGCGTCCCCTATGCCTTCACCGGCCGGCTGCGCCGGGTGACGGTGACGCTGGATGCCACCGGCGAGACATCTGGCGGGCCCGACGGCACCGCCGTGGGCCTGGCCGAGATGGCCCGGCAATGACTGCCTTGCAAGGACCACCGATGACCGACACCGCCCCGCCCGGCCCGCCCGGCGCCCAGCCCGCCACCGCCATCACCCGCGCCTGCCAGCATGCGGCCCGGCGCTGGCTGCCACTGACCGACACCCGCAGCTTCGACGATGCCCGCCGCGGCCATGTGGCCGACCTGCCCGCCGGCGCCATCACCCGTGCCAACGGGGGGCCGGTGTGGAACCTGGCGGCCTACGGTTTCCTGGCCGACGAGGACGCGCCCGACAGCGTGCACCCCGGCCTGTGGCGACATGCGCGGGTCAACATGGTCACCGGGTTGTTCCAGGTGGTCGACCGGGTGTGGCAGGTGCGCGGGATGGACATCGCCAACATGACGATCATCGAGGGCGACACCGGCCTGATCGTGATCGACCCGCTGATCAGCACCGAGGTGGCGGCCGCCGGCATGGCGCTGTACTTCCAGCACCGGCCGACCAAGCCGGTGGTGGCCATGGTCTACAGCCACAGCCATGTCGACCACTTCGGCGGCGTGCGTGGCGTCATCGACGAGGCCGACGTGCGCGCCGGCCGGGTGCAGGTGATCGCGCCCGCCGGCTTCATGGACGAGGCGGTCAGCGAGAACCTGCTGGCCGGCAACGCGATGAGCCGGCGCGCGCTGTTCCAGTTCGGCCCGCTGCTGCCCAAGGGCGTGCGCGGCCAGGTCGACGCCGGCCTGGGCAAGACCACCAGCACCGGCACGGTGACGCTGATCGCGCCCACAGTCGTGATCACCCAGCCGGTGGAGCAGCATGTGATCGACGGCGTGGAATGCGTCTTTGTGCTGACGCCCGGTGCCGAGGCGCCGGCCGAACTGATCATCCACCACCCCGGCCTGCGGGTGCTGAACATGACCGAGATCAGCAGCCAGAACTTCCACAACCTGCTGCCGCTGCGCGGCGCCCAGGTGCGCGACGCGCTGGCCTGGAGCCGCTACCTGGACGGCGCCCTGCAGCGCTACGGCGCGACCAGCGACGTGCTGATCGCCCAGCACCACTGGCCGGTGTGGGGCGCCGCGGCGATCGACGGCTTCCTGCGCCGCCAGCGCGACCTGTACCGCTATGTGCACGACCAGACCCTGCGGCTGATGAACCACGGCCTGCTGGCCGCCGAGATCGCCGAGCGCCTGCAACTGCCCCAGGCCCTGCTGGACGACTGGGCTTGCCATGGCTTCTATGGCACGGTCAAGCACAACGTCAAGGCCATCGTGCAGCGCTACCTGGGCGCCTACGACGGCAACCCGGCCCACCTGGACCCGCTGCCACCGGCCGATGCCGCGCGCAAGACGTTGCAGTACATGGGCGGGGCGGACACGGTGCTGCAGCGCGCACAGGCCGACTTCGACGCTGGCGAGTACCGCTGGGTGGCGCAGGTCTGCGCCATGGTCTGCCATGCCGGCGCGCCGGGCGATGCCAGCGTGCAGCGCGCCCAGGCCCTGGGCGCCGATGCGCTGGAGCAACTGGGCTACCAGGCCGAATCGGCCACCTGGCGCAACGCCTACCTGCAGGCGGTGATGGAGCTGCGCCACGGCGTGCCGAAGCTGCCGCCCACCAGCGTGGCGGTCCGCGACATCGTGCGCGCGCTGCCCCTGGGCCTGTTCTTCGACATGCTGGCCATGCGGCTGGACGGCGCCCAGGCCGACGGCCTGCACCTGCGCCTGAACTGGCGCATCACCGACACCGGTGACTGCGCGCTGCTGAACCTGGAGCACAGCGCGCTGACCCACCGCCTGGGTGTGCAGGCCACCGACGTGCACGCCAGCGTGGCGATGGACCGCGCCACGCTGGACGACATCGCCCTGCAGAAGCTGCCGCTGGCCGATGCGCTGCAGGCCGGCCGGGTGCAGGTGCAGGGCGACGCCACGGCGCTGCTGCGGCTGATGGCCATGCTGGACCACTTCAGCCGCATGTTCCCGGTGGTGGGTCCGCGGCCCTGAATCAAGCCGAGCCACCACCTCAACCCACCACTTCCACCCACCAAACCGGCAACACCGATGGCCAACACCAAGCCCCTGAAGCTGATCAACATCGCCAAGCGCTACAAGCACATCCGCCCGGTGCCGCGCATGCCCAACTTCGCCGCCTGGATCGAGGGTGTCGACCTGACGCAGCCGTTGAGCGACGCCGTGGCCGCCGAGCTGCGCCAGGCGCTGTGGGACTTCGAGGTGATCTTCTTCCGGCCGCAGGACATCAGCCCGCAGCAGCATGTGGCCCTGGCCAAGGTGTTCGGGCCGCCGTCGGCCGGCTCGTACTTCGAGCGCAAGCCCGGCGCGCCCGAGCTGGAGATGATCGTCAGCGACAAGGACCGCCCACCCAGCATCGACAACTGGCACACCGACATCAGCTGGAAGCCGACGCCCCCGCTGGGCACGGCCATCCAGATCACCGTGACGCCGCCGGCCGGCGGCAACACCTGCTGGATGAGCACCAGCAAGGCCTACGACTGGCTGTCGCCCGGCATGCAGAAGTACCTGAGCGGCCTGACGGCGGTGCACAGCTGGGAGGTGTCGGGCTTCCGCGAGGCGCTGGGCCAGCGGGGCGACGACGCGCTGGTCGCCGCCATCAAGGCCTTCAAGCCGGTGGTGCATCCGGTGGTGCGCATCAATCCCGATTCAGGTCGCAAGTGCATCTTCGTCAATGCCGACTTCACCCGCAACATCCAGGGCGTGGACCGGCACGAGGCGCGCGGCATCCTGAACTTTCTGCTCGAGTGGATGAAGAAGCCCGAGTTCATGGTCCACCACCAATGGGAGGCCGGTGGCATCGCGGTGTGGGACAACCGCAGCACCCAGCACTATGCCCTGGCCGACTACTGGCCGCACCACCGCGTGAACCAGCGCGTCACCTTCGATGTGCCCGGCACGGCGGCTGCGCCCGTCAACGTGAACCAGGTGGTGCTCAAGGGCAAGAAGCTGCGGGCGTGATCGCTGCCTGGCCTGCACAGCGCCGTCAGGCTGTCGGCGCATCCTTGGTCAGGTTCCAGGCTTGCGCCAGTTTCGCGCCGCGCGCGTGGTGAGCGCTCTTGACCCGCTTCATGCGGTCTTCGATGCGCGCCTGGACATCGCCCTTGGTCTGGCTGAACTGCAGCATCAGAGACTCCGCCTTGGCATCGGCTTCCCGCTTCAGCATGTCTAGGCGCTGCTGGCCTCGGTGAATGGCACCGTCCAGGCGGGTCTCGGTGATGGCGAGCTTGGACTGCAGCTGGGTCTTGGCCGTGCCGCTGGCATGCAACGCCTCGGACTCCAGTTCCCTGATCTCGGCCTTGAAGGCCGTGATGTCGTGGTCGAACTGCGCTTCCACGTATCCGTCCGGCGAAGTCATCTTGCGGCAGTGAGGTGGCCCAAGGATGCTTG
>JBBAPL010000230.1:0-6406 GCA_040400895.1 Aquabacterium sp.
AGAACGGCGACCTGCCGGCGGCCTGCGTCAAGATGACTTGGCCGGACGCATACCCCCTTCCTACGAGGATGGGGAGAAAAGCAGAAGCCCCGCTGTTGCGGGGCTTCGCGTCTGCGTGGCGCTCTCGGCGGCCGGCTACTGCTGATCGTCGGGTAGCGGCGGGCTGGGTCGCATGCGCCACTTGCCAAAGTGCCCCGGTCCGCGACGGCGACCGTCGCCTTCGGCCGCCATCTGCTGCTGCACTTGCTCGGCTTGCCGCGCCGCGTACTCTCGCTCTGCGTCGTTCAAACGCACCTGCAACTTGGCGAGCAGCGCGCGGTAGTGGTAAAGGGCCGGCGTGCTCAGGTCGAGGGGCTCGGCAATCGCATGGCACAGGGCCGAGAGCGTGATCCGGATATCGGCCAGAAAGGAAGGAAACTCGTCCAAGTCAAGCATCGACAACCTGACTTTCAGCAGATTGTCGACCTGTAAAGACAGCGACGCTCGATTCGTGGGGATCATGAGAACCATTGAGGCGCACGAAACGAGCTTTCGCAAGTCCAGTCGTCGGAAGCGGCGGGGTGGACATCCGGACATTGATGCCGAAATCTGCATCCGTGTCCAGATGTCCAGTCAACTCTGGCCGCTGGCTCAGGCTGCCTTCGGCATGGGGTCAAAGCACTGGATCAGGCTCGTGTTCTTCACGTCGTAGAAGTGTTCTGTGCCCTCGCGCTGGGGGCTGATAAGGCCGTCTCGGATCGCGCCTTCGAGGATGCGGCGCGCCTGGCGTTCACCGACGCCGAACTCCTTCGCAACGTGCGCCTGAATGTCTTTGACCTTGGCGCGACGCGACATCTGGAAGCCGCCTTGCATGACCTCTGCCAGCTTGGCGATGGGCGGGGCGACTTCGGCGAGCAGCAGTGTCGCGGGGTCGCGGTCCATGAACATTTCGTCGGGCTCGTTGATGTTGCGGGCGCTGAATCTGACACTGAACTTGCCGTCCTTGGCGGAACGCTTGGTAAGGGTGATCGCCAGATCGACTTCGCCATGCACGGCTGATGCACCACGCATTGAGCTGGGGCCAAGGTTGGCATCTTCCATGCCCTGCGGCGCTTTGCGGCTGTGGTGAACTACGACGGTCGCGGCGGTGCCGACCACCTTGCGCAGTTGCTGCAACACAAACTTCATCGTTGAGTTGTCGTTTTCGTTTTTGCTGTGGCATCGGGCCAGCACGTCGAAGATTACGAGTTGCGGCTTGTGGAGCACGACCAATTGCTGCACTTTGTTGTAGTCGTCGGGCGCTTCGATGTCGATAGTGCGCAGGTCGGAGATGACCTCCAAGTTGTTGTTTAGGACTGTCATCTCTTGCAGCGACAGCTGGGCCGCTTGCATCTGCACCCGTTTGGCGAAGGGGGCTTCACCGATTTCCAGGTTGAGGTACAGCACCTTGGCCGGGTTCGTGACCTTCCAGCGCAGGAAATCGCCGCCAGAGGCGACGGCAATCGCCAGTTGGATCGCCATCAGCGACTTTCCCGCCTTCGGCGCTGCGGCGATCATGAGTTGATCGCTGTGCAGCATCAGGTCTTCAATCAGCCAGTTGTTCGGCTGGGCGGCGTGCTGCATGAGTTGGTTGTAGTTGGCCATGTGAATCTCCTTGTTGTTTCGGTTTGGCGCTGTCAAATCGGGTGCAGGAGTCTGGGAAACCAGACAACGCTGCGCCCAGCGGCCCCCGTTAGGAGGTCGCGGAAATCGGTTTGAGAAGGGGCCGCCCAGGCTGGGCGGCAGTTACTCAGCGGCGGGGGCTGGTCTCGGAGATGCGCTTGCGCAGGCTCAGGCTTCTAGGCTTGCGCGGCAGCTTCGGCCAGGTCGCAGGCATCGCCACACCCGGCACGGAGAAGCGCTGCACCGTCTCTTTGAGCGCAGTCAGCAGCTTTTTGCCTTGGTAATTCTGGAAGTGCGGGCTGCTCAGGTCGACCTTGTGCTGCTCGTAGTGCCCGACGATGGACATCAACATGGCCGGGTTCACGTTCTGCTCGCTCAGACGGGTGATGAAGGTCGAGCGGAAGCTGTGAAACGTCTTGCGCTCGTCGGTGATGCCCAGCGTGTCGAGGTACTGACCGAAGCGACGGCCGCAGTTCTTCGAGTAGCCGTTCTTGCCTTCGACAAGGTAAGGGAAGACCTTGGTGTAGCCCATCGCCTTGACCGAAGCGACGTAATCGAGGAAGCCAGCCGAGAAGATGCTGTCGTGCAGCGGGATCTGGCGCACCGAGTTCAGGTTTTTGGCCTTCTGGATGTCGAGGTAGACCACGCCGCTGGCGGCATCGGTGCGCACCTGGTCGATCGTCAGGCTCGCCAATTCCTCGATGCGTGCGCCCGAGTGCAGGGCGATCCAGGGCAGCCAGAAGTAGTCTGGCTTATCCATGAACGCGGCATAGCGCGCCGGCTCGAAGATCGCTTGCAAATCTTCGTCGGAGAAGGGGACGTAGCTCTTGGTCTGCTGCTTGATCTTGCCCTTGGTGCTCACGCGCATCGTCTCGAACGGGTTGCCCGCGTGGCGCAAGCCGTTGTTGACGGCCCAGCGGAACAGCTCGTTGAGGTGGCTCAGCTTGCTGTTGATGCGCACGATGGACAGCGCCTGGGCAAGCAAGCGCTGCTTGTAGGCCACGGCCTGTTCGGCGCCGATGGCGTTGAAGTCCTGATCGCCAAAGAGTTCGACGAAGGTGTCGAAGGTGGCCTGCTTGTCTTCCAGCGTTTTGCGGCCGTTGTCGAGTTGTTTTTCTGCCAGGTACAGGGCAGCAACCTTGGTGAACGGCTTGCTCTTGCCCGCTGCTGGGGCCTGCGCGGCTTGCTTTGCCTTGGTCGCCTCGACCGCCTCTTCGAGCTTGGTCATGTAGTAGCTCGGATCGATGCCCGCTACGTTCAGGGCCTCGCGAAGGAAGAAGGCCGCTCGTTGGGCCTCGCTGTCGTCGTTGATGCCGAGCAGCTTGATGCCGTTGGGCAGCAGGACATCGAACTTCGAAAAAGCGGTCGGAGTGGTCAGCATAGGGTCCTCTTTGGTAGTGGTCGCCCTACATCTATCGAGCACCTGGAAAATTTCGTTAGGCGGACGCGCCCCAAGTTGTATCGACTCGTTTCGCCGAGAAGTAACAAATTGATCGCTGGGGGCTGCGAGGCAGGCGGCCTCATGCGAACCGAGAGCCGCCGTTCCGCCCGCCTTTGCCAGGGCAAAGGTCAGGGCGGCCTTCTTGGCCACGGCGGGCTCTTTGGTCCCGAGGCTTCGCTTGATCTCCCGACCAGCGATCGTGATGCGGAGGTAGTAGGTGCCCAGCCTGTTGCGGTACAGGTTCGGGAGCTTGTGCATGGCGTCCTCGTGCCCTCGATGGGGCAGTTGGCTCACCGGTTGGCTCACCCGGGCACAAAGCAAAAGGCCCGCAGAAGCTGTGCTTCTGCGGGCCTTCGTTGATGTTGGTGGCGCTTCAGGGATTCGAACCCCGGACCTGCGGATTATGATTCCGTCGCTCTAACCGACTGAGCTAAAGCGCCATGAGCCCGCGATTATAGCGGCTGATTCCGCGGGCCACCACTGCCGCTTCCAACCTCGCGAGAAATGTTCAGCTTCTTCAAGAAAAAGCCGGCTGCTGCACCCGATGCCGCCCCAGCCCAGCCGACCCTGGCCCCGCCTGCCACACCGGCACCTGACACGCCATCGGCACCGGACACGCCACTGGCGGTGCCTGACACGCCACTGGCGGTGCCGGAGGGTGGCACGTCCTGGTGGAAGGCGGCGGTGGGCAAGATCACCGGCGCCACCGCCGCGACCGAGGTGGCTGCGCCGGCTCCGGTCGCGCTGCCCATGCCAGCACCCCTGCCTGTGCCTGCCGCGCAGGCAGCACCTGTGGCGACGCCTGTGCCCCTGGCGTCCCTGCTGACGGTCGCCGACCCAGCCTTGCCGCTGCCCGCCCCCACCCGGCAGACCTGGCTGGAGAAGCTGCGCAATGGCCTGCGCAAGACTGGTGGCAGCATCGCCCAGGTCTTCACCGGCACCCAGATCGACGACGCGCTGTATGAGGAACTGGAGTCCGCCCTGTTGATGGCCGACGCCGGAGTCAAGGCCACCGAGTTCCTGCTGGCCGACCTGAAGCGGCGGGTCAAGGACGCCAAGGCCACCGACCCGGCGCGGGTGAAGGCGCTGCTGGGCGACGCGCTCACGGAGTTGCTGGCACCGCTGGAGAAGGCGCTGGTGGTCGGCGAGTTCCAGCCCACGGTGGTGATGGTGGTGGGCGTCAACGGGGCGGGCAAGACCACCAGCATCGGCAAGCTCACCCGCCATCTGGCCGATGCCGAGCAGACCGTGCTGCTGGCCGCCGCCGACACCTTCCGCGCTGCTGCGCGCGAGCAACTGGCGGTGTGGGCCGACCGCAACCGCGTCGAGATCATCAGCCAGGAAGGCGCCGACCCGGCGGCGGTGGCGTTCGATGCCGTCAGCGCAGGCAAGGCGCGCAAGCGCGACGTGGTGATCGCCGATACCGCCGGCCGCCTGCCCACCCAGTTGCATCTGATGGAAGAGCTGAAGAAGATCAAGCGGGTGATCGCCAAGGCCGATGCGGGGGCGCCGCACCAGGTGCTGCTGGTCGTGGACGGCAACACCGGCCAGAACGCACTGACGCAGGTGAAGGCCTTCGACGACGCGCTGGGCCTCACCGGTCTGATCGTCACCAAGCTCGACGGCACCGCCAAGGGCGGCGTCCTGGCGGCGATTGCCCGTGAGCGGCCGGTGCCGGTCTACTTCATCGGCGTGGGTGAGAAGCTGGAAGACCTGCAGACCTTCAATGCGCGTGAATTCGCCCAGGCGCTGCTGAGCTGATCAAGGCGCGTCGAACCGACACGCCAGCAGGCTGACCACGGTGCCGTGGCTGGCCACGCCAACCACCTGCACGCGCGGCTCCAGCAGGTTGCGGTGGTGTTCGGGCGATTGTTGCCAGGCGGCCACCACCCGTGCGGGCTGCAGCGTGCCGGCGGCCAGGTTCTCGACACACAGCCGGGCGCCGCTGCGGTCGAAGCGCTGCTGGAAGCCGCCGTGACTGAGTCGCCCCTGCTGCGACATGGCCAAGGCATGCGCCCCGGCGATGGCCTGCAGCCGGGCGTCGGTGGCCAATGGCGCCAGGCCGCGGCCCGCACGGTAGCGGTTCACTTCGGCCAGCACGGCGCTGGCCAGGTCCGGCCCGGCGGCGGGCGGGTCGTCGGCATGGGCGGGTGGTGGCGCCATCGCCAGGCACAGACCCAGGCCCAGGCCCAATGCGGTGCGGGCAATCCGGGTGGGTGGTCGGAGGCGGTTCACGCTTTGGTTGTCGGCTGTTGACCGGGCCGGCTGCAATGCGCCGCGTGACGCAGTGCCTCCAAAACCCTGGCCAGTGGCCGATATGCAGGTGTGTCGTCCCCAATCGCATCGCCCCGGCCCTGTCTGCAGCGCGGCCACCGCCTCCGCCAGGGGCTGTGGCTGCTTGCATGCACAGCAGCGGCCTGCACTGTGCCGGCCGCGGTGGTGGTGTTGATGGCTGTCGGCCACCAGGTGGACCAGGCCATGCTGCAGGGGGTGCCGCCAGGCGTCAGCCATGACGGCCGGGTGCTGCCCGCGCCGCTGGCCGTGCCGATGGCGCTGGCCGCTGGCGAACCGGCACCCGATGGCCCACCGCTGGCGCTGCGCCAGGGGTGCGCATGGGGCCAGCCCGGCCGCATGCCCTACCGCGGCACCACCGCACAGGCCCTGCGCGCGGCACGGCTGCCTCCCGAGGTGGTGCAGGAGGTGGCGCGGCTGCACCGGGTGCGCGCCGTCACCGACCGGGTGGAGATCCGCACGGGCGCCATCCGGGCCGTGACCGATGGCCGTGAGTTCAACCCGCAGTCCTTCGCGATGACCTACGGACACACGCTGTGTGTCGACGCCCGGGTCAACTTCCGGGCGGGCCATGTGGAGCGCGGCGACCTGTACGAGGTGCGGGACGCGCGCGGCCGGCTGCATTCGGTGATGGTGCCCGATGTGTGCGGCAACGTGTCGGTGCTGGGCGCCCGGGGCGAGAAGGTCGACACGCGGGCGCTGACGGTGGCCCAGGCCGCACTGGGCGGCCCGGTGCCCTGGGTGGGCGTGGCCACCGACCTGGCGCCGCAACTGCCTTGGCTGACCCGCGTGCGCGACACGCTGGGGATGACCGACAGGGACCGTGGGCGTGGCGCTGGGCGAACGCCGGGCGCGGCGGTGTCGCAGGGCGCGCGCGGTGTGCAAGAGGTTCCCGAACCCGGCACGCTGGGGGTGGTGGTGCTGGCGCTGCTGGTGCTGGCCGCTCAGCGCTGGCGGTCCAGGGTCAGCCGCCCAGCCCCTTCATGCCGCCCATGCGCTTCATCATCTTCATCAGGCCGCCGCCCTTCATCT
>JBBAPL010000231.1:0-6390 GCA_040400895.1 Aquabacterium sp.
CAAGCGCGCTCACTGCCCCGTTTCGTTCATGACCTGGGCCGTTGAAAACGGAAACGAGCAACAAAAGCTGGCAGTTGCGATGAACGCAGAGGCGCCCGAGGGCTTGCTTCGCAAGCTTGTCGCTGACGGGGAAGAAGCCAGCCACTCCCGATCGCTGTCCAACCCTGTCGCACGTTGCATGAAGTTGGCCGGTGCAGCGGCCAAGGGTCACTTGAAGCTCACCGAGCAAGCGGCGGTCGCTGACCTGGACCCAACCTTCCTCGGCTGTGTGAATGCCAGCCTGGCGGCAATGTGGCCCACAGCCGCATGGCGGCGCGGGCTCATCGGCCCGGGTCAGTGGCTCGCACTCGGCCTTGGCGACCGGCTGGCAGTCATCGGCACCTGCTCATTGGAGGACTTGGTGGAAGGCGCCGGTGCAGCTTTTGTCGAGGCGCTGGCACAGCATGCGAACGACGGTGTCCGCCTGCTGATCGCAAAGTCGGCCGACACACCGCCGGGTGTGCTCGAAGCCCTGGCTGCCGATCCTGACGAGTGGGTGAGATGCGCAGTCGCTGAGAATCCATCAACGCCGGAGCGTACTCGCCTCGATCTGATGGCATCCCTGGCCGAAGATGAGGAGGCAACCGTCCGCCGCACGGTGGCGAGTTGCGCATTCACGTCCGCCAGCCTTCTCGATCAGTTGGCCAGAGATTCTGAAGAGCATGTTCTGGTGGCGGTGGCAAGCAATTTGGCCACTTCGCCCGTGACATTGGAGAAACTTGCTCGCAGTAAGAAGCAGGATGTGCGCGAGTGGGTTGCACGACATCCCTCAGCTTCCGCGGCGGTGCTGGCCGTGCTTGCCAAGGACAAGCCAAACGAAGTTCGGGAAGCCGTTGCGGACAACCCATCAACCCCTCCTTCAGTGCTTGTTGATCTGGCGAGGGATCGCTCACGGGGGGTTCGTGAGTCAGTCGCGGGCAACGCCAACACGCCTTCCCACCTTCTGGTCCACCTGTTCGAAACCGACGGTCCGTACCATATGAGGTACTGGCTCGCCGACAACCCCGCGGCCCCGGGCTCCATAAGAGTTGCCTCAATGGAGTCCTTGGCCGCTGATGAATTTTGGTTCACTCGGCGCTCTGCAGCCGAATCTGCTGCCTGCCCTCCGCACTTGCTGGACCAATTGGCGAAGGACGCAGAGCCCCAGGTTCGCCTGTGTGTTGCAGGCAACCCCGCGGCTTCAACGGCCCTGCTGGAAAGGCTAGCCCGGGACCGCAGCAAGCATGTGAGAACCCATGCGAAGTCGCGGCTTTCGGGCGCGGCGCCGCTGCCGGTCGACATGGGATTGGAAAGGGCGCTGCGCTGGCACAGTAGTTTGCGCAGGGCTGCTAAACGCCTTGCCTGGAACACAGGAGATCCTGCGCTGGCCAAGCAGAGCGCCGAAGAGCTGGTTGCCATGCACCGCCAGGAATGCGCGGACATGCTGCTCAATCCAGCGGCCAGCATCATTGCCCGCTTGTTGGGCGCTGACGCGGCGAATGTGCTGCTGATCCCCGCTGAGCGGGCCAGTGCAGCAGCACGCAGTTCAGATCGCGCGGTGCGGCTTTTGGGCCTGTGCCACGTCAACGCCGACCGTGCAGATCTGGTGAAGTACCACCGCTCCACGGACTGGGCCGCGCGCCTGGCGGTTGCCCGCAATCCGGCCACGCCATCCGGTGTGCTTGCTACCTTGACCAAGGACGCGCATCGGTTTGTCGCATTGCAGGCTGAAGCGACGCGCTGTCTCGCCATGGAGGAGGCTTGTCCATGAGTCAGCCTCCCGATCCGGCTGACCTGGACGTCAGCCCCAAGTCCTTGGCGCGCAACCCAGCGACGACGGCCGAGCAATTGCAAGCCCTGCGCACGGTGTACGACCCAGAGTTAGACCGCTTGCTGGCCCGTCACCCGCAGGCGCCTGCGGGCCTGTTGGAAGACCTGTCCCACAGTGCTGACCGGGCGACACGCCGGCAGGTGGCAAGGCATCCGGCAGCCGCCAAGGATGTTCTGCTGAAGTTGGCGCCGCAGTTTCCGATGGACTTCCTGAGCAATCCTGTCGTCGACTGGTTGCTGATCGAGGAGCCCGATCTGCTGCAGACCCTGGGCCAGGGTGTGCTGAAGAATGCGCTGAAAAACGCCAAGTGCCCCGAGGCCCTGATGGCTTGGGCAGTGCGCCATGGCAGCTTGGAGCAGCAACTCGCCCTCACCATGAACCCGGCGGCCAGCGCGCAAGTCCTGGAAGCGCTGACCACGGTCAAGGGTTCGGTCGGGCAAGCTGCACGCGCACACATCCGCAGCCCGCAGTCAGAAACCACCTTGATGGGCACGGCGAACGTCTTTGTCGGGGAAGTCGAGGCAGGCTTGGCAGCGCTTGACCCAGGCCAAGCACTTTCATTTTGGCGCAGGGATTTGATCGGCCCAGCGCAGTGGCTGCACCTCAGCGCGGAAAGTCGGGCTGCGGTGATCGGATTGCCTGCGTCACAGCGTGCTGGCCACGAACCCGATTGTTCAGGCTGCCGAGCCCAGGCGCGATCCATCAGATCGGCGGATGACTTGCTTGCGTTCCTGTCAAAGCATCCGGACATTGGTGTCCGGAAAGCGGTGGCAAGCAATCCGTTCACGCCGGCGAAAGTCTTGGAGGGACTGAGTCAGGACTCCTACGAATCCGTCCGGTGGGCAGTAGCCAGCAATGAGGCCACGCCAGCGATGGTGCTGGAAACTTTGGCTACAAACTCCTCGGTTCGGGGGGCAGTGGCCAGCAATATCGCCACGCCCGCCGCGGTGCTGTCAAATTTGGCCAAGGACACCGATTCCTGGGTCCGGCGGGCAGTAGCCAGCAATGAGGCTGCGCCCGGGACGGTGCTGGCAGATCTGGCCATGCACAGTGATTCCTGGGTCCGTGAGGCAGTGGCCAGCAATAAGTCCACTCCCGAGGCGGTGCTTGAAGCCCTTGCCAAGGACAAGGACGATTCGGTCCTGCAAGCAGTGGGGAGCAATGAGGCCACGCCTGTGCCAGTGCTGGAGAACTTGGCCAAGTACCAGGGGGACTCTTGGAGGGTCTTCGAAGCCCTTGCCGGGAACCCAAGCTCGCCCGCCTGCCTTCTCGAAATGCTGGCGAAGGGCGTGAAGCGGGATGGGTCTAGCTGGATGAGGGAACTCTCCGCCCGGCGGCTCAGGGAAGTCGTCGCCCGGAACCCAAGCACTCCGTCTGCCCTGCTTGAAGAGTTGGCGAATGACTCAAGCTCGGTGGTCCGGCAGGGGGTTGCAACCAATGAAGCGACTTCAGCGAAGGTCTTGGCGGCATTGGCCAAGGCAGGACTTGTCACTGGTATCAACTACCTGGCCCAAGGCCGCGCTGCGAAACGTAGGCGAGTGCAGTCAACTGCTTGCCTGGCACGGAGCACAGCGTCCGAACGGGCGGCACGCTGGACATCTGTCGCCAGCGACCCGAGCGCAGCGCCACTGGTGCTGGCCAAACTGGCCGGCCGTCGAAGCGTTGCCGTGAGTTGGGCTGTGGCTGGCAACCCGAACACCCCGGCGGAAGCCCGCAGGGAACTGACGCTGTCGCTCTGGCTGTCACTCGGCTTGGAGGCACTTCCTCCTCCAGCACTGAGCGTCGTAGAGGAGTTGCGCCCACATGTCCGCCTCATCATGGATGCGCGCCACTGGTGGCACAAGATGAAGCTTCTGGCAGCCAGGCATGGCTACCCACGGTTGCCCGCACGCCTCACGGATCAACAGTTGGTGGCGCGCTTTCGCCATGAGATGGCCTGCTTCTCCGAGGCGCCACAACAGAGTCTGGCGGCAGAGGTCATGCGTGTTTCGCGCAGACCGGCTCTCTTCTTGAAGGCCGACTTGATCGGCAAGGCGCTGAAAGCACCGCTCTGCACGGATCTGGAAGACACACGCCGATTGACTGGCGTGCCCCGTCTCTTTGCCCTGGCGCACGCCAACACACCCGTCGATGCGCTGGTCAAGGCCTATCGGTCCACGGAATGGCTTGAGCGCACGGCAGTCGCACGCAACATCAACGCTCCGCCCAAACTGCTAGTGGCTTTGAAGAAGGATGCCAACCGCTTTGTCGCGAAGCAGGCTGCCGAGACTGAACTTTTACAGTCTGAAATGCAGCAGTGGCCAGCCCTGGCGCCGAAGTTGCCCGACCAATGGCAAGTTTCGCTGGTGGGCTTGGCGCAAGGTGCCTTGCAATGGGACGGCTTCGCCGGTGAGACCCCCGATCTGCTGGATCAACTGCGACACCACCATAAGGCCGTAGCGCAGATGGCCGTTGAAACCAGGAGGCCTGCGGCTTCGCTGGAGCGCGTGGCCGCCGAGATTGCTTTGCGGTTGCACGATGGTTTCGTGGAGTGGATGTGGCGTGACCCCGTTTGGGGCGATCTGATCAAGCTTGACGACCTGTTCCAACTGTCTCTTGAATCGCGAGCGTGGCTGGGCCAGCATGAACGACAAAGGTTGTGGGAACTGGGGGCAGCGCCCGCCCGCGCAGCAGTTCGTACGTGGATCGAAGATGAGGCCGTGAATATTCGTCGAAGGATGGCTGGAGATCCAACGACACCAGACGATGTCCTGGCGGCACTTGCCAAGGATCAGTCGAGCACTGTGCGCGAGATGGTTGCCCAGAATCCAAACGCCAGTGCCGCTGCACTCGAAGCCTTGAGCATCGATACGGACAATAAAGTCAGGTGGTGTGTCGCCCAAAACCCGAAGGCAAGCATCACCACCGTGCTGCAGTCCTTGGCGAAAGACCAGCTGTCGGACGTTCGGCGCTCCGTCGCAATGAATCCCATCGCGTCGCCCGATCTAGCGGACGATGTCCTTGCGGCGCTCGCCAGACATCAGGTGAGCACTGTGCGCCAGATGATTGCCAAGAATCCAAACACCAGTGCCGCTGTACTCGAGGCTTTGAGCATAGATGCGGACAGTGCCGTCAGGTCCTGTGTGGCCGAAAACCCGAACGCAAGCCTCACCGCGCTGCAGTCCTTGGCGAAAGATGATGACCGTGGAATCAGACGCTCGGTCGCAATGAATCCCAATGCCTCTCCCAGTCTGCTTGACGAACTGCGTGGTCCTCCGTTTTTGGCCGCTCAGATTGCTAACCATCCATCAGCCCGGCCCGAGCTACTCGCCGAGCTGGCCAAGTCCTGGGATAAAGACGTCAGATTTGCCGTTGCGCAGAACCCCTCTGCTCCAGCAAGCGCGCTGAGAGATCTCGCAAATGACCCTCACCCCACCGTCTGTCAAGCGATGGCCGCCAGACTTGATACGCCGGTGGATGCGCTGCATCTGTTGTTGCAACACGAGAGCTTATGGGTCCGCCTGAAGGTAGCTGGTCGCAAAGCGTTGCCACAACGCCTTATGGAGCAACTTGCAAGGGACAAGTCGGCGGACGTCCGCCTGGCGCTGGCTGGTAATCCTGAAGCACCCCCAGAGCTTGTGCAGGTGCTGATGAAAGCGTTGGCAAGGGATCGCGATCCGGGCGTGCGGAAAAAGGTGATTCAACATCCAGCCAGTGGGGACGATCTGCTGGAGATGCTGGCTAACGACGACGACCGCAGCGTTCGTCTATACGCTACTGGTCGCCGGTGGCAAGCCGAACGCGCAAGAACAATCGACGGCAACCCGACAGCGGGTCGGTTGAACACGGTGGTGGGCCGTCTCGTGGACCGAGAGGCATTGAAGTTGGCCGGGCAGCCTGTTCCCGTCCCAGCCTGGGGGGTAGACCACATCGCAAGGGGCCTGGATGGGCTCCACCTGATAGCCCTGAGGCCTTCGGTGCGCTCCCTCAACCAAGCCGCTCGATCCAAGGATTGGCTCACGCGTCTTGCAGCGGCGCTTCATCCGCAGGCGACCCCAGCGCAGCAGGCCCTGCTTGAGAAAGATGAAGTGCCGGAGGTGGTGGCCGCCGTGATGGCCTGGCGCACCGGGGGCTTGGATGCAGCGAAGGATGGCAAGCGTGCCAACAAGCGTCCGCGAACTAGCTCCGCAGGCGATGAGGGTCGCGAACTGTCTGCGGGCAGCGTCGGCGTCACCGGCTGATGCGTGAGCGCAAGCGAGGGAACACAACGATGACCGACGCCGTCGCAACCGACCGCAAAGCCCTCACCCGCACCGCGCGTGACCCCGCAGCCACGCCCGCGCAGTTGCACGCCTGCGCCAGCCAGGGCGACGCCATCGACCGGCTGTTGGCGCGGCACCCCAATGCCTCGGCGCAACTGCTGGCGCAGTTGTCGCACAGCAGCGACCGGGCTACGCGCAAGGCCGTCACGCGGCACCCCAACACGCCCAAGGAGACGCTGCTCAAGCTCGCCCCGCAGTTCCCCGGCGACTTCTTCAAGAACCCGGCGTTCGACTGGCTGC
>JBBAPL010000232.1:0-6318 GCA_040400895.1 Aquabacterium sp.
CCACGGCCACCACTTGCGCGGCCAGGTTCTCGGCCAGGCCATGGCCCAGGCCGGCGTCGTCTGCATGCAGCACCTTGGCCACGCCGGCGATCTGCGCGGCAGCGGCCGCGGCGCCGGCGGCGTTGTGGCCGGCCACCAGCACATGCACGTCGCCGCCGCAGGCCAGGGCCGCGGTGACGGTGTTCAAGGTGGCGCCCTTGATGGACGCGTTGTCGTGTTCGGCAATGACGAGTGCAGCCATGGTCAGATCACCTTCGCTTCGTTCTTGAGCTTGTTCACCAGGGTGGCGACATCGGGCACCTTGATGCCGGCGCCGCGCTTGGGCGGCTCACTGACATTCAGCGTCTTGATGCGGGGGGCCACGTCGACGCCCAGGTCGGCGGGTTTCACCACCTCCAGCGTCTTCTTCTTGGCCTTCATGATGTTGGGCAGCGTGACATAGCGCGGTTCATTCAGGCGCAGGTCGGTGGTGATCACCGCCGGCAGGCTCAGGCTCAGCACTTCCAGGCCGCCGTCGATCTCACGCGTGCAGGTCAGCTTGCCGTCGGCGATGTCCACCTTGCTGGCAAACGTGGCCTGCGGCAGGCCGGCCAGCGCAGCCAGCATCTGGCCGGTCTGGTTGCAGTCGTCGTCGATGGCCTGCTTGCCCAGGATGATCAAACCAGGCTGCTCCTTGTCGACCAGGGCCTTCAGCAGTTTGGCCACGGCCAGCGGCTGCAGTTCGTCGGCGCATTCCACCAGGATGGCACGGTCGGCGCCGATGGCCATGGCGGTGCGCAGGGTCTCCTGGCATTGCGTGACGCCGCAGGACACGGCGATCACCTCGGTGACCACGCCCTTCTCTCTCAGGCGCACGGCCTCTTCGACGGCGATCTCGTCGAAGGGGTTCATGCTCATCTTGACGTTGGCGATGTCGACCCCAGTGCCGTCGGACTTCACACGCACCTTGACGTTGTAGTCGACAACACGCTTCACGGGCACCAATACCTTCATGTCACGCGGCTCCTGGCTGGATGGAAATAGGATGGAAATCAGGGTTGCAGAATTCTGGGTGGCGCGGTGTGCGCCAGGGAATGGCAAGAAATCGAACGATCGTGCTATTTTTTGCCATTGTGCCCCAGCCACCCAGGCCGTGCCGTCGCCCAAGGGTCAACCCGGCACCGTGGGCTGGCGTGCCGCTTCGAACGCCGCCAGCCGCACCGCAAAGCGGCCCTGCACCTGCCGTTCGGTGGGTGCCACGCCGGCGGGCAGTGGCAGGGTCTCGAAGAAGTGGCAGGCGACGCGGTGGCCCGGTCCGGCATCGCGCAGCGCCGGTTCTTCACTGCGGCAGCGGTCTTGCGCCTGCGCGCATCGGGTGTGGAAGCGGCAACCGCTGGGCGGGTGCATCGCGCTGGGCACGTCACCGGTCAGCAGGATGCGGGTGCGCTGCTGCCCGGGCTGGGGCCGCGGGATGGCCGACAGCAGGGCCTGGGTGTAGGGGTGCAGCGGCCGGGCATACAGCGACTTCTTGTCGGCGATCTCGACCAGCTTGCCCAGGTACATCACCGCCACCCGGTCGCTGATGTGCTTGACCACCGCCAGGTCGTGCGCGATGAACAGGTAGCTCAGGCCGAAGCGCTTCTGCAGGTCCTGCAGCAGGTTGACCACCTGGGCCTGGATCGACACATCCAGCGCCGACACCGGCTCGTCGCAGACGATCAGGTCGGGCTGCACCGCCAGTGCCCGGGCAATGCCGATGCGCTGGCGCTGCCCGCCCGAGAACTGGTGCGGGTAGCGTCGTGCATGCTCGGGCAGCAGGCCCACCAGCTGCAGCAGTTCACGCACCCGGTCGGCACGCTCGGCGGGGCTGCCGATGTTGTGCACCGCCATGGGCTCGGTCAGCAGGTCGGCGATCGTCATGCGCGGGTTCAGTGACGCATACGGGTCCTGGAAGATGATCTGCAGATGCCGGCGCATGCTGCGCATCTGCTCGTCGCTGGCGGTGGCGATCTCCTGGCCCTTGAACTGCACCGACCCGCCGGTGGGCGCGATCAGCCGCAGCACCAGCCGGCCGGTGGTGCTCTTGCCGCAGCCCGATTCACCCACCAGCGCCAGCGTCTCGCCGCGGGCGATGTCGAAGCTGACATCGTCCACCGCCCGCACCTGGCCCACGGTGCGGCTGATGACCACGCCACGCTGCACCGGGAAGTGCTTGACCAGCCCGCGCACCGACAGCACCGGCGCGGCGCCTGGTGCCCCCGCGTTGGCTTCAAGGTTGGACATCGGCCAGTTCCTGTGTGGGTGCCATGGTCTGCTCGACCGGGGCCTTCCAGCAGGCCACCTGATGGCCCGCACCCATGGCCCGCAGCGGCGGCTGCTGTGCGTGGCAGTGCGCATCGGCAAACGGACAACGCGGCGCAAAGCGGCAGCCCGCGGGCTGGTTGGCCGGGCTTGGCACGCTGCCTTCGATGGTGGACAACCGCTCGCGCACCACGTCCAGCCGCGGGATGGAGCCCAGCAGGCCGATGGTGTACGGGTGCTGCGGATCGTCGAACAGCGCCTGCACCGGCGCGCTCTCGACGATCTGGCCGGCATACATCACGATCACCTCGTCGACCAGTTCGGCGATCACGCCCAGATCGTGCGTGATGATCAGCACCGCCATGCCCAGGCGCTGCTGCAGGTCGCGCAGCAGGTCGAGGATCTGCGCCTGGATGGTGACATCGAGCGCGGTGGTGGGCTCGTCGGCCACCAGCAGAACCGGGTCACAGGCCAAGGCCATGGCAATCATCACCCGCTGGCGCATGCCGCCCGACAGCCGGTGCGGAAACTCGTCGAAGCGCTGCGCGGCCGACGGGATGCGCACCAGTTCCAGCACCTCCAGCGCGCGCTGGCGTGCGGCGTCGTACGACATGTCGGAGTGGGCGCGGATGGCCTCGACGATCTGTGCGCCGATGGTGTGCACCGGGTTCAGGCTGGTCATCGGCTCCTGGAACACCATGGCCATGCGGCCACCGCGCAGCAGGCGCCGCTCGTCGGCCGACATGCCCATCACGTCGCGGCCTTCGAACAGCAGCGCATCGGCCTGCACCTGGCCGGGGGGTTGGGGCACCAGGCCCATCAGGGACAGCGACGTGACGCTCTTGCCGCAGCCCGATTCGCCCACCAGCCCCACGGCGCGGCCGCGCCGCACGGAAAAGCTGATGCCGTCGACCGCCTTGAACAGGCCGCGCTCGGTGTGGAACCAAGTGCGCAGATTGCGCACATCGAGCAGCGGCGGCTCGTCGGCCGTGCTGCCGGAGGTGTCGGGCATCGTCATGGCGAGGCGTCGAGGCCCTTGTAGAAGGTGTACTGGAACAGCATGTGCGCCCGGGCGTTCTTCACCTTGTTGGTGGTAGTCTGGTACAGCTTGGGGTTCATCACCGGGATCCAGAGGTGCTCCTTCATCACGATGTCCTGCGCCGCCATGAAGCCGGCTGCGCGGTCGGCCGCATTCAATGCGGTCTTGCCCTTGTTGATGGCGGCGTCGGTGGCGGCGTCCTTCCAGTTCATGCGGTTGGGCGTGGGGATCTGGGCCGAGTCGAAGTAGAAGATCATCAGTTCGCCGGCCGACAGGTACGGCACGCTCACCGTCCACAGGTCGAAGTCCTGCCCGCTCAGCTTGGCCGGCATGATGGTGGACTCGAGGGCGGTGATCTTCCAGTCGACGCCGATCTTGCGCATGTAGCCCTGGATGGCTTCGGTCATGCGCGGGAAGTAGGTCACCTGCGGGATGAAGACGACAGGCGCCAGCCGCTCACCCTGGGCGTTCACGCGGATGCCGTCAGCGCCCTTCTTGGCCCAGCCGGCTTCGTCGAGCAGCTTGTTGGCCCGGGCCACGTCTTCCTTGACGATGCCCTTGGTGGCGGGGTTGTAATCGAGCGCGCCTTCATGGATGTAGGTGTAGGCCGGCCCGGCCTGGCCCAGCATCACGCCCTTGACCAGCTCAGCCCGGTTGATGGCGATGCTCATGGCCTCGCGCACCCGTCTGTCCTTGACCAGCGGCCGGTCAGCCTTGAAGCCGAAGTACATGAGCTGGAAGCTCGGGCTGGCCTCCTGCACGGTCAGCATCGGGTTCTTCTTGGCCTGGTCGATGAACTGGGTGGGGAAGTGGCTGGTGATGTCGAAGCGGCCGCTCATCATGGCCGCCAGGCGGCTGGAATCCTCGGGCACGGTCTTGATCGACAGCCGTTCGTACTTCACCGGCCCCGGGTTCTTGTACATCGGCGTGGGGCCCCACTTGTAGGCGTCATGCCGGCGCAGTAGCAGTTCGGTGCGTGGCTGCCAGCTGACCCAGCACCAGGGGCCGGTGCCGTCGATGCCCTTGATGCCGTAGTCCTTGCCCAGGCTGTCCACGCTCTCCTTGTTGTGGATGCTGTTGTTGTACATGGTCAGCTGCACCATCATGTCGGAATAGGGCTCGGTCAGCTCGTACTCCACCGTGTACGGGTCGGGCGCACGCAGTTCCTTGATCTTGCCGGCGCGCCAGGCGTAGGGCGCGCGCGTGGCCGGGTCCTTCTGGCGGTTGAAGCTGTAGACCACGTCGGCAGCGGTGAACTTCTTGCCGCTGCAGAACTGCACGTCGTCGCGCAGCTTGAAGGTGTAGAGCTTGCCGTCGGGGCTGACGGTCCAGCTCTTGGCCAGCAGCGGCACGGCGGTCTTGCCGTCCCAGTCCAGCGCCACCAGGGTGTCCTGGACCATGTGAACCACGTCGGACGTCGGGCTCCAGGTGGTGCGGTGGCCGTCGTAGTGCGGGCTGTCCAGGGCCTTGGCCATGTTCAGGGTCTGGGCCGTGCTGGCGCTGGCCGCCAGGGCGGCCAGCAGGCCCGTGGCCAAGATGCGGGGCAGATGCAAGCTCATCGGTGTCTCCTGATGCGCCTCGGTGGGCAGGTGGTGGGGCGCATGTGCCTGCGCTCGGTTGAAGCTGGGTTGAATTCAGGTCTGAAGACGCGGGTCCAGCACATCGCGCACCGCATCGCCCAGCAGGTTGGCGGTCAGCACAATGGCGAAGATGGCCAGGCTGGGGATGGTGGCGATGTGCGGCGCCATGAAGAGGAAGTCGCGCCCCTGCGCGGCCATCATGCCCAGCTCGGCCACCGGCGGCTGGGCACCCATGCCCAGGAAGCCCAGTGCCGAGCCGACCAGGATCACCTGGCCGAAGCGCAGCGTGAGGAACACCGCGATGGTCGAGATGCAGTTCAGCGTGAGGTAGCGCCAGATCAGCGTGCCGTTGCGCAAGCCCACGGCGCGGCCGGCTTCCATGAATTCCTGCCCCATCACGCCGACGGCCGCACCACGCGCCACCCGGGCCACATCGGGCACGGTGGACACCACCAGCGCGAAGATCACCGCCGACAGGCCAGAACCGAGGATGGCCGCCACCGCCAGGCCGATCATGATGGCCGGGAAGGCCAGCAGGATGTCGACCAGGCGCATGATCCACGGGTCGATGCGCTTGTAGAACGCAGCCAGGATGCCCAGCACCGCCCCCAGCCCGCCACCCAGCAGCACGCCGGCCAGGCCCATCATCAAGGTGTTGCGGGCGCCATAGAGCACCCGGCTGAGCATGTCGCGGCCGGTGTTGTCGGTGCCGAACCAGTGCTCGGCACTGGGTGGCTGCATGGTCTTGTTCAGGTCGGTGTAGTACGGGTCGTAGGGAGCGACCCAGGGCGCGCACATGGCCGACAGCACGATCAGCGCCAGCAGCACGGCCGACACCAGGGCCACCCGGTCGCGCGCCAGGCGGGCCACCAGGCCGGCGCGGCGGCCGACCTCGGCGTCGGCTGCCGGTGCAGCCGGCAATGCAGCAGACGTGGTGTTCATGAACGTTGCACCCGCGGGTCGAGCACGACGTAGAGCACGTCGACGATCAGGTTGATCACCAGGAAGGCCAGCGCCAGGATCATGATGGCGCCCTGGGCCGTGGGGAAATCACTGCTGACGATGGCGCCCACTGCCAGCCGGCCCACGCCGGGCCAGGAGAACATGGTCTCGGTGACCACCGCGCCGCCGAGCAGGAAGGCCGCCTGCAGCCCCACCAGCGTGACCACCGGGATCAGCGCATTGCGCAGCGCGTGGTGCACGATCACCACCCATTCCTTCAGGCCCTTGGCGCGCGCGGTGCGCACGAAGTCGGCGCCCAGCACCTCGAGCACCGCCGTGCGGGTGATGCGCGCGATCGGGCCGACCAGCACGCTGCCCAGGGTGAGCGCGGGCAGGATCAGCGCCGGCAGCCCGCCGTCCCACACCGGGCCGGTGCGGCCGGTGAAGGGCAGCAGATCCCACTTGTAGCCGACGTAC
>JBBAPL010000233.1:0-6257 GCA_040400895.1 Aquabacterium sp.
GGGCATCCAGGCCGGTCTTGGCAATCCAAAGGGATCGGATCATTCAGGTCTCCTTGGCCGCCTAGCGGGCGGCGCTGATCAGCTGGTTGGCGGTGCGCGCGTTCTGGTCGGCGCTCTTGACCAACTGCATGGACAGGTCGAACAGACGGGTCTGGGAGATCATGCGCACCATGGCGTCGGACGCACTCACGTTGCTGCCCTCCGACGCCCCCTGGCGCACCCGCACGGCGGCGGAATCGGCCAGCGCCGGCGGGCGGCTGGTCTGGTACAGGCCGTCGACGCCGCGGTCCAGCGCGCCTGGGTCGGCGCGCACGATGCGCAGGCGGCCCACGCGGGTGCCGGTCACCTCGCCTTCGCGGCGGGCATAGACCACGCCGTCGCCACCCACCTCGGGCAGCGTGCCGGCAGGCAGGCGCAGGTTGCCGGTGTCACCCTGCAGCGCGGCACCACCGGCCGTGCGCAGCACGCCCTGGCTGTCCAGCACCATGCGCCCGGTGCGGGTGTAGGCGGTGGAGCCGTCGGCGCGCTGCACGCTGAACCAGCCGTCGCCTTCCAGTGCCAGGTCCATCGGGTTGCCGGTCTGCTCGATGCGGCCACCCACGCTGGAAAAGCCGGGCGTGGTGTCGACCGAACTCACCCGGGTGCGGGCGCCGTCGCCCAGCACCGGCACGGCGCGGAAGGCCGCCAGCTGCTCGCGGAAGCCGGGCGTGGCCGCGTGGGCCAGGTTGTTCGTCGTCACGGCCAGCTGGTCGACCGCATTGCGGGCGCCAGCCATGGCGGTGAACACCATGCGATCGATCATCAGCGGCCCAGGTTGATGGCGGTGGTCAACAGCGTGTTGGCCGCCTGCAGGCCCTGCGAATTGGCCTGGTAGTTGCGCTGCTGCACCATCAGGTTCACCAGCTCGGCGGCCATGTCGGTGGTGCTCTGTTCCAGCATGCGCGAGCGCACCGCACCGAACGAGCTGTTGGTGCCGATGCCCAGCACCGGTTCGCCCGAGGCATAGGTCTCGCTGAACACGCTGCCGCTGGCCGGGTCCAGGCCGTCAGGGCTCTGGAAGGTGGCCAGCACCAGCTGGCCGGCGATCAGCGACATGCCGTTGGTGTACTGCCCGGTGAGCTGGCCGGTCTCGTCGATGCTCATGTCGGCCAGGGCGCCCGCGGCATAGCCGTCGGCGCTGTTCTTGGTGACCTGGTAGGCCGAGCCGTAGGCCGTCATGTCCGACAGGTCCAGACCCACGCTGAACAGCGAGATGCCATTGCTGTCGGCCAGGTCGGCCTTCAGCGTCACAGGGCTGCTGGGCTTATCGGTGCCCGTGACCCGGGTCAGCGAGCCCAGCAGCTTGCCATCGACGAACTGCAGCGTGGCCACCCGGGTCTTGGCCACGGCGGCGCTGTTGGCCGCTGCCGTGGCCACGGCTTCGGCGTCTGCCACATCCTTGGCGGCCAGTGCGGTGGCCACGGTCGCCTCGGCCGTGTCGACGTTGGTGGTGGCAGTCGCGTACTTGGCGATGGCGGCCACGCCCGCGGCTGCGTCGGGGTCGGTGACCGCGTCGGTCAGCCCGTCATAGGCGGCCAGGGCGGTGTCGAAACTGGTGGCCGCGCTGGCCTGGGCCAGCACGGCATCCGCATAGCCGCCGTCCTCGTAGGTGGACACGGCAGTGGCTGCCGCGGCGGCGGCCGATGTGAGCGTGCTGTAGGTGGCGGTGTCCAGCGACGACGCCGCAGCCAGCGCAGCATCGGCCGTGGCCTGCGCGTCCTCCAGCTTGCCCAGGGCGACGACAGCGTCGCTCAGGTCGGTGTTGGCGGTGACCAGCGCACTGGCCGCAGTGACCACGGCCGCGGTCTCGGGCGAGGCCTTGCTCAGCGCGGCACTCGGCCGCACCGCCGCCAGGCTGCCCAGTGCAGCAGTCTGCGCCGACACGCTGGAGGTGAAGGCCGCAGTCGCCACGTTGTAGGTGCGTGCCGCATCGTCCGAGGCGACAGCGGCCAGGTCGTAGGCATCGGCCAGCGCCTGGGCCTTGGCCGCGGCGGTGGTGGCGGCATTGCCCAGGGTGGCGGCGCCGGAATTGCCGGCGTCAGTGGCGGCCATGGTCACGCCATCGGCCTGCATGTAGACCTCGTACTGCACGGCCGTGGCCGATGCCTTGGGGGTGCTCAGGCTGCGCGGGTCTTCCACCACGGTGGAGTCCACTTTCTTGAAGAACAGGCTCACCTCGTGCGCCAGACCCTTGCTGTCGTACACCTGCACCGTGGTGCTGTGGTTGAAGGTGTCGGTGTCGGTGGCGCGGAAGGTGTTGGGCGTGGCCGTGGTCACGCCACCCACCACCAGCAGCGGCTCGGCCACGCGGGTGTCGAGATTGGCCACCAGGTCACCCGCCGTGGAGGCCACCGGCGCGATGCCCGCCGGCGGCACCTTCAGGCCCGCCAGCGTGTTGGTCACGCCGGTCAGCGTGTCGTTGGGCTGGTAGCCGGTCAGGAACAGGCCGTTAGCGTTGACGATGTAGCCGTCCTTGTCGACCGAGAAGCTGCCGTTGCGGCTGTAGTAGTTGTTGGCGGTGTCCCCGCTGACTTGGCTGGACAGGCGGAACATGCCCTGCCCCTGCACCGCCAGGTCCAGCACCGACGTGCTGCCCTTGAGCGCGCCCTGGTTGTCGACCCGCTTGGCGCCGAAATCGGCCGCGCCGGCCACGCCGCTGGACTGCACCGCCTTGAAGTACTGGTCCACGAAGAGCGACTCGCGGGCCTTGTAGCCCACGGTGGAGGCATTGGCCACGTTGTTGCTGGTGACCTGGATGGCCGCAGCCTGGGCCTGCAGGCCAGCCGAGCTGATGTCGAACGAACTCATGGGAATGACCTCAAGATTTGGTGAGTTGGAACAGGTCGGCCGGATCGATCGCGCGGCCATCTGTGGTGAGCAGTTGTGAGCCGGTGTCGGTGCGCGCCACGCCATTGACCCGGCCCTGGGTCAGCGTGGACGAGACGACCGGCGCGCCGGCGGCGTCCACCGTGGACAGCAACAGGCGGTAGCGGCCGGCCGGGGCGCGGCTGCCGTCGTAGCCGGCGCCGTCCCAGCTGAAGCGGTGCACGCCCTGACCCAAGGCACCCAGGCTCAGCTCGTCGACCACACTGCCGTCGGCCGCCACCACCTTGACCATCGACTGGCTGGCGGCACCATCGAGCTTGAGCGCGAAGTCGGCCTGGCCGTCGACGCCCAGCGCCAGGCTGTCGCCTGCGGCCAGCACGTCGCTGCCGATCAGGGCCGAGTTCGCCATGAACTGCTGGGTGTTGGCCTGCGCCAGCATGGCGCTGATGCTAGTGTTCAGCCGCTCGATGCCGCTGGCGGTGTTGAGCTGGGTGAGCTGGCTGGTCATCTGCGCCGGGTCCTGCGCATTCATCGGATCCTGGTTCTGGATCTGCGCCAGCAGCATCTTCATGAAGTAGTCCTGCGTCTCGGCGGCCGAGGTGCCCATGCCCGCGGCCTTGGGCTGGTTGGCGGTCGTCGGGTCGTAACGCGGGATGTTGGCCGGCAGGCCGCTCACATTGGATGTCGTCATCAGGTCCTCACCATGTCGATCACGCGCTGCACCAGCTGGCGCGCGTTGTTCATCAGATCGATGTTCATCTGGTAGGACCGTGAGGCCGCCACCATGTTGACCATCTCCTCCACCGGGTCCACGTTGCTGGCCTGCACATACCCTTGCGCGTCGGCATGCGGGTGGCCAGGCTGGTAGTGGCGCTTGAACGGCGCGGGGCTGTCGACCACCGCCGCCACCTCCACACCCACCGCCACGCCACCCGGGCCCGGCGCGGGCCGGAACACCACCTGGCGGGCGCGGTAGCCTTCGCCATTGGCCGAGGTGGTGGTCTCGGCGTTGGCGATGTTCGAAGCGATGGCGTTGAGCCGCTGGCTCTGCGCCACGGTGGCGCTGGCGCCCACCTGGAAGACCTGCATCAGGCTCATGGCTGCCCCGTGAGAGCCATTTGCCGCGACCGCACGGTGCGGCCCAGCAAGGCGGTGGCCAGCTCGAAGCCGGCGGTGTTTTCGGCGAAGTGGGCGCGCTCCACGTCGGGGTCGACGGTGTTGCCATCCACGCTGGGCTGCAGCGCGCTGCGGTACAGCAATGCGGCGGGGCCGTCGCTGGCCTCGGGCGCGGCCAGGTGGCGGCCATTGGTGGCAGCCAGCGACAGCCGGGTCGGGTCGCCGCCCTGCATGCGGGCCTGCAGCGCATCGGCAAAGCGGATGTCGCGCGCCTGGTAACCGGGTGTATCCGCATTGGCCAGGTTGGAGGCCAGGACCGCCTGGCGGTGGCTGCGCAGCTGCAGCGCGGCGGCCTGGAAGGCCAGCGGATCGTGGAGCGGAGTGGTGTTCACGTGATGCAGGACAGATTGAATGGCGTAAACCATTGCAATACGCATGCCTGCTTTGTTTGACCTGTTTATCATTTTTTAGACTGGCTTTCGCGCATCCTTGCCGCCTTGCCGCGGCAAGGATTGCCGCTGACCGGCAAGCCAGCCAACGACCTTTGGTGCGGCAACGCACAGACGTCTATCTTTTGCGGTGGCGCAACATGCACCACCCTGCGACAGCTAACAATCCATATAGAAAAAGTTGTGGGGAACTCAGTTGGCATCTAGGCAAGCGGCGGTGGTGGCCCGTCTGGTCAGGCCTGTGCTGTCCATGCGTGCTGCGATCCTGGCAGCGACTCGGCGCTGTCTGCGCTTGTGGTTCCCTGGCGGGCGCTCCCCACGGCTGTCACCGGCCGGTCCGCCTGTGACTGCTGTCGAGTCGGCTCTGCCGTCGTGCATCGACGCCCTGCCCATGCCGCTGGCCTGCATCGACGCGCAACAGCGCTACCGCCACGCCAACTTGGCTTATGTGCAATGGCTGGGGCAATCGCGCACCGACATCCTGGGCCAGACCGTTGCGGAACTGCATACACCGGCGGCTGCGGCCGCGCTGCACCTGGGGCTGCAGCGCGCGCTGTCCGGCGAGACCTGCACGCTGCCAGTGCCCAGCGGCGACCAAGGGGGGCCGGACCGCCTGCAGCTGCGCTTCCAGCCAGACCTCGACGCCGACTCCCGTGTCGTGGGGGTGCTGTTGATCGGCGGCGAGGCGCTCGACCCCACGGACCGCGGCGCCGCGCTGACCCAGTCCAACGAGGAACTGTCGCGCTATGCCTATGTGGTCTCGCACGAGCTGCGCCAGCCACTGCGCATGGTCAGCAGCTTCGGGCAGCTGCTGATGCAGCGCCACCATGACAGCCTGGCGCCGGAGGCGCAGGAGTTCCTGCAATTCATGGTCGACGGCAGCCAGCGCGCCCAGTTGCTGATCCACGACCTGCTGCGCCTGGCCCGGCTCGACGGTCAGCCGGGCGCAAGGCAGCCCGTGATGCTCGACGCCTTGCTGGCCGACGTGCTGCGCGAAATGGCGCCCGCGCTGCAGGCCAGCGCGGCAGAGGTGACGCACGATGCCATGCCTGAATTGCAGGCAGATCCGCTGCAGTTGCGGCAGCTGTTGAGCAATCTGCTGGGCAATGCGCTGAAATTTCGCGGCCCCGCTGCGCTGCGCATCCATGTGGGGGCCGTGCGCGAGCCTGGCCAATGGCGCATCCGGGTCACCGACAACGGCATCGGCATCGACCCCGCCGCCCACCAGCGCATCTTCGACATGTTCCAGCGCCTGCACAGCCGCAGCGCCTACGAAGGCACGGGCATCGGCCTGGCCATCTGTCGCCGGGTGGTGCAACGCATGGGGGGCCAGATCGGGGTAGATTCCACTCCGGGGCATGGCGCAAGCTTTCATTTCACAGTGCCGGATGTGATCGGCCACACCGAAAACACAACAACATGAACATCCTGTTGGTCGAGGACAACCCGGGCGATCTGCGCCTGATGCAGGAAGCGCTGACGGCCACGGCCACCGCCGACACGGTGCTGCATGCGGTGAACTCCGGCGATGCGGCACTGGACTTTCTGCGGCGTGCCGGCCCGCACGCGGTGGCGCCAGTCGCCGACCTGGTGCTGCTGGACCTGAACCTGCCCGGCCTGCACGGCATGACCGTGCTGGCCGAGATCAAGCGTGACCCGGCCCTGCTGACCACGCCGGTGGTGGTGTTCACCTCATCGGAAGCCAGCAGTGATGTGCTTCTGGCCTACCGCACGCATGCCAATGCCTACATCACCAAACCCACCGACTTCGACCAGTTCGTGGTCACCATCCGGGCGATCCAGACCTTCTGGCGCTTGGCGGCACTG
>JBBAPL010000234.1:0-6218 GCA_040400895.1 Aquabacterium sp.
CCGATCTGGCGCGCTCGCAATCCTTGGCCTAGTTGTCCGTCGTCTTGTACAGGAAGCGGGCGTCGTCGGTCAGCGCCATGAAGCCATGCGCGAAGCCTTCAGGGATCCACAGCTGGCGCTTGTTCTCGGCCGAGAGTTCCACCGCCACCCATTGGCCGAAGTGGGGCGATCCGCGGCGGATGTCCACCGCCACATCCACCACGGCACCTTGCACCACCCGCACCAGCTTGCCCTGCGGGTGCGGGGGCAGCTGGTAGTGCAGGCCGCGCAGCACGCCGCGCACCGATTGCGATTCGTTGTCCTGCACGAAGGGCCGCGGCACCGGCAGCCCCAGCGCAGCCAGGCCATCCTGGAAGCGGCGCTGGTTGAAGCTTTCCATGAACCAGCCGCGCTCGTCGCCGAACACTGCAGGCTCCATGATCACGACGTCGGGCAGGCGGGTGGCGGTGAACTTCATGTGGGTCCCTCTGGGGCCTGGGGTCGGCCGAGCCCGGGCCGGCGGTCGGCAGCGCCCGTGGCGTTGAAAATCATCCAAGTTTACGGGTGGCAGCCGGTCGCCCGCGTCCGCCGGCTGGGACACCGCGCGCCTGTTTCCAGCACTCGCGGATAATGATGCACCAATGAATCACACCAACTCCACCGCCGATGCCGGCGAAGTCAGCACCGCTGAGCCGGTCGCCGAGCCTCTGCCGCAGCGCTTCGACACCCTGGCGCTCGACCCCAAATTGCTGCGCGCCGTGGCCGATTCCGGCTACACCGCGATGACGCCGATCCAGGCCAAGGCCATCCCGCTGGTGCTGGCCGGGCGCGACGTGATGGGCGCCGCCCAGACCGGCACCGGCAAGACCGCCGCCTTCTCGCTGCCCCTGCTGCAGAAGATGATGAAGCACGAGACGGCGTCGATGTCGCCCGCGCGGCATCCGGTGCGCGCTTTGGTGTTGACGCCCACCCGCGAGCTGGCCGACCAGGTGGCCAACAACGTCAAGACCTACGCCAAGCACACCCAGCTGCGCAGTACCGTGGTGTTCGGCGGCATCGACATGAAGCCGCAGACGGCCGAGTTGAAGCGCGGCGTCGAGGTGTTGATCGCCACGCCCGGCCGCCTGCTCGATCACATCGAGGCCAAGAACTGCGTGCTCAACCAGGTCGAGTACGTGGTGCTCGACGAAGCCGACCGCATGCTCGACATCGGCTTCCTGCCCGACCTGCAGCGCATCCTCAGCTACCTGCCCAAGGGCAACCGCCAGACCCTCCTGTTCTCGGCCACCTTCTCGCCTGAGATCAAGAAGCTGGCGCAGAGCTATCTGCAGGACCCGATCACCGTGGAGGTGGCGCGCGCCAACGCCACCGCCACCAACGTGGAACAGCGCTTCTACAGCGTGGCTGAGGACGACAAGCGCGCCGCCGTGCGCCAGCTGATCAAGACCCGCGCGCTGACCCAGGCCATCATCTTCGTCAACAGCAAGCTGGGCGCCGCCCGCCTGGCGCGCAGCTTCGAGCGCGACGGCATGCGCACCCAGGCCCTGCACGGCGACAAGAGCCAGGACGAGCGCCTGAAGGCCCTGCAGGCCTTCAAGGCCGGAGAGGTCGATCTGCTGGTGGCCACCGACGTGGCTGCCCGCGGGCTCGACATCGCCGATCTGCCGGCCGTCTTCAACTTCGACGTGCCGTTCAACGCCGAAGACTATGTGCACCGCATCGGCCGCACCGGCCGCGCAGGCGCCTCCGGCCTGGCCGTCACCCTGGTCGACCGCGACGACATGCGCCTGGTGGGTGACATCGAGCGCCTGATCAAGACCAAGATCGACGTGGAACCGTTCGAGTTGGTGGATGACCGCCCCAAGCGCGCCCCGTACAGAGAGCGTGAACGCGAGCGCATCGACGAGCGCCCGGCGCGCAGCGACGACGTCGAACCGGCCCGCCAAGTTGAGCGCGCCGCCCGCGAGCCCGCACCTGATCGCGCCCCGCGTGAATTCGACCGCCCGCGCCGCAGCACGCAGCCGCCGGCCGATCCGTTTTTCGAGAAGCCCTACGAGCCGCCGGCCGATGGTTCCGAGAAGCCGGCCTGGGAGCAGAAGGGCGCCGCCGCGGCGGCGGCTTCGGCCCCGACGCGTGGCCTGTCGCCGAACATCCGCAGCAAGCGCAAGGTGGCGTCGTTGCTGGGTGGCGGCAGCAAGGCCTGACTGAGTCCCTGCTGGTCCTGGTCAGCCGGCCAGCCAGCTGAACACCGCCGGCAGCCGGCCGCCCAACGCGGCCACCTTGGTTTGGCGCCATGCGGCCACGGTGCGCGTCTCGCAACGGGCATCGGGCAGCGTCAGGCCGCTGGCCACCGCCAGCTGGGTGGTGGGCTGCAGGTGCTGCACCAGCGCCGCCAGCAGCGCGTCGTTGCGGTAGGGCGTCTCGATCGCGATCTGGGTCTGGCCGGCGCGTCGAGAAAGCGCTTCCAACTCGCGGACGCGGGCCGCGCGCGCCGCGGGCTCCACCGGCAGGTAGCCGACGAAGGCGAAGCTCTGGCCGTTCAGCCCGCTGGCCGCCAGTGCCAGCAGCAGCGATGTGGGGCCCGACATCGGCACCACCACCAGCCCCAGGGCATGGGCAGCCTGCACCAGGGCCGCGCCGGGGTCGGCCACGGCTGGCAAGCCGGCCTCGGACAGCAGGCCCATGTCATGTCCGGCCAGTGCCGGCGCCAGCAGCGGCCGCAGGTCGGGCGGTGCCGTGGGCTTGCCGCCGCCCTGACCGCCGCCCTTCAGCGGGCGCGGCAGCTCGGTGATCTGGATCTGCTGCAGCGGCTGCGCCAGCGGCACCAACTGGTGCACCCGTTTCAGCAGGGCGCGGGTGGTCTTGGCGTTCTCGCACACCCAGTGGCCCAGGCCGGCGGCGCGTTCGATCACCGCGCGCGGCAGCACGGCGTCCAGCGGCACCTCGCAGTCGGTGCCCAGGTCCAGGGTGTTGGGCACCAGCAGCAGCTGGCCGGGCTGGGCGGTCATGCCAAGGCTGCCAGCGGGTCGATGCCGGCCAGGCGCAGCAGCGCGCAGGTGCGCATCAGCGGCAGGCCCACCAGGGCTGTGGGGTCGTCGGAATCGATGCGCTCCAGCAGGGCGATGCCCAGCGTCTCGCACTTGGCGCTGCCGGCGCAGTCATAGGGCTGCTCCAGGCGCAGGTAGCGTTCGATCTCGGCGTCGGTCAGCGGGCGGAACTGCACCGCCACCGGCGCCAGCAGTCCTTGTGCAAACCCGGTGTCGGGCCGCACCACGGCCACCGCGGTGTGGAACACCACCTGCCGACCACGCATCGCCCGCAACTGGGCCACCGCGCGGGCGTGGTTGCCGGGCTTGCCGATGGGCTGGCCGTCGAGCTCGGCCACCTGGTCGGCGCCGATCACCACCGCGCCCGGGTGGCGGCTCGCCACGTCCAGCGCCTTTTCCATGGCCAGCCGCTGGGCCAGCCGGGCCGGCGCTTCGCCGGGTTGCGGCTTCTCGTCGACCTGTGGCGCATCCACGCTGAAATCCAGCCGCAGCCGGGCAAGCAACTCCCGGCGGTAGGGCGAGGTGGACCCCAGCACCAGCGGCGGGCGGTGGTGGGCCGGGCTGGCGTGCGGGGGCAGGGTCATGCGGCGGATTGTTCCACGCCACCCCCGTACACTGGCCCGATGAAACGCCCCCATGATGCGTTGCGGCTGGATGTCTCCGCCTTCATCGCCGATGCTGCGCAGCTGGCCGGAAGTTGGCCCGGCGCCAGCCTGAAGCGGCTGGCCGAGTTGCAAACCCCGCCGCAGGACACCGCCCTGTCAGTGGCCGATTGGCAGGCCCAGGGCCAGCGCGTGGCCGTGGCCGGTGGCGATGCCGAACTGTGGCTGCACCTGCAAGCCCGGGCGCCGGTGTGGCTGACTTGCCAGCGCTGCCTGCAGCCCTTCAGCGTGCCGCTGGACATCGACCAGCGTCTGCGCTTCGTGCGTGGCGAGGCGCAGGCCGAGGCGCTGGATGCCGAGATCGAAGAGGACGTGCTGGCGCTGAGCAAATCGCTCGACCTGCGTGAGCTGGTCGAGGACGAACTGCTGCTGTCGCTGCCCATCGTGCCCCGCCATGATCTCTGCCCGCAGCCTCTGCCGGTGCCGCTGGCCGAGGCGAGCGCACCCGACGACGTGCCCGAGCGCGAAAACCCGTTTGCAGCGCTGCAACGGCTGAAGTCTTCCACACCGCCCGGCGACGGCGGCTGAGCCTGGGCTGGTGCAGCCGACTGGCACGGGTGCTATACTCGTGGGCTTTTCGCATGGTGCCGAGGATGTCTCTGCGCCCAGCCTGCGACCCGAGCCCGATTCAGGAGATTCCCCATGGCCGTTCAACAGAACAAGAAGTCGCCCTCCAAGCGCGGCATGCACCGCTCGCACAACGCCCTGGTGACCCCGGGCACGGCGATCGAGCCCACCACTGGTGAAGTTCACCTGCGCCACCACATCAGCCCGACTGGCTTCTACCGCGGCCGCAAGGTGCTGAAGACCAAGGCTGACGCCTGACCTGTTGCCCGACCGGGGCGGCCCGTGCCGCCCACACCGGTGCTGGCCCAGGATGCAGATCGCCGAGACCCGGCCCCGCCCGCTGCGAGGCCGGGTCTTGTCATTGGCGCGTGCTCAGCGCACAGCGCCGCCGCAGTGCGTGCATGCCACGGTCTCCCGGGCGCGCCCCGCTTGTGTCGCCGTCCTGCATCCCCTAGCGTCATGAAGCTGTCGCCCCTGTCCCGCTGCCTGCCGGCCTGAACGGCCGAACCCCACTGTTGCCTGCCGTGCCCACGCCCCATTTGCAATCCGCCCTGCAGCCGCTGGCCCGAGTCCGTGTGGCGGTGGATTGCATGGGCGGTGACCATGGCCCGTCGGTCACCCTGCCGGCCTGCAGAACCTTCCTCGACGCCCATCCGCTGGCCGACCTGGTGCTGGTCGGCACTGCCGACGCCCTGGCACCCGCCAAGGGTTGGCCGCGCACCACGCTGGTGACGGCCACCGAGGTGGTGGCGATGGACGACGCGGTGGAAGTGGCGCTGCGCAAGAAGCGTGATTCATCGATGCGCGTGGCCATCACCCAACTCAAGCCGGGCGAAGGCGGCCAGGCCGCCGCCGATGTGTGCGTCTCGGCCGGCAACACCGGCGCGCTGATGGCGCTGGCGCGTTATGTGCTCAAGACCTTCGACGGCATCGACCGACCGGCCATTGCCGCGCTGCTGCCCAACCAGAAGGGCGGGTTCACCAAGGTGCTCGACCTCGGCGCCAACGTCGATTGCAGCGCCGAACATCTTCTGCAGTTCGCCGTGATGGGCAGTGCCCTGGTCAGCGCGCTCGACGGCAATGACGACCCCAGCGTCGGCCTGCTCAACATCGGCGAAGAGACCATCAAGGGCAGCGAGGTGATCAAGCGCGCCGGCGAACTGCTGCGCGACGCCGGCGCCGCCGGCCAGATCAACTTCCACGGCAACGTCGAAGGCAACGACATCTTCAAGGGCACGACCGACCTGGTGGTGTGCGACGGCTTCGTCGGCAACGTGGCGCTCAAGACCAGCGAAGGTCTGGCCGGCATGCTGGGCCAGATCATCAAGGACGAGTTCACCCGCACGCCGTTCTCCAAGCTGGCGGCCCTGGTGGCCATGCCGGTGCTCAAGCGCTTCAAGGCCCGGCTCGACCACCGGCGCTACAGCGGCGGCGCGCTGCTGGGCCTGCGCGGCCTGGTGTTCAAGGCGCATGGATCGTCCGACGCCTTCGCCTTCGAGCGGGCCCTGGCCCGGGCTTATGATGCGGCCCGCAACCGCTTGCTCGACCGGGTGCACGACCGCATCCGCAACACGCTGGCGGGCACCGCCGGTGCGTCGGGTGAACTCGACATCACCCTGACGGTCGCCGCCAAGTCGCCTGCCAAAGCCGCATGAACCCCAGCCCCGCGCCTTCGTCCCCCGGCCTGCCACGCTTCACCCGCATTGTCGGCACCGGCAGCATGCTGCCCCCGCGGCGCCTGAGCAATGCCGACCTGGCGGCTGAGCTGGCACTGCGCGGCGTGGAAACCAGTGACGACTGGATCGTCGAGCGCACCGGCATCCATGCGCGCCATTTCGTCGACGCCGACACCCATGCCAGTGACCTGGCCGTGGGGGCCGCCCGCCGTGCAATGGAAGCCGCCGGCTGCCAGCCGGCCGACATCGACCTGATCGTCCTGGCCACGTCCACGCCCGACATGGTG
>JBBAPL010000235.1:0-6018 GCA_040400895.1 Aquabacterium sp.
CGCCAGGTGGAGACCTTGGCCGCCCAGATCGAGAAGACCACCGGCCGCAAGCCCGGCAAGAAAGAGACCCGCGAGCTGAAGGACCAGGCCCTGCTGGACCTGCTGCCGATGGCCTTCACCAAGCGGGCGTCGATCAAGGTGTGGATCTCGCCGGCCAGCCGGCTGCTGGTGATCGACGCCGGCAGCGCCAGCCGCGCCGACGAGACCCTGACCGCGCTGACCCAGGTGCTGCCGGGCCTGTCGGCCCAGCTGATCAACACCACGCAATCGCCCGAGGCAGCGATGGCCGACTGGCTGGTCAGCGGCGAGCCGCCCACACCCTTCACCATCGACCGCGACTGCGAGCTGAAGGCTGCCGACGGCGAGAAGCCGGTGGTGCGCTATGCCCGCCACCCGCTGGACCTGCCAGAGATCCGCGAGCACATCGCCGCCGGCAAGCGCCCCACCAGGCTGGCACTGACCTGGAACGACCGGGTGTCGTTCACCCTGACCGAGAGCCTGCAGCTGAAGAAGATCGCCTTCCTCGACGGCGTGTTCGAAGGCCGGGTGGCCGATGGCGACGAAGGCTTCGACGCCAATGCCGCGATCGCCACCGGCGAACTGGCACCGATGATCGGCGAGCTGATCGACGCGCTGGGCGGCGAGCAGGTGTTCGGGGAGGCGGCCGCGCCCGCGGCTCCTGCGGCACCAACCACCCCGACGCTGCCCGGGGCACCGGCCGCTGCAGCCAACGGCGCCGCCGTGCCGCCCTGGGAGGCGGCCGCCTGACGATCAGGTGTCCTTGCTGACCTTGATGCTGGGGAACTTGCCGGAGAAGTCCTTGGCCTTGTCGGCGATCTTGACGGCGATCAGGCGCGCCATGGTCTTGTAGATGCCGGCGATCTCGCCGTCGGGGTCGGCCACCACCGTGGGCCGGCCGCTGTCGGCCTGCTCGCGGATGCTCATGTTCAACGGCAGCGCGCCCAGGTAGTCCAGCTTGTACTGCTCTGCCATCCTCTTGCCGCCGTCGGCGCCGAAGATGTGCTCGGTGTGGCCGCAGTTGGGGCAGCAGTACACCGCCATGTTCTCCACCAGGCCGAGGATCGGCACGCCCACCTTCTCGAACATGCTCAGGCCCTTCTTGGCGTCGAGCAGCGCAATGTCCTGCGGCGTGGTCACGATCACCGCGCCGGTGATCGGCACCCGCTGGCTCAGCGTCAGCTGGATGTCGCCGGTGCCGGGCGGCATGTCGACGATCAGGTAGTCCACATCGCGCCAGTTGGTCTGGCGCAGCAGCTGGTCGAGCGCCTGGGTGGCCATCGGGCCGCGCCAGATCATGGCCTGGTCGGGGTCGACCAGGAAGCCGATCGACGCCACCTGCAGGCCATGGCCCTGCATTGGCTCCATGCTCTGGCCGTCCAGGCTCTCGGGGCGGCCGCTGATGCCCAGCATCATCGGCTGGCTGGGGCCGTAGATGTCGGCATCCAGCACGCCCACGGTGGCGCCTTCGGCCGCCAACGCCAGGGCCAGGTTGACGGCGGTGGTGCTCTTGCCCACGCCGCCCTTGCCCGACGCCACGGCGATGATGTTCTTCACCCCCGGCAGCAACTGCACGCCGCGCTGCACCGCGTGCGCGGTGATCTTGCTGGTGACGTTGGCGCTGACGTTGCCCACGCCGGGCACGGTGCGCGCCGCCGCCACGAATTGGCGGCGCAACCCGGCAAACTGGCTCTTGGCCGGGTAGCCCAGCTCCACGTCGAAGGCCACCTCGTCGCCGTCGATCTTGAGATTCTTCACCTGACGGGCGCTGACGAAGTCCTTGCCGGAATGGGGGTCGACGACGGTCTTCAGGGCTTCCAGCAGGGCAGCTTCGTTCAGGGCGGACATGGCGGTGGCCGCCTGTGGGCGGCAGAGGTGTCAAAAAAGGGGGTGGCGCGCGCCGGAACGGCCCAACGCCAGAGTGGCCACGAGTCTAGCGGAGCGGGCTGCCCCCCTGCGGCTTGCCCCTTGCGCGACAGCCACGACCCTGGCGTGCTGCTGCGCTGTGCCTGGAACCCTAGAAAAACGCCATGGTCCGCACTTCGATGCTCTCGCGCCTGGGCGCGCCGGGGGGGGTGGTGGGGTCCTCGAAGGCGCTGTGCCCCATGAACCGCGCCCGGCCATCGGTGCTGCTGTCGTAGGTCTTCAACATCAGCGCGTGGTGCGCCTCCATCTTCGGGAAGTACACCCAGCGGTGCTGCGGCGCGTGGCGCATCACGTAGATCTCGCCGGTGCGCTCGCGGTACTTCAGGTCCATGCGCAGCAGATCGGCGGGATCATGGGTGGCGGCGTCGCACATGGCCAGCGGCAGTTCCTCCACCCGTTGGTACAGCGGCTTCCAGACGTTGTAGAACGCCACCCGGCCCTGCAGCAGCGGCTCGGCCTCGCGGCCGAGCAGGTCACGCACCCGCTGCGGGCCACTGGCCACGGTGTAGTCGCTGTGCACCAGCAGCACCGCTGGGCGCTGCACCTCGGTCTGCAGCTTCAGGTCAGCCGGCAGGCGCTTGCGGATGGTGTGGTCGAACACCACCACCCGCTGGGCGCCGGTGTGGCGCCGCACATGGTCGACCACCTGCGGGTAGAAGCGCGCATGGATCGCCGCGTCGTCGTCGAACAGGTCGAAGCGGCCGATGAAATCGTGCAGCTCGAACCCCTCGCGGTCGAGCGAGAACCGGTCCACCTGGGGCCAGCCGTCGTGGATGTCGACTTCATGCGGGTCGGTGCCCGGCGGGTTCAGCTGGACGGCCGGGTCGGGCTCGTAGAAGTAGTAGTCGGGCGGGATGCCGTTGTCCACGCTGTAGTTCAGGGTGGCACGCACGGCGGGCCCCAGGGGCGGCATCGTCATGTCAGTTGGCGGGCGGTGTGAGGGTGAATCCGGGCCCGACGAAGGTCTTCTTCCAGCAGGGCAGCTGCTCGACCTGCTCGGTCATCCAGCGCTTGAGGTTCGGGTGGTCGGCCAGGGGCAGCTGCTGCCAGGCATGCAGGTGGATGGGCGAAGCCAGCGCGATGTCGGCAATGGTGGGCGTGTCGCCGCAGACCCAGGCGCTCTGCGCCAGGCGGGCGTCCAGGATGCCGGCCAGCTTGTGGAACTGCGCGGCCTGCGCGTCCAGCACCGCCGGATCGGGCTGGGCGCCCAGCAGTGGCTTGACGCAGTTCTCCACCAGAAAGACATAGGCACTGGGGAACCAGCTCGACGATTCCCACAGCAGCCAGCGGTTGATGTCGGCACGGCGCTGCAGGTCGCGCGGATAGGCCTGGTCGCGGCCGAACTTGTCGGCGGCGTATTGCAGGATGGCGTTCGACTCCCACAGCACGAAGTCGCCGTCGCGCAGTGCCGGCACGCTGGCGTTCGGGTTGATGGCGACGTAGGCGGGCTCCTTCTGCTCGGCCTTGAAGTAGTCGACGTGCACCCGCTCGAACGGTGCATTGAGGAAGTCGAGGCCGGCCAGCACCTTGCGGCAATTGACCGTGATCGGATCGGCGTACACCTGCATGCTTGTCTCCAGTGGCAGTGTTGGGGGGCAAGACCGGTGCGGAGGCGCCGCTCTGGCGGCGGTAGGCGCCACACCGTGCAGGCAGTCTAGGCATTGACCTGGCGCAAATCATCGGCTGGAATGCAAACCGATTGTTCTCGATCGGGCGACAGTGACACTCTCCACCGACATGCTGGCGGCCTTTGTGCAGGTGGCCGAACACCTGAGCGTCAGCGCGGCCGCGCAGACCCTGGGCGTGAGCAAGAGCGTGGTCAGCAAGCGGGTGGCGCAACTGGAGCAGGCGGTGCGGGCCACGCTGTTTGCCCGCAGCACCCGGCGCGTGGCACTCACCCCGGCCGGTGAGGCTTACCTCGACTTCGCCCGCAATGCGCTGCGCGCCGTGGCCGATGCCGACGAACGCCTGCGCGACCTGCGGCAAGAGCTGTCCGGCCAGATCCGCATCACCGCGCCGGTGTCCTGGGGGCAGCAGGTGCTGGCGCCGCTGCTGCCTGACTTTCTGGCGCGGCACCCGGCCATCGAGATCGACCTGCTGCTCGGCGACCGGCTGATGGACATTGCCTACGAGCGCATCGACCTGGCGCTGCGCATGAGCGCCACCGGCCTGCCCGACCTGGTGGCCACCCCGGTGGCCCGGCTGGACTGGGTGGTCTGCGCCGCGCCGGCACACCTGGCACGTGCGGGCACGCCGCACGCCCCGGCCGACCTGCAGGCCCACCCCTGCATGAGCTACTGGCGCGAACGCTCCGACAACGCCTGGGTGCTGCAGGACAACACCAGCGGCGTGCAGCAGACGGTGTGGGTGCAGGGTCGGTACCACGCCAACAACCCCGACGCGGTGGCCCAGGCAGCCGTGGCCGGCCTGGGCGTGGCGCTGCTGCCGGCCTACGTGTGCACGGCCGACCTGGCCGCCGGCCGGCTGCTGCGCCTGCTGGAGGGTTGGACGCCGGTGACCAAGTTCGGCAACCAGATCACCGCCGTGGCCGCCCCCGACCGGATGCGGCTGCTGCGCAACCGGGCGCTGCTGGACCACCTGCGCCAGCAACTGGCGCCCGGCACCTGAGCCTCGGGCCGCACCTCGGCAGCGTGCCAGGGCCCCTGCACACCGATGCATGGCACGGCAGCGCGCGCCCTGTTCCATCAGGGCCAGGCAGGATCACAGCACTAAACTCAAAGGTTCCCTGTCCAGGATGGCCCCCATGCCCCGCAAGCTCTTCGTCACCACCGCCCTGCCCTACGCCAACGCGGCCTTCCACATCGGCCACATGATGGAATACATCCAGGCCGACACCTGGGTGCGGGCGCAGCGCATGCTGGGGGCCGAGGTCAACTTCGTCTGCGCCGACGACGCCCATGGCGCGCCGATCATGATCGCGGCCGAAAAGGCCGGCCTGACGCCGCAGCAGTTCGTCGCCGGCATCGCCGCCGGGCGGGCGCCCTACCTCGACGGCTTCCACATCGCCTTCGACCACTGGCACAGCACCGACGCGCCCGAGAACCACCGCCTGGCCCAGCAGATCTACGGCCGGCTGCGCGACAACGGCCTGATCGAGACCCGCACCATCGAGCAGTTCTTCGACCCCGAGAAGGGCATGTTCCTGCCCGACCGGTTCATCAAGGGCACCTGCCCCAAGTGCGGCACGGCCGACCAGTACGGCGACAACTGCGAACACTGCGGCGCGGTGTACGCCCCCACCGACCTGAAGAACCCGTACTCGGCGCTCAGCGGCGCCACGCCGGTGCTCAAGACCAGCGAACATTTCTTCTTCAAGCTGAGCGACCCGCGCTGCGTCGCCTTCCTGGAGCAGTGGACGCAGGACGGCAAGCTGCAACCCGAGGTCGCCAACAAGGTGCGTGAATGGTTTGTGCGCGACGAGGAAGGCAAGCCAGGGCTGGGTGACTGGGACATCAGCCGCGACGCGCCCTACTTCGGCATCCAGATCCCCGACGCGCCGGGCAAGTACTTCTATGTCTGGCTGGATGCGCCGATCGGCTACCTGGCGTCGCTGGAAGCCTTGCTGACCCAGCGCGGTGAGGACATGGAGACCTACCTGGCCCAGCCCGGCCTGGAGCAGGTGCACTTCATCGGCAAGGACATCGTCACCTTCCACACCCTGTTCTGGCCGGCCACGCTGCACTTTTCCGGCCGCAAGGTGCCCGACCATGTGCACGTGCACGGCTTCCTCACCGTCCACAACGACAAGATGAGCAAGAGCCGCGGCACCGGCATCAGCCCGCTGCGCTACCTGGAACTGGGCCTGAACCCCGAATGGCTGCGCTACTACCTGGCGGCCAAGCTCAGCGCCCGGGTGGAAGACATCGACTTCAACCCCGACGACTTCATCGCCCGCGTCAACAGCGACCTGGTGGGCAAGTACATCAACATTGCCAGCCGGGCGGCGGGCTTCCTCAGCAAGCGCTTCGGCAACCTGCTGTCGGCCGACGTCGGCGTGGAAGGCCGCATGCTGCTGGACGGCCTGCGCGCCCACCAGGCCACCGTGTCTGGCCT
>JBBAPL010000236.1:0-5991 GCA_040400895.1 Aquabacterium sp.
TGCGTTTGCCGTAGCCGTTTTCGGTGGCGGTCAACACGCTCTGGGTTTCATCTTCCGCCACCAGCATGGCGATGACATGCTGGCCGTCTTCCAGCATCATGCCGCGCACGCCTCTGGCCTGGCGGCCCATCGGGCGCACATCGTCTTCATCGAAGCGCACCGCCTTGCCGGCGTCACTGAACAGCATCACATCGTGCTTGCCGTCGGTCAGCGCGGCGCCCACCAGTTGGTCGCCCTCGTCCAGATCGACGGCAATAATGCCGGCCTTGCGCGGGTTGCTGAATTCATCCAGCGCCGTCTTCTTGACTGTGCCCAGCGCCGTGCACATGAAGATGAAGTGGTCGGCCGGGAAGCGGCGGAACTCACCCGTCAGCGCCAGCACCACGGTCACCTTCTCGCCCGGCTGCAGCGGGAACATGTTGACGATGGGCCGCCCGCGTGAATTGCGGGAGCCCTGCGGCACTTCCCACACCTTCAGCCAGTACACCCGGCCGCGGTCGCTGAAGCACAGGATCCAGTCGTGGGTGTTGGCGATGAAGAGCTGGTCGATCCAGTCGTCTTCCTTGGTCTGGGTGGCCTGCTTGCCGCGGCCGCCGCGCTTCTGCGCACGGTACTCGGCCAGCGGCTGGCTCTTGATGTAGCCGGTGTGGCTCAGCGTGACCACCATGTCGGTGGGCGTGATCAGGTCCTCGGTGCCGAGCTCCTGCACGTTGTGCTCGATCACGCTGCGGCGCGCGCCCAGCTTGGTCTGGCCGAACTCGGTCTTCACCGCTGTCAGCTCGTCGCTGATGATGGTGGTCACCCGCTGCGGCTTGGCCAGGATGTCGAGCAGGTCGGCGATGACGGCCATCACCTCCTTGTACTCGCCGATGATCTTGTCTTGCTCCAGCCCGGTCAGGCGCTGCAGGCGCATCTGCAGGATCTCCTGCGCCTGGTCGTCGCTGAGCCGGTACAGGCCGTCGGCCTGCAGGCCGTAGCTGTCGGGCAGGCCTTCAGGCCGGTAGGCGCGGCTGCCGCCGGCGGCCTGGCCCTCGGTGCGCTGCAGCATCTCGCGCACCATGCTGGAATCCCAGCTCTTGGCCATCAGCGCGGCCTTGGCCACCGGTGGCGTGGGGCTGGTCTTGATGGTCTCGATGAACTCGTCGATGTTGGCCAGCGCCACCGCCAGCCCTTCCAGCACATGGCCGCGTTCACGCGCCTTGCGCAGCTCGAACACCGTGCGGCGCGTCACCACCTCGCGTCGGTGCTCCAGGAAGATATCGAGCAGCTGCTTGAGGTTGCACAGCTTGGGCTGGCCGTCGATCAAGGCCACCATGTTGATGCCGAAGGTGTCCTGCAGCTGCGTCTGCTTGTACAGATTGTTCAGCACCACCTCGGGCACTTCACCGCGCTTCAACTCGATCACCACCCGCATGCCGGACTTGTCGCTCTCGTCCTGGATGTGGCTGATGCCGTCGATCTTCTTCTCGTGCACCAGTTCGGCGATGCGCTCGAGCAGCGTCTTCTTGTTCACCTGGTAGGGGATCTCGTCGACGATGATCGACTGGCGAGAGCCCTTGTCGATGTCCTCGAAGTGGCACTTCGCGCGCATCACCACCTTGCCGCGGCCGGTGCGGTAACCCTCGCGTGCGCCGCTGACACCGTAGATGATGCCTGCGGTGGGGAAGTCGGGCGCCGGCACGATCTCCATCAACTCGTCGATTGTGGCCTCGGGCGACTTCAGCAGGTGCAGGCAGGCGTCGACGATCTCGTTCAGGTTGTGCGGCGGGATGTTGGTGGCCATGCCCACGGCGATGCCTGCGCTGCCATTGACCAGCAGGTTGGGCAGCTTGGCCGGCATCACCGTCGGCTCTTTCTCGCTGCCGTCGTAATTGGGCGCGAAGTCGACCGTTTCCTTGTCCAGGTCGTCCAGCATCTCGTGGGCGATCTTGGACAGCCGGATTTCGGTGTAGCGCATGGCGGCCGCGTTGTCGCCGTCCACGCTGCCGAAGTTGCCCTGGCCGTCGACCAGCATGTGGCGCAGACTGAAGTCTTGCGCCATGCGCACGATGGTGTCGTACACCGCGGTGTCTCCGTGCGGGTGGTACTTGCCGATCACGTCGCCCACGATGCGTGCGCTTTTCTTGTACGGCCGATTCCAGTGGTTGCTCAGTTCATGCATCGCGAACAGCACGCGGCGATGCACCGGTTTGAGGCCATCACGCGCGTCGGGCAGTGCGCGGCCCACGATCACGCTCATCGCGTAATCCAGATAGGACCGGCGCATCTCCTCTTCGAGGCTGATGGGCAGTGTTTCCTTGGCGAAGGGCGTCATGCAGATGCGGCGGGGCGGCGCCGTGGGGCAACAGGGTGTCAGCGCAGACCAATCTGCGCGACAACCGATGATTCTATGCGGCGCCCAGGTGTCGCAGCCATGCAACAACAGCGGGGCCACAACGCATCAGGCGGCTGAAAATCCAGTTGCCTGAAGGGCCTATGGCACAATGATTCATCGGTGGCAAACGCTTGCCAAACCGGGTGTTTGCCGGCTTTTCTTGCTTCCGATTTGGACATTACGCAGGCATCTGCGGCTTTCCTCGAGAGGAGAATCATGAAGAAACTCAACAAGGTGGCGGTGCTTTTCGCGTCGGCCGCCATCGCCGCACCCTTTGCGGCTTTTGCCCAATCAAATGGTGCCGACAACTGGCGCAGCACCGATGGCACCGTTTGGAAGAACGGTACCAGCGAGCTGTGCTGGCGTGATGCCAATTGGACGCCGGCAACGGCCAACCAGGCTTGCGACGGCGCACTGAAGCCGCCAGCGGCTGCGCCGGCACCTGCACCGGCTCCCGTTGCTCGCCCAGTCGCTCCGCCGCCGCCGCCCGTTGCTGCGCCGGCGCCCGCCCCGGCTCCCCGCCCGGCCCCGGCCCCGGCCCCGGCCCCGGCCGCGCCTGTGAGCGAAAAGGTCACGTTTGCTGCTGACGCGTTCTTTGACTTTGACAAGTCGGTGCTGAAGCCCGAAGCCAAGGCAAAGCTGGACGATCTGGTCGGCAAGACCTCGGCCGTCGCTCTGGAAGTCATCATCGCCGTGGGTCACACCGACTCCGCCGGTACCGACGTCTACAACCAGAAGCTGTCGGTGGCACGTTCCGAAGCTGTCAAGTCCTACTTGGTCGGCAAGGGCATCGAGAAGAACCGCGTGTACACCGAAGGCAAGGGCGAGAAGCAGCCCGTTGCCGACAACAAGACCTCCGAAGGCCGCGCCAAGAATCGCCGCGTGGAAATCGAAGTGGTGGGTACCCGCGCCAAGAAGTGACCGCAGGCCTTCGGGCCATGCCAAGCCGTGCAGCCCTATGGGCTGCGCAGCACTCCAACCCCGCTTCGGCGGGGTTTGTCGTTTGTGCGTCCGACGCGGGTTTACTCTGACGGGTGCAAGGTTGGCCGAAAGTCGATCACAGCGAATGAAGCCAGGTGCAACTGCGTGAAGGCGACCGAGCCTGGACAGCAAGCGTGGCGCGTCGCCGCGAACCGACGAACAAGACCTGGATCGAAGGCGGTGCCGACCCTGGCAAGCGGGCAATCGACCGCGAGGCGCTCGTGGTCCAGGATCAGGCGGCGCAGATCTGTTGGCGGTGCGGTGAATGGCTGCGGCCTGACCAGGAGCGATCTCGCCTTGCGGCTGAAAGAGCGGCGGCTGCAGCCGTCGCGAGCAGCCAGCCGCTGTCGTGGTCGTCCAAGTCGGTGGCCGTTGAGGCAGGATCATCAGGACAGACAGCCGAACGACAGTGACTGACCGACGACATGGGGATGCCAAACGCCATGCGCCAGATGGTTGGCCGCGATCGTGGCCAGCGGTTGTAGCGCAGCGCACGGTGAAGCCAGGCATGAAACTGCCCATGGCGACGCATGCATCCCGCGCCAGGAGCGCCTGGGCACGTGGCCGGCACGACCGAAGTCGGAGGCTGGCATCCTGCTTGAGTCGGCGCTGACGAGAGAGAGGCTGCAGACGCGGTTTGCCACCGCGTCAAGGCCAACAAGGGCGCGGCTGGCGTGGGCGGGCTCGGCTTGGCGCAGGCGGCCCAACTGCTGCACACGCGTTGGCATCTCCTGACGTCAAGCGCGCGAGCCTGCTTGTGCCGATCTGTGTGCCCACATGACGGCTGCAATGGCCGAGCCAACCGTTACGATGGCTGCCATGAACCTCAACGCCGATCCCCAGGAACTCGCCAAGTTCGGTGACCTGGCCCATCAATGGTGGGACACCGAGGGCGACTTCCGCCCGCTGCACCAGATCAACCCACTGCGTCTTGACTGGATCGACCAGCAGGCCCGCTTGCCCGGCAAGCGTGTCCTGGATGTGGGCTGCGGAGGCGGCATCCTGTCGGAATCGATGGCGCAGCGCGGGGGAGATGTCCTGGGCATCGATTTGTCGAGCAAACCCCTGCGGGTGGCACAGTTGCATGCGCTGGAAAGTGGTGTGGCCGGGCTGCATTACCGTGAGGTGTCGGTCGAGGCGTTGGCCGATGAACTGCCGGCTGGCTTTGATGTGGTGACTTGCATGGAGATGCTGGAGCACGTGCCCGAGCCAGCGTCGGTGGTGCATGCCTGCGCTCGCCTGGCCAAGCCGGGTGGGTGGGTGTTCTTCTCGACCATCCACCGCAACGCCAAGGCCTGGGCGCAGGCAGTTGTCGCCGCCGAGTACGTGTTGAAGCTGCTCCCCAGGGGCACACATGAGTACCAGCGCTTCATTCGCCCCAATGAGCTGGCACGCTGGGCGCGTGAGGCCGGGCTGGCTGCGGGCAGTTTCAAGGGCTTGGGATACAACCCGGTGACCCAGCGCTACAGCCTGAACGACGACGTCTCGGTGAACTACATGTTGGCTTGCCGGGTGCCGTCATGACGGCGCGGCCCGTGCTGCTGTTCGACCTGGACGGTACCTTGATCGACAGCGCCCCTGACCTGGCCGGCGCCGCCAATGACCTGCGCGCCGACCACGGCCTGCCGCCGCTGCCGCATGCCGCGTTGCGGCCCATGGTGGGCTCAGGTGCGCGGGGGATGGTTGGCATTGCATTTGGCGCCGTGCCGGGCGATGACCGCTTCGATGCCCTGAAAGACGCGTTCCTGGCGCGCTATGCCGAGCGCCTGCTGCACAGCACCCAGGTGTTCGAGGCCATGCTGCCGGTGCTGGACATGTTGGACCGCGCCGGCTTGCCTTGGGGCATCGTCACCAACAAGGCCATGCGGTTCACAGCGCCTCTGGTCGAAGGCCTGGGCCTGTCGCAACGGGCCAAGGTGGTGATTGCCGGCGACTCCACGCCCCACGCCAAGCCGCACCCCGAGCCTCTGCTGGAAGCCGCGCGGCGCCTGGGCGTTGCGCCGCAGGCCTGCGCCTACATCGGAGATGACCACCGCGACATGGTGGCCGGCCGGGCTGCCGGCATGGCCACGCTGGCCGTGGCATGGGGCTACCTGGGACAGGGCGACCCGATCGACGCCTGGGGCGCAGATCATGTGCTGTCTGCACCCCATCAGCTCTTGCATTGGCTGGAACTGGCCTAAACTGTGTAGTTCCAGGGGCCGACCTGGCTTCGACGTGGGTACGGAGTCGGTTCAGGGCATGCCGAGCACCAGTTCGCTCGTAAAACCACTGGAAACAAAGTAACTGCGAACGATACCTCGTACGCCCTCGCCGCTTAAAAACCGGTGAGCTTCGCAACGGTTGGCCGATGGGCCGGGCCGGAGGTGCCAAGCGATTGGCGCTGATGGCTGCGAAGTCATTCACATTGGCTGGTGTCCGGTTGTGTCATTCAACCGGAAGCGAGACTCAAATGACTGGTGGGGTTGGTAGCGTGCTGCTGCGCGATCAGGCCCACGAGACTCAAATCAGACAGCTAAGCATGTAGAACTGGCCGGTGATGGCTTGCGGACGGGGGTTCGATTCCCCCCGGCTCCACCATTTGAGTGAATCACGAGGGTTCACAACCACTAAAGCACCTAAGTAAATCAACGACT
>JBBAPL010000237.1:0-5795 GCA_040400895.1 Aquabacterium sp.
CATGATGCGCAGTTATCCCGTCAACAGCCCGCAGGCCGCAGCCCGCATCGTCGCCCTGACGGTGGTGGCAGACGGCGACATCGGAGATGCCGAGATCGAGTGGCTCGACCGCCTTGCCGTGCATGAGCAGTTGGGTCTGGCGCGGCATGAGTTGCACGCGCTGATGGACACCTTCTGCGAAGACTTGCTGTCGAGCGACCAGTTGAAGTGGGCCGATGCCTGCCCGGTGGACGAGCGCACGCTGGCGAACCTGATGGGTGAAGTCCAGGATCCCGCGCTGCGGCTGAAGTTGCTGCGCTTGTGTGTCGAACTTGCAGAAGTCGACGCGCAGGTCGACGACGGCGAATCGAGCGTACTGGTCGCCGCCGTCGAGCATTGGGGCTTGCACCATGAGATGTTTCGGTCGTCGTCCCGGAACTGATCCGCTCGCTTTGCCTGAGGAATCCGCGGTGTGGGTCTGTGGGCCTTTCGCGGGCAGGCCGGAAGTCCCTCGTGGGTACTCGTGGTCGTGTCGTCCCCTTCATCGCCGTCCGCTGTGGAGACAGACCTGGCATCTCTCCTGATGGCTGACCTTGACCGACCCGCCGCCGTCGGGTGCTAACGTCAAATCTGCACCCGGGTGCCGAGCTCGACCACGCAGTTGTGCGGCAACTTGAAGAAATCAGCCACGCTGCCGGCGTTACGCGACATGGTCGCGAAGAGTGCCTCCCGCCAATGAGCCATGCCGGCGCCTCGCGTCGGGACGACGATCTCCCGGCTCAGGAAGTACGAGATGGCGTTCTGATCGATCGGGAGCCCCTGCTTGGCGCACAGCTCCAGCGCCTTGGGAATGTCGGGCTCATCCATGAAGCCGTAGTTCACCTGCACACGCCAGAAGCCCTTGACCAGCGGCGTGACCTCGACGCGCTCGGCCTGGGGCACCTTGGGTACCTCCTCGAACTTCACGGTCATGATCAGGTTCTGCTCGTGCAGCACCTGGTAGTGCTTGATGTTGTGCATCAGCGCCTGGGGCACGGTGCCCGGGTTGGCGACCGCGTACACCGCGGTTCGCGCTGCTCGATGCGCCGTCTCGTCCTCGGCCAACGAGGTGATGAAGGGCAGCAACTCCGGGTCGTCGCTGCGGATGTGCTCGATCAGCAGTTCACGACCGCGCTTCCATGTCGCCATGACCGAGAAGATCGCCGCGCCCATCACCAGCGGGAACCAGCCACCCTGCATGATCTTCAGCGAGCAGGACACCACCAGCACGGCATCGACCACCAGGAAGATGGACGTGGCGGCCACCGCGAGTGCCAGAGAGTATTTCCAGACATGGTGGACGACGAAAAAGGTCAGCACCGTGGTGATGAACATCGTGACCGTGACGGCGATGCCGTAGGCCGAGGCCAGCGCCGATGAACTGCCGAAGCCCACCGTGGCCAGCACCACCGCGGCCAGCACCACCCAGTTCACGAGCGGTACATAGATCTGACCGTACTCCTGCTCCGACGTGTTGAGGATGCGCATGCGCGGCAGCAGGCCGAGCTGGATCGCCTGCTTTGTCATCGAGTACGCGCCCGAGATCGTGGCCTGCGAAGCGATCACCGAGGCAGCTGTGGCCAGCAGAACGGCGGGAATCAGCAGCACCTGGGGGAACAGCCGGTAGAACGGGCTCTCCAGCGCCGTCGGGTCGCTGATCAGCAGCGCACCCTGGCCCATGTAGTTGAGCGCCAGCGACGGCAGCACCAGGCCGGTCCAGGCGATGCGGATCGGCCGGGCGCCGAAGTGGCCCATGTCGGCATACAGGGCTTCGGCACCCGTGAGCGCCAGCACGATCGAGCCCATGATGAGGAACAGGTGCCAGCCTCGCGCCTGCAGGAAGGCGATCGCCTCCAGCGGATTGAGCGCTTCGAGGATGCCGGGCTGCTTCACCACCTGCAGCGCCCCCATCACGCCGAGCACCACGAACCAGACCGTGATGATCGGCCCGAAGAACTTGCCGACGGCACCGGTGCCGAACCGCTGCACCATGAACAGCACGATGATGATGGCCACCGATATCGGCACCACAAACGGCTTGAAGGCGGGCGTGATCGACTCCAGTCCTTCGACAGCACCCAGCACCGAGATCGCCGGCGTGATGACGCTGTCGCCGTAGAACAGCGCCGCGCCGAGCACGCCAGTCAGCAGCAGGAGCGTGCGGCGCGCTGGCGTGCCAGCAGCGGCCAGCGCCGTCAGCGCCATGATCCCGCCCTCACCGCGGTTGTCGGCCCGCAGGATCAGGATGACGTACTTGAGCGTCACCACCACCATCAGTGCCCAGAAGATCACCGACACGGCACCGATGATGTTCGGTGCATCCAGCGGCACGCCGTGCGCCGGGTTAAAGACCTCCTTCATCGTGTACAGCGGACTGGTGCCGATGTCGCCGTAGACGACCCCGAGCGCACCCAGCGTGAGCATGCCCAGTCCCTGCCGGGTTTCGTTCGAGTTCATCTTCTTGCCCACAGGTTGCAGTGGAGCCGTTTATAGGTCAATTCGGCGACTGGCCCGGGAGCCACGTCCTCAGCTGCGACGGCGTCGCCCCTGCCCGCCGGGCCGGCTTGATGGAATCTTGATGGCTCCAGGCGGAGTCTTTGCACCATCCTTATGCGCCGTGGCGTTCAATGTCGGTGCGCCAGCGACACGGACCGGCGTGTGAAGGGACCCCATGAATGCCAAGGCCTGCGCGTTCTTCCTCCAGCAATCACTCGAAGCCTGGGTCGCTGCCGCGGGCAGTGCGTTCACTCGGCTGACACAGGGCCGCCAGTGGGCTCCGGCGAGGAGGTTGCACCGCGGGCTCACACCTGCCGTCGCTGTCGTCGCTCGACCATCGTCCCATCGAGACTGGCCCGCCAGGCATCCTGCAGAAGCAGCGCTGCTGCTCCAGCAAGGCCGGACGCACTTGCGCCGCTCGCAGTCCCAAGGCTGGCGCCGCTGATCTCTGCTGCAGGCGGAGCTGGCCATGCCAAGTCCCTCCCAGGTGCGCCCGATCCGGGTGGTTGCCATCGCCGCGGCCTGGTTCCTGATCCTGACGCTGCTGAACATCACGGCCGGCGGCAGCCTCCGTGCAACGACGCTCTACGCCGTGCCGGTGGTCTTCGCCGCCTGGCACGGAACTCGCCTGGGGTTCGTGTTCGCCGCTGTAGGTGCACTGAGCGCGTGGGCAGGCGGTTCGATTCCGCATCCAGGCCTGGACGAGCCGCTGTGGATCGAGGGACTGTGGGCCTTCCTCAAGCTCAGCGCCATCGCGGTCGGAACCCGGATCGCCCTGCAACAGGTGCGCAGTCGGCCCTCGACCTGACTGACGTCGGACGCCGTCGTCGCCTGGATGCGCCTCACTCCGCCAGCAGCCGGTAGCCCACGCCGGTTTCGGTGACGATGTGCTTGGGCTGTGCGGAGTCGTCTTCCAGCTTCTGGCGCAGGTTGCCCATGTAGACCCGCAGGTAGTGCGTGCTTTCCGAGTGGGTGGGCCCCCAGACCTCGCGCAGCAAGAAGGGGTGGGTCAGCACCCTTCCGGCGTTGGCGACCAGCACGCCCAGCAGGCGGTACTCGATCGGTGTCAGGTGAACCTCGGCATCGCGCTTCTTCACGATGCGGGCGGCCAGGTCGATCTCGACATCGCCGAAGCGGAACGTTGAATCGGGTGCAGCCCGGCCGGCCCGCACCCGCCGCAGGTTGGCCCGCGTGCGCGCCAGCAGTTCGGCCACGCCGAAGGGCTTGGTGATGTAGTCGTCGGCACCCGCATCCAGGGCCGCCACTTTCTCGCTTTCGTGGGTGCGCGCGGACAGCACGATGATCGGCACGCCCGACCAGGTGCGCACCTCGCGGATGAAGTCGACCCCGTCGCCGTCGGGCAGGCCGAGGTCGGCAATGATCAAATCCGGCCGTCGCGTGCCGGCCTCGACCAGGCCCTGCTTGATGTTGCCGGCCTCGACCACCTGCCAGCCCTCCACCTCGAGCGAGGTGCGCACGAATTGGCGGATCTCGCGCTCGTCTTCGAGCACCAGGGCGATGGGCGTCGGCGTGGACATCAGGGCTCCGGCTTCTGGGTGATGGGCGCCCCATCATCGGACAAGTCGACGGTCGGCGGTGTGCCCAGCGGCAGGCTGAAGGTGAATGTGGCGCCGTGCGGCTGCGTCGGTTCCACCCAGATGCGGCCGTGGTGCGCCTCGACGATGGCGCGACAGATGGCCAGGCCCAGGCCAACGCCCGGGGTGGCCGACTCTGCATTCCCCCGCGTGAACTTCTCGAAGATGGCTTCCTCCTGGCCCTTGCTCACACCGGGGCCATGGTCACGCACGCTGACCAGCAGTTCAGCATCCGCCGCGCGCACCAGGATCTCCACCGCCGTCTGCTCCTGTGTGTACTTGCCGGCGTTCTCCAGCAGGTTGGCCAGCACGCGCTCTATCAGTACGGCGTCGCACTCCACCAGCGACACGCCGGGATTGATGTGAACGCTGAGCGGACGCCGACCCAAGGCGCCCTGCGCATGCTTCACGGCGCCGCCGATGATCTCCTCCATCGACTGCCAGTCCAGCCGCAGCCGGACCTCGCCGCTCTGGATGCGGGCCATGTCGAGCAGGTTGGTCACCATGTCGGCCATGCGCTGTGACTTCTCGCTCAGGCTCGTGGCCAGTTCCAGCTGCTGGTCGCTGAGCCGGGGTTGACTGATCGCCAGCATCTCGGCCGTGCCGACCAGCGCCGCCAGCGGTGTGCGCAGGTCGTGCGACAGGGCGGCAAGCAGCGAGTTGCGCAGGCGCTCGGACTCCATCTGGACCGTGGCGCTCTGCGCCACCTCGATGTAGTGCACCCGCTCCAGGGCCATGGCCGTGAGTGCAGCGAAGGTCTCCAGTTGCTGCCGCTGCTCCGGGACGAGCAGGAAGCGCGGTTCGCGCGGCTGCACAGCCAGCACACCGCGCGAACGCATCGTCGCCTTCAGCGGCAGGTAGAGCCAGGCACTGCCGGCGAGCGTGTCCGTGCCCAGGCCCGCAGGCTGGTTGTGGTCCAGCGCCCATTGGGCGGTACCGAAGTCCAGCCCGCCTGCATCCGTGGCAGGCGGCTGCAGCCGGTCCTTCATGTCGAGGACGTAGATCGCCACCTGAGCCCGGAACTCGCGCGCGATGACGGTTCCGGCCACATCGATGGCCTGCTCATTGGTGAGCATGTTGGACAAGTCGCGTGCAGCTTCGAACAGCGCCCGCGAACGTGCCTCGCGGTGGGTGGCCACGCTGGCCTGGAATCGCAGCCCGGCCGTCAACTGCCCGGTGACCAGGCCGACGATCAGCATGACCGCGAAGGTCAGCAGGTACTGCACGTCGGAGACTGCGAACGACAGGCGCGGCGGCACGAAGAAGAAGTCGAAAGCTGCCACGTTCATGAATGCGGCCAGCACGGCGGGCCCGCGCCCCTGCCACACCGCCACCCCCACCACCGACAGCAGGAACACCATCACGATGTTGGCCAGGTCGAAGTACGGCACCAGCAGGTGGGTCAGCACGGTGGTGGCGGCGCAGGCCGCGGTTGCCAGGCCGTATCGACGAACCACGAGACCGGTGTTGGAAGCCACATCCAGGTCCGTCGGGGGCGACGCCGGCGAGGGCCGGGTGCGCAGCGGCTGGCCGACCTCGATGCGATCGATGTCGGGCGCGAGGCTGGCCACCGCCTGGCCGAGAGTTCGGCGCTGCCACCACGGCGTCTGCCCACTGTGGCCCAGCACCAGTCCGGACAGATGGTTCTGGCGCGCGTGCTCGACCAAGGCCTGAGCGACAGTCTGG
>JBBAPL010000238.1:0-5791 GCA_040400895.1 Aquabacterium sp.
GCGACACCTTACAGGTTGGGCGGTGTCGCGCTTCAAACTTGAGGCCGGCCAGTTCGTTACTCCCTCATTGAAACCCAGTCTCGTAAAGAGATTTATAGCCGAGTGATCCAAATTAGTCATACCGCCTCAGTGTCTGATGCCTTTATTGGCACTGAACGGTTAAAGCTTGCGAATGAAGGCGCCATCAAGGCCAACATTCAAGCCTTCATAAACGACTTGGTCGCCCTCAAACTTCCTTAACGAGGAATAAGACGAATAACGGACTTTGCTTATGTACCAAGCGACCACTTCGCCGTAGCTTGCTTGGTAATCGGCCCGGCGAAATCCCATAACCCGTTGTTTTATAGAGAATTTCGGGTGATATCAGATGGTCAGATCCTGCCGAATTCAATCCAATAGGTTGCAGCTTACGGGGGATTGAGGACCGCAGCCGACGGCCACACACGATTTCTTTCGCGCCCGTCTCGAGCAGGTGATCGACCTGCGCCACCCGCTGGCGGTGCTAGCCACCCGGTTGACTTGGTCGGCGATCGAAGCGGCGCTGGCGCCCAAGCTGGCGCACCATGCGCGACCAGCCAAGCGGGCGCTCGCTGAGGATCTGCTGGGCACGCACGACCTGGAGTTCGGTGGCGGTATCAGCAACGCCGGACGCCCGCGCCTGCCGGTGCGACTGATGGCCAGCCTGCTGTATCTGAAGCAAAGTTTCAACCTGAGTGACGAGGAACTCGTCGAACGCTGGGCCGAGAACTTGTAATGGCAGTTCTTCAGCGGCATCCGGGACTACGAGCCGCGCCTGCCTGGCGACCCCACCCAGATCGGGCGCTTCCGGCGCGTGCTGGGCGAGGACGCATTGGAGCAGTTGCTCGCAGCCACCCACTGCGCGGTGCAGACCAAGGCGGTGCGCCCGGCCGAGTTCGAGCGGGTGATCGTGGACTCGACCCTACAGTCCACGGCCATCGCCTCACCGGTGGACAGCCAGCTGCTGGAGATTGCACGCCACAAGGTGAGGTGCGGCCAGGTGCTGCGACGTCAGCCTGAAGCAGACCCATGCCAAGGAGGGCAAAACGCTGCGCCGCCAGGCCGGCGGCGCAGCTCATGGCAAGCAGTTCAAGCGGCTACGCAAGACGGTCAGTCGCCGGCGCACGAAGCCGCCAGCGACAACGCGGTCAGCGACCTGCCGATGTGGCTTGAGCGTGCCGAGAGCACCCGTACCCAGCCGCGAGACACCGAGAACAAGCTGAATGCCTTGCACGCCACCTCCGGGAGCGCCGGGGGCCACTGGCCTGGCGCCGCAGCGTCTTGCCCACCTTGGCCCAGCGCTGCTTCAGATCCTTCGGGCCGACTCAATAGCGGTGCTGCCAGCGCACCGACAGCAGCAGGCTGCGCGGCGCGCCAGGCTCGTAGAAGCGGCTGTTGCCGTCGTTGACAATGACGCTGCCGACATGGTCGCGGTTGAAGACGTTGTCCACCCGCGCCAGCAGTTCCAGCGCGTCGCTGGGGCCCAGCGCCAGCTTGCCCGACCAGCGCAGATGGGCCAGTGCGTAGCCAGGCGCTGTGGCGGTGTTCAGGTCATTGGCCATGGTGCGCGCGGCGGCACGCCATTCCAGCGCCCATTCCCCGCCCAGGGGGCCGGTGCGCCAGGCCGCCTGGGCCCAGGCGCTGGCGCGCTGGGTGCCGGCGATGCGGTTGCCGGCGGGCACCTGCACCGCAGGGTTGGTGGCCGTGGGACACGGAGCCGAGGTGCAGGTGCTGAAACCATCGGCGTATTCGGCCTGCAACCATGAAAGCGCACCCTGCAGCCGCAGGCCGGTGGCCGGCCGCCAGGTGGTGGCCAGTTCGGCGCCGTGGCGCTTGGTGCGGCCCACGTTCTGGAACGACGCGCGCCCGCCGGTGTTGCTGCGCACGCCGATCTCGTCGTCGGTGTTCACCATGAACAGCGTCGCGTCCACGTCCAGGGCGGGGCTGCGCCACTTGCTGCCCACCTCCGCCTGGCGGCTGGTCTGGCCCTGCAGCGTCTTGTTGAAGCCGGAGTTGTCGGCGCTGTAGGCCAGTTCGCCCAACGTGGGCGACTCGAACCCCCGGGCCGCGCTGGCATGCAGTACCCAGCCAGGCGCGGCCTTCCAGCGCAGGCCCAGCACCGGGTTGGTGTAGTCGAAGCGCAGGCTGCCGCTGTCGTCGCCATTCAGGCCGTTGGTGTAGCGGTCTTCCACGTCGATGCTGACGCGGCCCGTGCGCACGCCGGCAGTGGCGCTGAGGGCCGGGCCCAGGGCCCATTCGGCCTGCAGGAAGGCGTCGCGGCTCTCGGCGCTGTTGGTCTCGTCACGGCGCAGCTTGCCCTGCACGCCCAGCGCGGTGGGCGCCGCGCTGGTGCCGGTGAAGTTCTCGTAGCCGCGTCGGTCGTCGCTCTGGCGTTCCACCGCCACGCCGGCCACTGCGTCCACGCCTGGCCAGCCGAATTGCAGACGGGCTTCGGCGCCCTCGTAGCGGCGGTCGAAGTCGATCACCCCGCCGCCATGGCGCACATTGGCCTGGGTGGCTGCCGGAATGGCCAGCACCTGCATCACGCTGCGCTTGCCGCTGTGCAGGCTGAGGCTGCTTTCGCGCAGCACGCCGCCCTCGGCAAACTGGTGGCGCCAGTTCACGCCGGCCTGGGTCTGGGCGACGGTCTTGCGGGTGTTGAACTGGGTGGCCACCGCGGCCGTGCCCTGCGGGTCGGCCTGCAGGTCGGCCAGGCTCAGGCCCAGCGGGTCCTGGGCGTCCTGCGCATGGTCGGACACCAGCAGCACCACGCGGTCGTTGGCGCCCTGCCAGCCCAGGCGCAGATTGGCCAGGCGGCGGTCGGCCGCGCTCTGCGGGCGGAAACCGTCGGTCTCCAGCTTCGACATGCTGGCGCGCAGGTCGAAGCCACCGCCCAGCGGCGCGGCCACGCCCGCGCGTGCCTGGCGCAGGCCGAAGCTGCCCGCATCGACGCCGGCTTCGGCCTGCGCGGCGGTGACTGGCGCGCCGAACAGCGCGATCACCCCGCCCGAGCTGTTGCCGTACAGCACCGAGAACGGCCCGCGCAGCACCTCGACCCGCTGCGCGCCGGCCAGGTCGAAGTGGGCCACCTGGCCTTGGCCGTCAGGCATCGTCGCGGGGATGCCGTCGGTGTAGAGCCGCAGGCCGCGCACGCCGAACCCAGCCCGGGCGCCAAAGCCGCGGGCGCTGATCTGCAGGTCCTGCGCGTAGTTGTTGCGGTTGTTGACCACCAGGCCCGGCACCGACCCCAGGGCCTCGGACAGGTTGACCATCGGCCCGGCGTCGCGCAGCGTGGCGGCGTCCACCGTGGAGATGGCAAAGGGGGCATCTAGCACACGCTGGGCCCGGGGCGAGCCGGTGACCACCACCGATTCGGTCTGGGCCAGGGCAGCCGGGGCGGCACAGGCCAGGCAGCAGGCAGTGGCAAGGGCTGTGCGCAAGGGCGTCGAAGGTCGCATGGGCAGGGCTCGAAGTGGGCGCCCGCACAGCGCGGGACAGGATTGCAGGCGGGCGTGTGCCGCCACGGTGCGGCTGGTCCGCATCAGACCGTGGCGCCGCCCCATCACCAAGCCCGCGTTTTCCCGGCCATTGCTTCAAATCGGATCAACCGGGCCGGCATTTGGTATCGTCTCTGCGCGCGGATTCGGATTCGCACATCTCGCAGGGAACACCATGACGCGAAAAGCGCACCGGCCTTTGCAACCTCCCTGCTCGCCAGGGTGCACCGCATGACACGCATCTACCTGGTTGACGATCAACTGATCCTCCGTGACGGCCTGCATGCCCTGCTGGAGACGGCAGGGCACCAGGTGGTCGGTGAGAGCAGCGATCCCACCCAGGCCGTGGTCGAGGCACAGCAGCAGCAGGCGCAGGTGATGTTGCTGGATCTGGGGCTGGGCGAGCGCTCCGGCTTCGAGGTGCTGCAAGACCTGAAGAAACGTGAATCCCCGGTCAAGGCGGTGGTGCTGACCATGTCGGCCCAGCCACGCCATGTGGCCGAGGCGGTGCGCCTGGGCGCTTCAGGCTACGTGCTGAAGGACGCAGGGGCGGCCGAACTGCTGCTGGCCATCGACACCGTGGCCGCGGGCCGTCGGTTCTTCGGCCCGCAGGTGGCCGATCTGGCCCTGCAGGCGCTGACCAACGACACGCCGGCCGACCCGTTCGCCATCCTGTCCCCGCGTGAGCGGCAGATCGTCACCATGGTGGTCAACGGCCTCAGCAGCGCGGCCATCGGCACGCAGTTGCACCTGTCGCCCAAGACGGTGGACACCTACCGCAGCCGGGTGATGGCCAAGCTGGGCGTGGCCGGTGTCACGTCGCTGGTGCGGCTGGCCGTGCGCGAAGGCCTGGTCGAGAAGTGACGCCGCGCGGCGGCGTGGGTGCACTGTCCTAGACAGCGCAGCTGCGGAACCCCACAAAACCTTCGTCTCGCCCGGCCGCCACCGCCTGGCGCGACCGCGGGTGCCGCAGGCGCGTGCTGCCCCAGGCGCTGGCGCCGCGCTGCACCCGGTTGGCGGTGGCCTCAACCGGCCAGGCTGGCCCACCCGGATAGGCGCGTGCGCTGCCAGCCACCCATTCGGCCACCTCGCCCCAGGCAAAGCCACGGGCACCGGCCAGCGTGGCAGCCAGTTCCCATTCGGCCTCGGAAGGCAGGCGCCGCCCCGCCCAGCGGCACCAGGCCTCGGCCTCGTGCGCATGCACATGCAGCACCGGCTGCGTGCCGGGCACGCGCTGCAGCCGGCCACCGCGCCGCGCCAGCACACCGCCTGACACCTGTTCCACGTAGCGTGGCGCGCGGCGGCCGCTGGCCTCCAACTGGTCCCATCCGGCGGGGGACCACCAGCGGCGGTCGTCGTAGCCGCCGTCGTCAACAAACTCGGCAAACTGCGACCAGCACACCGGCTGCACGTCGATCTCGAATTCGGGCACGTGCACTTCATGCGCCCAGCGCTCGGCGTCGGGCACAAAGCCACCGGGCGCCGACCCCAGCATCAACCGCTGGCCGCCCAGCACCAGGGGTTCGCGGCGGGCGCGGCCCGGCAGCGCCGGCCACAGGCCGCGGTCGGCCAGGGCCTGCTGGCGCTCGGGTGCCAGGTCCAGCGCCTGCACCAAGGCTGCCAGTTGTTCGCCCAACCGGTCCTCATGGTGCAGGGCCTGGCGGTACACATGCAGCGCGGCATCGTCGGCCAGATCGGCGGCGCCGGCCTTGTCCAGCAGTTCGAGCGTGGTGTCCAGCGTGTCGGCCAGGTACTGGCGCAGCACCTCGGCATCGGGGCCGGCCTGCTGCCAGCGGGCCGCGCGCGTGCTGCCCGCGGGCTTGAACCAGACATCGGCCTGGTGGTGCACCGACGCCAGCCGCATGCCACCGGGGTCCGCACCCTCGCCACGGCTGCGCTGCACATGGCGCGCCACCCAGAATTCCTGGTACCAGCCGGCCTGGCCGGCCAGCCACCAGGGCGGGTCGAAGCCGTCGAAGCTGGCCGTGAACCGCAAGCCGTCGAAGGCCGACAGCCAGCCCAGCGTGCGGTTGCGCGCGTCCATCAGCGCCAGTTGCAGCAGGCTGGCGGGCGCACGGCGCATGGCCTGCGCATCGTGCACCTGGGCGTCGATCAGGCCCGTGGCCAGGGTCATCGCGGCACCAAGGCCGCGTCAGTCATTGACCGCAGGCTTGACCAGCGACAGCGCGGCGCCGAAGCGCTTGCGCACCGACGCCTCGATGCCCGCCGCGTCCAGGCCCACCAGCGCGATCAGCTTGGCCGGGTCGCCGTGTTCG
>JBBAPL010000239.1:0-5749 GCA_040400895.1 Aquabacterium sp.
TCGGCACTAACCGCGGATTTCATCCGCGGTGTCGCGCTTCAAGCTTGAAACCGCCGACCCCCGCCGATGGCCACAGACGATTTCTTCCGCGCCCGTCTCGAGCAGATGATCGCCCTGCACCACCCGCTGGCGGTGCTGGTCACCCGGTTGCCTTGGTCGGCGATCGAGGCAGCGCTGGCGCCCAAGCTGGCGCACCAGGCACGACCAGCCAAGCGGGCGCTCGCTGAGGATCTGCTGGGAGCGCACGAGCTGGAGTTCGGTGGTGGCATCAGCAACGCCGGGCGCCCGCGCCTGCCGGTGCGCCTGATGGCCAGCCTGCTGTCCTCGCGCCAGAACGGCGTTTCGTAGACCGTCACGTATTTAGTCGGCCTTGCGAAATTCAACTCGCCCTTTTCGGGGCACGACCGTGGCATGGGTGACAAGTCTCGCAATCAGGGGGCCAGGCAGGTTTGCTGCCTGGGGGCGGTGCGTGTGATGGCATTGGCGTACATCGCCATCGCGGTGAGGGCCAAGAAAATGGCCGCCAGGCCCATCTTGGCGATGGCCCGCAGCAGCCAGCGGATGTTGAAGCCTGCCGCGCACAGCACCGCATGAAGCGCGTCTCCTTCTGCGCCCTTGAGCCAGCACCGGTCCATGCGGTGGTCGGCCTTGGTGTGGCCGATCAGCGGCTCGATGGCATGGCGCCGTTTCAGCCAAATCTTCTGCTTCGGGCTCAGCGACTTGAACTTGCCGCGGTGGATGACCTCCACTGGCGCCAAGTCCTTGTCCACGCCCCGGTAGCCCAGGTCCACGATGGCCGTGGTCGGCTTGACACCGATGTCCTGCAGCAGGTTGTTGGTCTGCTCGATCTGCGCGGCCAGCGTGTGGCCGTCGTACGGGTTGCCGGGGAAGCTGCGCGCGCCCACCATCAGCCCGTGCTGGTGGGTGACCGCCAAGCTGACCTTCACGCCGAACTCATAGGGCTGGCGCGCCTTGCCGTCGGGTAAGGACACGCCGTTGCCGGCGTGTCCTCCCCTGAGAACCGTGCATGCGAGTTTCCCAGCACACGGCTCAAGCCTTCCAGCAGCCCAAGATCGGACCGGGTTCAACACAACAGATTCAGTGAGCATTTGCACGACGCTGGAAGTATTCGGTCCATGCCGGGTCGAACGGGTTGGCATCACTGCGAACCTTCGTGTGGCGCTTGATGGGCAACCCAGCCAGCCGGAACAGCATTGGCTTGACGGCCAACTCCGGCGGCTGACTTGCGCATGCGAAGACCCAGTCACGCAGACCGTGGCGCTCGAAGTACCGCGCCTTGATCCAACGCATGGGCTTGCGTGGATGGCGGCGTTTGGCCCACCTCCACAGCTTGGTCCACACCAGATGATCGATCCGTGAGAAGGTTGCCGCAGCCACGACATGCCGGTGGTACATCGCCCAGCCTCGAAGGATCGGGTTGAGCAACATGATCACCTGCGCCTGTGTGGCGGCCTTGTTCTTTCCCAGCACTTCACGCACCTTTTTCAGGAGCGAAGCCACGCTCTTGCGCGCCGGCTTGATCAGAAGTTTGTTCCCGTACTTCCGCACGTTCTGCCCGAGGAAGTCAAACCCCCGGGAGATATGCGTGATCAGCGTCTTCTCGGGCGCCAGTTGCAGGCCACGCACCGCGAGGAATTCCTCGACGGCCGGTTTGACCCGCTGCTCCAGCGGCTCCCGCGTTGCGCCAGTCACGATGAAGTCGTCCGCATAGCGGACAACGTGCGCCTTGGCCGGTTGTCGCGCGTTCGGGCTCCGGCCCAACGCCGAGCGCACCGCGGCTTCGATGCCGTCCAGCGCCAGGTTGGCCAGCACTGGCGAAGCGATCCCGCCTTGCGGCGTGCCTGCTTCGGTGGGGAACAACACGCCTTGGTCGATGAATCCCGCATGCAACCACTTGCGCAGGACGATCTTGTCCATCGGGACGTGCTTCAACAGCCAGTCATGGCTGATGTTGTCGAAGCAGCCCCGGATGTCGCCTTCAAGAACCCACTGCGCGGAGTCGCGCTTGGCGAGCGCATTGAAGCACTGTTCGATGGCATCGGCCGTCGATCGCCGGGGCCTGAAGCCATAGGAGTTCTTGTCGGCTGTCGTTTCCGCAACGGGGTTCAACGCCAGCAACCACAGCGCTTGCATGGCCCGGTCCTGCATGGTCGGAATGCCCAGTGGGCGTTTCTTTCCGTTGCTCTTCGGGATGTACACGCGGCGCAGCGGCAGCGGCTGATAGCCCCTGTGCGTCAGTGCTTGCGATGCCTTCATCTTCGACGTCGGCGTCTTCCAGATCTTGCCGTCAACGCCTGCCGTCCTCTTGCCTGCGTTCTCCGTCACTCGCTTCACGGCAAGCAGCTTGCCACTGCGCGAGCGGGTCAGCAGGTGTTGCAAGGCCTGGACCTTGTTCCACCTGCCAGCCTGTGTAGCCTTGGCAATACGCGCCTGCAGCCGCGTGACCTCTTCGTTGATCTGGTCCCAATCAAGCTGGTCCCAGTTCATCTCATAGGCTGGAGGCGCACAAGCATCTTCGGCACAGGCTCGCGCCTGCGCCACCGACGCCGTCATCTGCCTTCCTCCTGATCGCGGTTGGTCAGTCTCTCTTGCCATGGAAGACCTCGCGGAAGTCAGCGCGCTTTCGCGCCGGACGATGTTGCAGCCCGTATCCGTTCGATTACAGAACGGCTTTCGCTTGCTCCGCATTCCTTTACCCGCTGGGCCATCAGTCTTCCTTGCGGTCGACCTGCCGTTGCCGGCGACTCGTCGGGCTTACCGTGTTCCGCGCACATCACAACGCGTGGGGTAGGTCCTGCCTGTACACCGGTGGTCCTCATATCCGTGTGCGCCTTAACAAAGGGAGGCGCAGCCGACCACTTACCGTTTTGGTTCAAGCCTGTCAGCATCTTTGGCTTGTCATGCATAACGATGCCTGCAGCAGTTCACTTCTGTTGACCATGCCACTCAGCCTGGCACCCCATCCGCCTTGATGCTGGCAGGTGACGCCGTTTCCTCGCGGAAGCCGGCGCGGCCCGAAGGCCCGATACGTTGTCCCCGTGGCTTCACACGCCGCCGTTGCCGGCAACGCATGCACAGGTAGGCTACGGCCGACGGAACGGCCGGTCTCGTCACCAACCTTGTGGGCGGGCGAGACAATGATGTGTGCGACTTCACGTCGCACCTTGCTGATGCACTCGGCCTCCGGGGCGTGCAGCGCATACAGCTTGTTCTTATCCTTGGGCTGCTGGCGGTAGATGCGCTCGGCACGCTGTACCCAGGTCTCGAGCTTGCTGCGGGCCTCCTTGGCCAGGCCGCCCATCTTGCGCCGCACCTCGCGCAGCAGGCGGCCCAGGATCGTGCGCTGGCGCTTGAGCACCGTGCGCAGCCGCTTGAACTGCTTGGCGTGGGCGTAGCCGCCAGCGCGCCGGCGCAGCGTCTTGCCTTCGCGCTCGTGGGTTTGCTTGAGCTGGATGCCCGCGCGCTTGGCCAGCCGGGCCACCTTCTCGCGCGCCACCTCCAGCAGCCGGCTGTCGGTGGGGTGGGCAATCGCCTTCTCCTGCACCGTGGTGTCGACGATCACGCGCTCGAACTCGCTCTTCTTGACCGCGCCCATGTCCACTGCCGCCTCAATGGTGGTCTTGAGCAACTGCTCCACCCCGGCCTCGCCCAGCACCCGCCGAAAGCGGCTGATCTGCGCTGGGTCACAGGGCAGGCGGGGCTCGAAAAAGACCTGGCCGCTGAAGAACTGGAAGTACACGTCCTGCGCCCAGCGCTCGACCAGGGAATCGTCGCTCTCGTTGTAGGCGTGCTTCAGGTACAGCAGCGCCACCATCAGGCGGATCGGCAAGCGCGGGCGGCCTGCGTTGCTGATGCCCGCACCGGCCACCGCCAGCGTCGGGCCGAACATGTCCGCGCCTTCGCTCAGCCGGCCCTTGCGGTCACGGTGCGCAAACACCGGCGCCAAGGACGCTTCGATCTGCGACCAGGGCATCCGCGACGCCAGCACCGCCAGCGGATGGCGCAGGTCGATCATCTGGTCCAGACGGGAGCGGAAGAAGTCGTCGGTGGCCATCGGCGGGGGTCCTCAATCTCCCAGGAATTAATACCTATTGGATTTAGACCTTAGAGAATTGACCATCAGAATTCACCCGAAAGTCGTTATGAAACAACGGGTTGCGAGTTCTGCAGGGCCGACTCAGTAGCGCGCAGGTTGCGGCACTGACGACGCAGCAAGTGGTCGCGCTCAGCACCGCGCGCCTGAACGCGCTGACCACGGCGCAGTTCACTGCGCTGACGACGGTGCAGATTGCCGGGCTGCGCACTGCGCAGGTCGCGGCGCTGGAGAGCGCCGACTTTGCAGCGCTGCGAACGACCCAGATCGCAGCCATCACACCCGCCGGGATTTCGGCGCTGACCACGGCCCAGATCGCCTGGCTGAGCACGGGTCAGTCGTCAGCATTGACGGCAGGGCAGATCGGTGCGCTGTCGACAGCCCAGCTCGGTGCACTGGGCAGCACGCGGTGGGTTGCGCTCAGCAGCGCCCAGGTCAGTGCACTGACAACGCAGCAGGTGGCAGCGCTGAGCACTTCACGCCGGAACGCGCTGACCACTGCGCAGTTCACCGCGCTGAAGACATCGCAGATTGCTGCCTTGGGCACCAGGCAAGTAGCCGCCCTGGAGACAGCAGACCTGGCCGCGCTGAGCAACACGCAGCTGCGCGCCTTCATCACCGCGCAGGTGCGCGCACTCACCACCGCCGAGGTCAAGGCGCTGTCCACCGCACAGCTCGCCGGCTTGAGCACCGTTCAGCTGTCGGCCTTGTCCAGCGCCCAGCGGGGAGCGCTGTCCACCACGCAGCTCGCCGCGATCATGTCCGCCAGCAACGGGGCGATCACGCCGCTGATGCTCGATCTCGATGGCCACGGCGTGCAGACGCTGGCGCTTGCCAATGGCGTGCGCTTCGACGTCGGCAATACGGGCACGGCCGTGTCCACCGGCTGGGTGGCACCGGGTGACGGTCTGCTGGTGCTGGACCGCAACCACAACGGTGTGATCGACAACGGCGGTGAACTGTTTGGCAGCGGCACTGTGCTGGCCGACGGCAGCCATGCAGCCGATGGCTTCGTGGCCCTGGCCACGCTCGATGCCAACCACGACGGCAGCATCAACGCGCTGGACCCCGGGTTCAAGACGCTGCAGGTCTGGGTCGACGCCAACAGCGATGGCCGCACGCAGGCCGGTGAGCTGCAGGGGCTGGGCGGCCTGGGCATCACCTCCCTGCACCTGGACGCCGCCGCGACAAGCGCGGTCGACAACGGCAACCTGGTCGGGCTGACAGGCCGCTACGACCGCGCGGACGGGTCGATCCAGGTGCTGGCCGACGTGTGGCTGGCCACCGCGCCGCTGCCTGTGCAGCCAGCGTCGGGCGCGGCAGCGGCTCCGCCAGCGGCGCTGCAGACCCGGGTGACGGACCTGGTGCAATCGCTCGGGCGGTTCACCGAGCGGCGCGGCGATGCGCAGGGCAGCGCCGGTCGGGCGTTGAAGCTGCCGGCCGTGGACGACACGGCCAGCCAAGCGCCGCTGCCCTCTAGTCAGCCGGCCAGGCTGGCAGCACCGCTCTCGGCCTACCTGGAACAGAGCCCGGCACCACAGGCCGTGCAGGCCTGGCGGCCCGCTGCAGCCATGCCCGCTGCTGGCGTCCCATCCAGTGGTGTAAGTCTTTCGCCGCGCGGCGAGACGCGTAGGG
>JBBAPL010000240.1:0-5747 GCA_040400895.1 Aquabacterium sp.
CACGAACTCGTGCAGCGTGAGGTAGGCGATGTGGTGCTTGGCGGCAAAGCGGAAGTCGCTGACCGGAAGAATCTTCTTTCCGGCGTGGCGGTCTTTGTTGACGGGGACGATCTGCTGGAACATGGGGCTGGGCCTGTCTTCACGAACGGTTGAGGGAGCACGCAGTCAGCGTGAACAGCCGACGGAGTTTAATTGCTTTTGTTTTTTTTGAGTGTTTAAGTTTTTCCAATCGAACACACGATCGACTTAGGCGCGCGCATCGCCGCCTTCATGACCCACCCCGGCAAACTCGTCTGGCGGTGCTGGCGGCAAGCCGGCTGGACACCGACACAGGCGGCCTTGGTGCAGCGCCCGCCGCTGCGGCCGCGCCTTCGCGCCAACGACCTGTCTGTGGTGCGAGACGCGGCCTGCGCCGGCCCGAGGATGGACGCGATGCGCGATCCCGCGCCCTGCGCACCGACCCGGCATCGAAAGTCCGTTGCGATACTGCGGCCAGAAAGGTCGCCCCTCCCATGCCCACACGCCTGTCCCGCGCCGACGTTCCGGTCGACGCCACCTGGAACCTCGATGACCTGTTCCCGTCCGACACCGCCTGGGCGGCCGCCTGCCAGGCGGTCGACGGCGCCCGCGAGGCCATGGGCACCTACCAGGGCTGCCTGGCGGACGGCGCCACCACGCTGCTGGCCTGCCTGAATGCGATGGAAGCGCTGCAGGTGCAGCTGATGCGCGTGGTGATGTTCGCCCACCTGCGCAATGCCCAGGACGGTACCCACCCGCCGCACCAGGCGGCGATGGCGCAGGTGTCGGCGCTGCATGCCCGCACCGGGGCCAGCCTGGCGTTCGTCGACTCCGAGATCCTGGCGCTGCCCGACGGCCTGCTGCAGCAGTTCATCGCGACCGAACCGGGGCTGGCCGACTTCCGCCAGATGCTGGACGACCTGCTGGCGCTGCGCCCCCACCGCCTGGGTGCTGAGGCCGAGCGGGTGCTGGCGGCGCTGGGTGAGGTGCTGGGCGCGCCGTCCATGGTGTACCACCGGTCGAAGACCAGCGACCTGCAGTTCGCGCCGTTCACCGACGCTGCCGGCACGGTGCACGCCAATTCGTTCAACGGCTTCGAGTCCAACTTCGAGACCCACGCCGACGCCAGCGTGCGGCGCGGCGCCTGGGCCTCGTTCAGCGCCGGGCTGAAGGCCTACAACCAGACCTGGGCCGCCACCTTTGCCACCGAGGTGAACAAGAACGTGGTGCTGGCCCGCCTGCGCGGCCACCCCAGCACCGAGGCCTGCCTGCTGCAGCCGCACAAGATCCCGCATGCGGTCTACACCAACATCCTCGACATCATCCAGGCCGAGTTGTCACCGCACATGCAGCGCCTGGCCCGGCTTCGCCAACGGGTGCTGAGGCTGGACCGGCTGCTGTACTGCGACATCAAGGCGCCGCTCGACGCCGATTTCAACCCGCCGGTCACCTACCAGGAAGGTTGCCAGCTGATCCTGGACGCCTTGGCACCGATGGGGTCCGACTATGTCGACTTCGCCCGCCGCACCATGACCCAGCGCTGGGTCGACCGGGCCGACAACACCGGCAAGTCGTCGGGCGCGTTCTGCGCCTCGCCCTACGGCGTGCACCCGTACATCCTGATCACCTGGTCGGACACCATGCGCAACGTGTTCACGCTGGCGCATGAGCTGGGACACGGCGGGCACTTCGGCCTGGCAATGGCCCACCAGCGCGCGGTGAACACGCGCCCGGCGATGCCCTTCGTGGAGGCGCCGTCGATCATGAACGAGATGTTGCTGGCGCAGCACATCCTGGCGCAGAGCCAGGACCCGCGCATGCGCCGCGCCGTCATCCTGCAGGTGCTGGGCACCTACCACCACAACTTCGTCACCCACCTGCTGGAGGCCGAGTTGCAAAGGCAGGTGTATGCCCTGGCCGAGGCGGGCGGGTCGATCACCGCCGCCGTGCTGAACGAGCGCAAGGGCCAGATCCTGCAGCGCTTCTGGGGCGACACGGTGGCCATCGACGACGGTGCGCGCATGACCTGGATGCGCCAGCCGCACTACTACATGGGCCTGTACCCGTACACCTATTCCGTGGGGCTGGTCGCGTCGACCGCGATGGCGCTGAAGGTGCAGCACGAAGGCCAGCCCGCAGTGCAGCGCTGGCTGCGCGTGCTGGAGGCCGGGGGCACCCGGCCGCCGCTGGATCTGCTGCAGATGGCAGGCATCGACATGGCCAGCCCGCAGCCCATCCACGATGCCGTGGCCCATGTGGGCCGGCTGGTCGACCAGTTGGAGCAGTCGTTCGGTTGACCCAGTCTGGGGACGCAGGGGCGACGCTGCAGCCGCCCGAACGTCATCCCCGAGAAACACTTGGGCGCCACGCTGGCATGCGTGTCAAAGTAGCGCGTTGCGCTGGGGAACATCAGCACGCCAATGGTGCGCACCAACCGCAGGCGAGCGCGCGCCGCGTCAACGACATGGGTAAACCGGTTGGCTGGCATACAGCTGACCGGGCAGCAGGCAGCGTCAACGTTGCCCAGCCACCAAACAGCGGCGACGGCCCGGTACGCGGATCACCGCACTCCGCGATCGCCAAGTTCGACGGGTGGCGTTACAGATTCACTCGGCGGTCATCGACGTCACGTTCGTCTTTTTGTTGTACCGCAGCGTGATCTTGTTGATTTCGCAGAGATCAATCTGTTCCCAGGTCCGGTCTTCCTCTTCGCCATAACCGACCCAATGGATTTTCATGTCGTAAATGCAAGCGGTGCTGTTCTTGTCGAACGACATCAGTCGCGACACGCCATCGGCAAGCACCTTTTTGCCCAACTGGTCTTTGCCCCAAGTCTTTTGTTTGCTGGGGACAACGTAGACCGACTCAATGTCATAGCCTGTCTTGTTGGTCAGCGTGAAATCGGCATCGCCGGCGAACACAGCGCCGGCAAACGGCAACATTGCAGCCAACAGACATTTGCGCAGAAAGCTTTTCATGCTCACTTCATCCTATTCATTATCAAACCATTTTGGTGGTGTCGAACCCAAGGCGAAGGAACCCAATCTTGCAGCTCGGCGCACCTTCGACGGCACCATCGTGACCTTTTTGACCCGGCAATCTCTGGCGCCTTTGGCGCACAAGGCCACAATCCGAGAACGATCAACATCGGTGTCAACAGAGGCTCGAAACACCTGTGTGAAGAACCTCTTCAAGCAATGATGATCACGCAGCAAATATTGTCAAAACAATTAAAATTTTCCAACCAGTACTGCAACATCAGTGCAACGCTGCTCGCGCCGTATCAAGCAAGCTGGAATTTTAGCTAGCTTGTTTTTTGAGATTCAGTGACACGCACGAGTCGCAATGACGCGGGCACATTGAAGTCAGCTTGCGCGTGGCGCGTGCGGACTTTGGTGACGACCGCAACAACCCCAACGGACCGGCCGAGAAGCGCAGCAGGGCAAGGACCGCGCCGATGACCTTGGCGCCGGCCGCGCCAGCGGCACAGGCGGCCTTACAAAATCCCTGCGGATCAGTTACTTCGGAGGCGTCTCTGGAGGGCCGCAACCGGCGGCCCGGGCTGCGTGGTACTGCCCGCTGCCCCGCTGCAGCACCCGGTCGGTGGCCAGCACCTCGCCCGGCGCCAGCACCGGCTGGCCCAGCGCGCGCTGGTACAGCGGCGCGAAGTCGATCTGCGCCAGGTTCAGCAGCGCGTCCAGCCCGTCAATGACGAAGTAGGTCTCCTGGAAGTCGTCGATGCGGTAGTGGGTGCGCAGCACCCGGTCCACATCGAAGCCCAGCCGGTTGGGCGACCGGTTGTCCAGGCAGAAGCGGCTCTCGGTGGCTGACGAGGCCATGCCGGCGCCATACAGCCGCAGTCCGTCGGCCTGCTGCACCAGGCCGAATTCGACCGTGTACCAGTACACCCGCGCCAGCTGGTCCAGCACGCCCAGGCGCTGCGCGCGCAGGCCGCCTTCACCATAGGCCTGGATGAAGTCGGCCATGGCCGGGTGCATCAGCAGCGGCACATGGCCGAACACGTCGTGGAAGACGTCGGGCTCTTCCAGGTAGTCCAGTTGGTGCGGCGCGCGGATGAACTGCCCGGCCGGAAACCGCCGGTTGGCCAGGTGCTCGAAGAACACCGCATCCGGCACCAGGCCGGGCACCGCCACCACCTGCCAGCCGGTGCGGCGCATCAGCGCTTCCGACAGGCGGCGGAAGTCGGGGATCTGATCGGCCCCGATCGGCAGCGCCGCCATGCCCTGCAGGAAGGCGTCGCAGGCACGGCCGGGCAGCAGCTTGGTCTGGCGCTCGAACAGCGTCTTCCAGGTGGCGTGCTCGGCGGCGGTGTAACGCGCCCAGCCCTGGTCGATGGTCCAGTCGGCCCGCGCAGGGGCTGCATGGGCACCGGCAGCCAGGCCATGCTTGGGGGCGGCGGGCGTCGCCATGGTGGGCGGCTGGGGGGTCACACCACCACCGGCTCCGGCTCCAGCCGGATGCCGAAGCGGCCGTACACGCTTTCCTGGATGGCGCGGGCCAGCGTCATCACCTCGGCGCCGGTGGCGCCGCCGCAGTTCACCAGCACCAGGGCCTGGCGCTCATAAACGCCGGCATTGCCCACGCGCTTGCCCTTCCAGCCGCAGGCGTCGATCAGCCAGCCCGCGGCCAGCTTGAAGCGGCCGTCGGCCATCCGGTAATGCACGATGTGCGGGTCGCGGCCGATGATGTCGCGGCACTGCTCTGCGCTGACCACCGGGTTCTTGAAGAAGCTGCCGGCATTACCAATCGCGCGCCAGTCGGGCAACTTGGCGCGGCGGATGGCGCACACCCAGTCGAACAGTGTGCGGGCGTCGGGCGCGTGGTTGCCGGTCTCGGCCATGCGGCGCTCGATGTCCAGGTAACCCAGCACCGGCTGCCAGGGCCGGGGCAGGCGCAGCCGCACCCGGGTGATCACGCTCTTGCCGGCCAGCCCGCCATCGGCCGCTGGCTGCTTGAACACGCTGTGGCGGTAGCCGAAATGGCAGCGCGCGGCGTCCAGCGTCACGCTGCGGCCAGTGACCAGGTCCACCGCGTCCAGGCTGTGGAAGCGGTCGGCCAGTTCCAGCCCGTAAGCGCCGATGTTCTGCACCGGCGCGGCACCCACGGTGCCGGGGATCAGCGCCAGGTTTTCCAGCCCGGGCAGGCCCTGGTCCAGCGTCCAGGCCACGGCGTCGTGCCAGGTCTCGCCGGCGCCGAACTCGACGATCCAGGCGTCGTCGCGCTCGGCCACCAGGCGGCGGCCGGTCACGGCCACGCGCAGCACCACGGCGTCGGGGTCGCGCGTCAGCACCAGGTTGCTGCCGCCGCCCAGCACCAGCTTGGGCGCGCGGCCCAGTTCGGGGTGGTCGAGCACCCGGCGCACGTCAGCGTCGCCGTGGATGGCCACCAGCGTGTGCGCCACCGCCGGCAGGCCGAAGGTGTTGAGCGCGCGCAAGTTGGCATGGCGCGCCATGTCGAGCGTGGGCGGGTTGTGGGGCATGGCCGCATTTTCAACGACACCGGTGCCACCTGCTGTTCGTGCTGCACCGAGAACTGGTTGGCACGCCGCCGGCTGTTCAGCCACTGGCGCCGGGGCTGGCTGTCGGACACTCCCGCGTTGACTGTGTCCGCACAATATGCCTATCCAGGAACCGACCATGCCCATGCCGCCACTGCCCAGTCCTCTGCAACCCGCCTGCGCCTTGCCCCCGGCACCAGTCAGGCGCCAG
>JBBAPL010000241.1:0-5742 GCA_040400895.1 Aquabacterium sp.
CAGCCGTTCCGCGTTGGCGGACGCCAGAAGTTGGCTCGAGAGGCGGATGAGGCCGTCGACTTCTTCGACCATGCTGTCCTTGTCGACATTCTATCCGTCGAGTTCGAGGCGCGCCTTCACGATCGCGAGTGGCGTGCGGAGCGCGTGGGCGGCGTCCTGCAGTTGCGCCTGCGCGCCACGCAGGGATTCCAGGATGGGCGCGATGCGCGGGTCGTGGTCGGCCACGTCGGCAAGCGCATCGATGGCGCGGCTGGTCAAGCCTTCGGCATGGGCTTCATCAGCTTCGGCCACGGTTTGCAATGCGGTGCGCGCACCGTCGATCAGTGCCTGCGCATGGGCCAGGCGTTGGTGCTCGGCCGACAGCTCGGCCCATTCACCGTCGGCCGGGGCGAGTTTGTCCAGCTCGTTGATCTGCCAGGCCAGGCGTTCACGCTCACGCAGCAGGTCGTCACTGCGGTCGCGGGCCTGCTGCAGCGCGTCGGCTGCGGCTTTGCGGGTGGCAAACAGCTGCACCAGCGCCGTGGTGTCGATGCCGGCCTGGCTGTCGAGCAGCGCGCGGGTGGCGGCGGGGCGGGTGAGGCTCTGCCAGGCATGCTGGCCGTGGATGTCAAGCAGGTGGTCGGCCGCCTCGCGCAGCTGGGTGACGGTGGCCGGGCTGCCGTTGATCCAGGCGCGGCTCTTGCCCTGGGCATCGACCGCGCGGCGCAACAGCAAGCTGCCGGCGTCGTCGGCTGCAAAGCCGGCGTTGTCCAGCCAGCCCGCCAGCGAGGCCGGGCTGTCGAACTCGGCCGTGATGTCGGCGCGTGCCGCGCCTTCACGCACCACGCCGGCGTCGCCCCGGCTGCCCAGGGCCAGCTGCAAGGCGTCGACCAGGATGGACTTGCCCGCGCCCGTCTCACCCGTCAGCACCGAGAAGCCGGCGTGGAACTCCAGCTCCAGGGCCGGCACGATGACGAAGTCGCGCAGGGCCAGCCTTCGCAGCACGTCAGCCCCGTCCCGCGCGCGGCGGTGTCAGCCGCCCAAGCGGCCGCCGCGGAACCGGCTTTGCCGGGCCGCCGGGGGCGCCCCCCTGGGGGGGCGCGACGAAGTCGCTTCGGGGGGGGGTCACACCACGCCCTCGTACCAGCGCAGCTTGCGGCGCAGCGTGGCGTAGTAGCTCCAGCCGCGCGGATGCAGGAAGCGCACCTTGTGCGCCGAGCGCTGCACCCGCACCTGGTCGCCGTGCAGCAGACTGGCCAGGCCCTGCATGTCGAAGTTGGCCGAGGCGTCGCGCCCGGCCACCACGGTGATGCGCACCGGGCCGCTGTCAGGCAGCACGATGGGCCGGTTGCTCAGCGTGTGGCTGGCGATCGGCACCAGCACCCAGCCGGCGATGCCAGGGTGCAGGATCGGCCCGCCGGCCGACAGCGAATAGGCCGTGCTGCCGGTGGGCGACGCCACGATCAGGCCGTCGGCGCGCATGTTGGCAACAAACTCATCGCCGATGTCCACCCGCAGCTCGACCATGCTGGCGGTGGCGCCGCGGCTGACGACCACGTCGTTCAGCGACAGGCCTTCGAAGATGCGGCGGCCGTCACGCCAGACCTCGCCTTCCAGCATGGCGCGGAAGTCTTCTTCGTAGTCGCCGGCGATCATCGGCGCCAGCGCCTCGCGGAACTGGCCGATCGGCACGTCGGTGATGAAGCCCAGCCGGCCCTGGTTGATGCCCACCAGCGGAATGTTGTGGCGGGCCAGCTCGCGGGCGATGCCCAGCATGGTGCCGTCGCCACCCACCACCACCGCCAGGTCGCATTGCCTGCCGATCTGGTCGATGGTGAGGGCGTCGAAATCGGTGACGCCGGTGCTGGCCGCGGTGTGGTGCTCGAACGAGACTTCCAGCCCCTGGCGCACCAGGAAGTGGGCGATCTCCTGCAGCAGCGGCCGGATGCCGTCGGCCTGGTATTTGCCGACCAGCGCTGCATGTTGGAATCGACGGGCCATGGCCGGAATTACACCACAGCGCCCCTCGGGGACAGGGTGGCCAAGTCCTTGTCCGTACAATGAAAAACCAAGGCTCATCCTCCACCCACCACCCCATGGACGACCGCGCCCGAAGCCTGCTCAAGACCCTGGTCGAGCGCTACATCGCCGACGGCCAGCCGGTGGGCTCACGCACGCTGTCGCGGGCCTCGGGCCTGGAGCTGTCGCCCGCCACCATCCGCAACGTGATGGCCGACCTGGAAGAGCTGGGCCTGATCGCCAGCCCGCACACCAGTGCCGGCCGCATCCCCACAGCGCGGGGCTACCGATTGTTCGTCGACACCATGCTGACCGCGCGGCCGATCGACATCCACCACACCCCGCCCGAGATGGCCGGCGTGCATGCCCAACTGCAGCCCGACCAGCCCCAGCGTGTGATCGCCCAGGCGGCGCACCTGCTCAGCAACCTGAGCCATTTCGTCGGCGTGGTGACGGCACCCAAGCGCGCCAGCGTGTTCCACCACATCGAGTTTCTGCGGCTGGGTGAGCGGCGGCTGTTGGTGATCCTGGTGTCGCCGGATGGCGACGTGCAGAACCGGGTGATCTTCACCGCCCGTGACCACAGCCAGAGCGAGTTGGTGGAAGCCAGCAACTACTTGAACACCCACTACGCCGGGCTGGCGATCGATGAGGTGCGCAGCCGCCTGAAGCGCGAGGTCGACGCCCTGCGTGGCGAGATTGCCGCGCTGATGCAGGCCGCAGTGCAGGCTGGCACCGACGCGCTGGCAGACAACACCGAGCAGTTGGTGGTGTCGGGTGAGCGCAACCTGCTGGGCGTGCAGGACTTCGGCAACGATCTGGGAAGCCTGCGCAAGCTGTTCGACCTGTTCGAGCAGAAGACCGAGCTGATGCGCCTGCTGGAGAACAGCAGCCTGGCCGACGGCGTGCGCATCTACATCGGCGGTGAATCGGGCGTGGTGCCGTACGAAGAGCTGAGCATTGTCTCCGCGCCCTACGAGGTGGATGGCCGCATCGTCGGTACCCTGGGCGTGATCGGCCCCACCCGCATGGCCTACGACCGCATGATCCAGCTGGTCGACATCACCGCCCGGCTGGTGGGCAATGCGCTGTCGGGGCCCAAGTAGCGGCTCCTACAATCGAGGCTCTGCTGTTGGATGCGCAGCGGGCCGTTAGCTCAGTTGGTTAGAGCAGAGGACTCATAATCCTTTGGTCGTTGGTTCAAGTCCAACACGGCCTACCAACCCGCCAGCCAGGCGGGCGCCACCCAGGCTCACCCGGCGCCTCGTCCTACAGGCGCAGGCGCGGCAGGCCGATGGGCCCTGCTGGCATTGCCTTCCTAGACTGGTGGCTCACCACCACGAAAGGCCGCACCATGAACTGGGGCCGCATCGAAGGCACCTGGAACCAGCGCCAGTCCCAGGTCCAGATGCTATGGGGCAAGCGGACCGCCGACGACCTGACGCTGATCGCCGGCCGGCGCGACCAGTTGGCCAACAGGCTGCAGGAACACTCCGGCCTGGCCAACGATGTGGCTGGCGCGCAGGTCAGCGCCTACCTGCAGGCCGCCGACGGCCGCTGGTTCAAACGCTAGGCAACACCTGGCTGCGCCCGTGACCCGCCCGCCGCCCTGGGCCCTGCCCTGGGTGCTGGTCCGCCGTTCGGTCGACGCCTGGATCGACGACGACGCGGCCAGCAAGGGCGCGGCGCTGGCTTACTACACGCTGTTCTCCATGGCGCCGCTGCTGTTGATCGTGACGGCGGTGGCCGGCTTGGTGTTCGGCGCCGAGGCCGCCCGCGGCGAGATCTTCGGCCAGCTGCAGGGCTTGGTGGGCGCTGCCGGCGCCGCTGCCGTGCAGGGCTTGCTGGAAAGCGTGAACCGCCCCGCCGGCGGCTGGGCCGCCACCGCGCTGGGCCTGATGCTGATGCTGCTGGGTGCCACCACCGTGTTCGCCGAGCTGCAGAACACGCTGGACCGCATCTGGCGTGCGCCCGCCCGCCCCGCCGGCGGGCTCTGGTTGCTGCTGCGCGCCCGGCTGCTGTCGTTCGGGCTGATCCTGGGGCTGGCCTTCCTGTTGATGGTGTCGCTGCTGGCCAGCGCGGCGCTGGCCGGGCTGCAGCGCTGGTGGGCGCCGCAGTTCCAGGGCTGGGCCCTGGCGCTGGCCGTGCTCAACGCCGCCAGCAGCTTTGCCCTGGCGACCGGCGTGTTCGCACTGATCTACAAGTTGATGCCGCGGGTGCGCATCCCGTGGTCGGACGTCTGGGTGGGCGCGCTGGTCACAGCGGTGCTGTTTGCCGCGGGCCGGCATTTGCTGGGCGCCTACCTGGGGCTGGCGACCGTCAGCGCCGGCTTCGGCGCCGCCGGTTCGCTGGTGGTGGTGCTGGTCTGGGTCTACTACTCGGCCCAGATCTTCCTGCTGGGGGCCGAGTTCACCTGGGTCTATGCCCATGTGCTGGGCTCGCGCCGGCTTTTGCCGGCGCCGGGTTGATCAGATCCGCCCCATCAGCAGCAGCACCAGCAGCACCAGCACCACCAGCCCGATGCCGCCACTCGGGCCGTAGCCCCAGTTGCGGCTGTGCGGCCAGGTGGGTACCGAGCCGATCAGCATCAGCACCAGCACGATCAAAAGGATGGTTCCCAGGCCCATGGCCGTCTCCCAGGCGCGAAGGCGCCAATGCAGCCGATGTTGCGGGCCGCGGGCGCGCTGGTCTGTTCGCTGCCGTACGTTCGGCCTCTGTGCCGGCGGTGCATCGGCCTGGCGCTGGGCTGCGCCGGGCGCAACGGCATCCAGACCGCACAATGGCGCCCGGCCAGCGGCCTGGCGTGGGGCCTCCCGCATTGCCGGGCGCCGCACCCTGTTTTGGAGACAAGGCTTGAAGTTCAATCTGCCGCGCAATTCGCTGTTTGCCATGCTGCTGCGTTCGCCCTGGTGGGTGAGCGTGACCATCGGCGGTGTGCTGGGCCTGGTGGCCGCAGCGCTGCTGCCGGCGGCCTACCGCGTGGTGGGCAGCCTGTCGGGGTTTCCGTTCCTGGTGATCGGCGCCATGGCGGCGCAGCGGCAGTGGCGCCTGCCCAGCGCCGCCCGGGTGCAGCAGACGCAGGCGGCGGTCAGCGCACTGGCCTGGCCGGCCTTCCAGGCACTGCTGAGCGATTCATTCGCGCGCAATGGCTTCGAGGTGCTGCCCAGCCCGCGTGGTGAGGCGGTTGATCTGGTGCTGCAGCGTCAGGGCCGGCGCATGCTGGTGAGCGCACGGCGCTGGAAGACAGCGCGCCTCGGTGTCGAGCCCCTGCGCGCATTGCAGGCGGTGCGCCAAGCCGACGACACCAGTGCAGACGCGCCGCAGGCGGTGTGCATCTGCCTGGGCGGTGCCACCGACAACGCGCTGGACTTCGCCCGCACCCATGCCATCACCTTGTGGGGTCCGCCAGAGCTGGCGCTGGCGTTGCGGGGCATGCCGCTGCCGGCACTGCCTGCCACGTCAGCGCGCTAGACGGTGGCTGTCAGCCGCGCGTGCCCGGCAGCGGGCGGGGCAGGGGTGCGTTGTCCTGCGGTGCATTTCCCGGCGCGCGCGACACCCGCACCTTGGCGCCGGTGGTGACCAGGATCACCGCATCACCGGGCACGAACGACTCATTGCCCTTGGCCTGCACCACGGCCCGGCGTTCACCGTTGCGCAGCTGCACCATGATTTCCACCGAGTCTTCCCGCGTGGCATTGCGCTCGATGGCATTGCCGATCACCGCGCCGGCCACCGCGCCGAGCA
>JBBAPL010000242.1:0-5712 GCA_040400895.1 Aquabacterium sp.
TGCGATGCCCAGCGCTCCGCTGGTCGCCGGCGGCGCGGTGCTCACTGGCATTGCCGGTGGTGAATACGGCACCCGCGGCTTCATCGACGGCTGGGACCCCGCCACCGGCAAGAACCTGTGGAAGTTCTACACCACCGCCGCCCCGGGCGAGAAGGGTGGCGACACCTGGCCTGGCGACACCCATGCCAAGGGCGGCGCGCCCACCTGGCTGACCGGCGCTTACGATCCCGACCTGGACCTGGTGTACTGGGGCACCGGCAACGCCGGCCCGTGGAACCCCACGGTACGCGTCGGCGACAACCTGTACACCAACTCGGTGGTCGCCATCCGCCCCAAGACCGGCGAGCTGGTCTGGCACTACCAGTTCAGCCCCAACGACCCGTATGACTACGACGCCACCGAGGTGGGCATGCTGGTCGAGATGAAGGTCGACGGCAAGCCGCGCAAGGTGCTGGCGCAGGCCAACCGCAACGGCTTCTTCTATGTGCTGGACCGTGCCAATGGCAAGCTGCTGGCCGCCAACCCGTACGTGAAGGTCAACTGGGCCGACAAGATCGACATGGCCACAGGCCGACCGGTGGAGAGCGCGCTCACCAAGAGTGTGCGCGCCGGTGGCGACGAGATGATTTGGCCGTCGGTGCTGGGTGGCAAGAACTGGACGCCGATGAGCTGGAACCCGGCCACCGGGCTGGCCTATGCCAACACGCTGAACATCGCCTGGCCGTACCAGCTGGCCAAGCCTGAGTACAAGCGCGGCGAGTGGTACCTGGGTATCAACTTCCGCGGCGTGATGATGCCCAAGGACCAGCCCCACGGCTACCTGAGCGCCATCGACCCGATGACCGGCAAGAGCAAGTGGCAGATGGCCTGGCCGGGCCAGCCGAGCATGGCCGGCACGCTGTCGACGGCCGGCAACCTGGTGTTCACCGGCGCGGCCACTGGCGAGTTCATGGCGGTGGATGCCAGCAATGGCAAGAAGCTCTATGAGTTCAACGTCGGCACCGGCATCATCGGCCTGCCCGTGACCTGGGAGCACAAGGGCAAGCAGTACGTCACCATCACCGCCGGTGCCGGCGGTGTGTGGGCCCTGCTGGGTGACGAGCGCATGGCGGCCACCCCGGCCGGCGGCTCGGTTTGGACCTTCGCCTTGAAATGATCTTGTCGTTGCATGTGCGCAGCGCGGTGCTGTTGCTTGCGCTGCCTCTGTCCACCTTGGCGCAAGCCACGGGTGGGCGGTTCGAGACAGCACAGATCGAAGCCGGGCGTGAGCAGTACAACCGCACCTGCGCCCAGTGTCACGGCCGCAACATGGTCAACGCCGGGACAACGGTGTATGACCTGCGCAGGTTTCCTGTCGACCAGCCCGACCGCTTCCATCTCAGCGTGACCAACGGCAAGGGCAACATGCCCTCTTTCAAGGACGCGCTGACGCCGGAGCAGGTGGCCGTGCTGTGGGCCTATGTGGGCACCCGCGGTGGCAAGGAAAACTAGGGTGCGGCGCACCGCTGCCTGCTTGGCGGTCAGTGTGCTGGCCTGTGGCGCAGCGCTGGCCCAGTCGGCACCGCTGACGGTGTGCGTGGCGGCTGACAACCCGCCGCTGTCGCACTGGGTGGCTGACCAGCCGCGCGGCCTGGACGTCCGCATCGCCCAGGCGGCGGCCAGCGCACTCGGCCGGCCGCTGAAGGTGGTGCCGTTCGAGACCACGTACGAGAAGGAAAGCACCTTCACCCACGAGGTGGCGGCCTTGCTGGCCGCCGGCGTGTGTGACGCGGTGAGTGGCTTTCCCCTGGTGGCGGGCGAGTTCGGCACGCCCACCCGCGCCACGTCTCGCACGCCGGACTACCCCGGCGCCAGGCGCAAGCGCGACCGCCCCTACGTCACCCTGCAGGCGCTGGCGCCCAGCCGCGCGTACATCAGCGCGGTGCTTGGCGTGGTGCTGCCGGCTGGCGCGCCACCCATGGCCAGTCTGAACGACCTGGGCGAGCGCAAGCTGGGCGCTGTGGCTGGCACCCTGGGGGGTGCCGTGGCCATGGGCTGGAAGTTCGGCACGCTGCGCAACCGGGTGGTCACGCTGAACCAGCGTGAGAATCCGCTGGACGAACTGGCCAAGCCGGTCGCTGGCAAGGCACCGCGATTCGATGCGCTGATCACACCCCTGGCGCTGTACGACGGCTGGCGGGTGCAGCATCCCGGCGGCGGCCTGGTGGCGGCCGGCTGGCGTCGGCCGCTGGGCATGAACCTGGGCTTCGTCACCCTGGCCAGCGACACCACGGTGCGCCCGGCGCTGGATGCGGCGATCCAGCAGGCGCTGAGCGAGGGCAGCCTGGCGCGCTGGGCAACGGAGGAGGGGGTGACCTGGTCACCGCCGGAAGCGCCCGACGTGGGCCGCGGCCCCAGCCTGCTGCAGCTGATGTCGGACTGACCGCTGGCGCGGGTGGGTCAGCGGCCGGTGCCGGCGGCCTGGAAGTCTGCCGTGGCACCGTCATGCAAGCGCAGCAACTGGCAGCGGCCGTCACCGGGCTGCAGAGGCTGCGCTGGCACCTGGTAGCCCGCCGGCACGGCGCCGATCAGCAGGGCACCCACGTCGCTGCAATCCCGCACCGGCTGGCATTTGCCCGGCACCGTTTGTTGCTGGGTGACCAGGCAGCCGGCCTGGTTCAACACCATCGCCGACCCCGCCGCTGCGGCCAGACTCGCCATCGTGGTGGCGTCGGCCTGCGCATGCAGGTCGACCAGCGCCGGCAAGGCGGTGGCCGAGGCTGTGCCGACCAGCGCGATGACGGCCAGTTGTTCGATCAGGGTGAAGCCGCGGGGCAGGGGGCGCATGGTGCGGGCGCAGAGAAGCGACAAGTGTTGAGTGTGGCGCAGCGGTGCTGGCTTGCCCATCCCGGGTCTGCGCGGTGCACTCCCCGCAGATCGGGGGCCCTCCCGGTGTCGGTCGCGCCACGTCAGCCGACGGCGATCTTCAGGAACAGATCGCGGTCGGGCGAGAAGTTGACGTGCAGCGGCAGCAGGGCGCCGCCCAGCGCGCGCGCGTCTGAGCCGATGGTGCCGGGCAGCAGCGAGGGGCGGTTCACGCCCTCCCAGCTGTAGCCGTCCAGCGCCTGCTGCAGGGCAGCCACCAGCGCGGCCTGCAGCCCGCGACTGAACGAGCCGTCGACGATCACGCTTTCCAGGTCGAGCAGGCAGGCGGCGCCGTTCACTGCCAGGGCGACCGCGGCCGACGCCTCGGCCAGCCAGGCCTGGGTGTGCGGCAGCCAGGGCGCGCGCAGCGCGCGGTCGTCGGCCACGGCATCGCTGGACAGCCCGTGGCGCTGGTACAGCGCCTCCAGGTTGGCCAGCGATGCCACGCTGAGCAGTTGCGCCGGCGCCCCTGCGGTGCTGCCCTCCGCGCCAGCGCGACTGGCCAGGCCCATCGGCAGCGAGCCGATGGCCCCGGCATTGCCATGCAGGCCGGCGCGCAGGTGGCTGTCGAGCACCAAGCCGCCGCCGATGAACGTGTCGACGAACAGATACAGGAAGCTCGGCACGCTGCGCCCGCGCCCGGCCACCAGCTCTGCCACGCACGCGGCGGCGGTGTCCTTGATCAGGCTGACCGGCAGGTCGGTGAGGGCGGCCACGTCGGCGCGCAGGTTGGTCTGCGGCCAGCGCGCGGCCACGTCAGGCGGCATGTCCAGCAAGGTTTGCCAGCCGCCCAGGCTGAATGGCGCGGCGAGGCCCACGCCCTGCACCCGGTCATGCGCGTCGGCGCTGAGCTGGGTTCGGATGTCGGCCAGCCGTGCGCCGATCTCGGCCAGCAACTGGTCGGGGTCGGGGTAGCGGTAGTCCAGCGTCCAGCGCTGGCGCACCGCGCCGGTGAAGTCGACCAGCAGCACGTCCATGCTGCGCCGGCCCACCTTGATGCCGATGGCGAGCGCGCCGTCGGGGTTCAGCCGCAGCGGCACGGCCGGCTGGCCCACCTTGCCGCGTTGCGGCTCGCCGCGCAGCAGCAGGCCCTCGGCTTCCAGCCGCTTGGTGATCAAGCTGACCGTCTGCGCGGTGAGCTGGGTGACGCGGGCGATCTCGGCACCGGGCAGGGCGCCGTGCAGGCGGATGGCCTGCAGCACCACCCGCTCGTTGTACTGCCGCAGCCCGCCCTGGCTGGAGCCGCGGGGCTGGAGCCGGTCGGGCTGCGGTGTTGGGTCGGGTGCGGGGTGCATCGGCGTGGGCTCGGCTTCAGGCCAGGCAGTCGGCGTGGATCTGGTCGGCCGGCATGGCGCCAGTCATCACCGCCACGGTGTCGCCCATGCTCAGCGGGCATGGCTGGCTGGAGGCAGCAATCATCCCGGCGCCCAGGGCCTTCATACCGTCGCCGAAGTTGTCGGCCGTGCACACCACCTCGTCCGCCTTGCCCAGGTCAATGCGCTTGGCGTCGGTCGCGGCAAGACCGAACCCTTTCAGGAGGCCGTGGTGTCGCTGCGCGCCTCCCGGGTCGGTGGGGCTGTCCAGCGCGATCACCGGCTGGGCCTGTGCCAAGGCGCTGCTGGCAGCCAGGGCCAGGGCGGTGGCAAGCATTGGGTGGCACATGGGTGTCTCCTGCCGCGGTAGACGGGCGTCGAACCTGGGCGCCTCGGCGGGCGCCGCTGCCATTGGGGAGTCAACGAACGGCGGCATTCTGTGCGCCATGCTTAAATAAATCAAATTGATTGACTAATTTATGACCCGAAGGAGAGCGTCCCATGTTCATCGTCTGCGGCGAAGCCTTGTTCGACGTGTTTGCCACCGGCAGCACGCCCACCGGCCTCGGCTTCGACGGCCGCATCGGCGGCAGCCCGTTCAATGTGGCGGTGGGGCTGGTGCGGCTGGGACAGCCGGTGGGCTTCTGCGGCGGCATCGGCAGTGGCGTGACCGGCGAGCGTCTGATGCAGGCCCTGGCTGACGAGGGCATCGACGCCCGAGCCGTGGCCCGGGTGAACGCGCCGACCACACTCAGCCTCGTCGGCCTGGACGCCCGGGGCGTGCCGTCGTACGCCTTCTACGGCCATGGCGGTGCCGACCGGCAACTGCGCGTGGAGCATCTGGCCGCCATCCCGCCCGAGGCAAACTGCTTCCACTTCGGCAGCTATGCGATGGTGGTGCAGCCGGTGGGCGCCACTCAGCGCGCGCTTGTCGAGCGCGAGCACCGGCGCAGCGTGATCAGCTACGACCCGAACATCCGCGCCAATGTCGAGCCCGATCTGGCAGTGTGGCGCGCCACGCTGCAATGGATGTTGCCCCGCACGCATCTGCTGAAGGTCAGTGACGAGGACCTGGCGTTGCTGTATCCGGATCGATCGATCGAGCAGTTCGCCGCCGACGCGTTGGCCGCAGGCACGCCGCTGGTGGTCGTCACGCGTGGTGGTGAAGGTGCTGTCGCGTTCACAGCGCGCGCCAGCGTGGTGGTGCCACCTGTGCGGGTGACTGTGGCTGACACCGTGGGCGCCGGCGACACGTTCCAGGCCGCATTGCTGACCTGGGCTGCCGAGAACGGTCGGCTCTCACCCGCAGCACTGTCGCAGATCGACGCCGCAGACTTGTCCGATGCGGTTGGCTTTGCCGCCCGCGCCGCCGCGATCACCTGCAGCCGCCGAGGTGCCGACCTGCCGCGGCGCAGCGAACTGGGGTGAGTTGTCGGTTGTGGGTTCTTTGTGGCCCTTTGCTGTGGATGCTGAAAGCGGGCGTTCGATGGCCTGA
>JBBAPL010000243.1:0-5700 GCA_040400895.1 Aquabacterium sp.
TGGCCGCCGACACCGACAGCAGCGCCTCCACCGTCGTCGTCACCGGCGCCAGAGCAGCCGCGCCGCTGGCCAGGCTGCCCGCCACGGTCGAGTCCGTCACCGCCGCGCAGATCGATGAGTCGATCAACACCGTGACCAGCGCCGGCGCCCTGCAATACCTGCCCAGCGTGCACGTGCGCGAGCGCTACATCGGCGACCGCAACGGCATCCTGGTGATGCGCGTCAACAGCTCGGTGGCCAGTGCGCAGACCACCGTCTATGCCGACGGCCTGTTGCTGTCGAACTTCCTGAACAACAGCTTTGCCACGGCGCCGCGCTGGGGCCTGGTCTCGCCCGAGGAGATCGAGCGGGTCGACGTGATCTACGGCCCGTTCTCGGCCCTGTACCCGGGCAACTCGGCCGGCGGCGTGGTGCGCATCGCCACACGCCAGCCGCGCCGGTTCGAAGCCCACCTGCGGCTGGATGCCTTCAGCCAGCGCTTCCGCGACTACGGCACCGACGCCAGCTTCAACGGGCACCACGCCAGTGCGTCCTTGGGCCAGGCCTGGGGCCCGTTCAGCGCCTGGCTGGGCCTGGACCACCTGAACAACCAGAGCCAGCCGCAGACCTTCGGCAACGCCACGGCCAAGACCGGCGCACCGGCGGCGGCCGGCACCTTCACCGTGGTGGACGCCAGCGCCGTGCACCGCGACACCGACACCGCTGGCCGGCCGCGCATCATCGTCAGTTCCACCGGCATCGACCGCACCGTGCAGGACATGGTCAAGCTCAAGCTGGGCTGGCAGCCGACGCCCGACCTGCGCGCCAGCTACACCCTCGGCCTGTGGCAGAACCGCAGCGAGGGCACGGTCGACAGCGATCTGCGCGACGCCAGCGGCCGCACGGTCCACAACGCCGGCGCGGCGTTTGCCAACCCGCTGAAGTTCGTGCGCATCGACGGGCAGGACTACACCGTCAGCAACGCCACGCCCAGCCGCAGCCGCAGCGAGCACCACATGCACGGCCTGCAGCTGTCGGTCCGCACCGGCGCGGTGGACTGGGAGCTGGTGGCCAGCCTCTACGACCAGGTGACCGACCTGACACGCAGCCCGCTGCCGCGCAGCGGCTTCGACAGCAGCCTGGAGGCCGTCCGTCCCGGCGGCCAGCTCACCGACGCCGCAGGCACCGGCTGGCACAACCTGGATCTGCGTGGCCAGTGGCGCAGCGGCCCCGTGGGTGCCGCGGGCACCCACACGCTGAGCTTCGGCGCCCACCATGACCGCTACACCCTGCAGTCGGTCACCAGCGGCACCACGGCAGCGCCCATCGCCGACTGGCTGACCAGCAGCACCGGCGCGCTCAACACCAGCAGCGCCGGCAAGACCCAGACCCGCGCGCTGTATCTGCAGGACGAGTGGCAGCTGGCACCCGCCTGGACCCTGACCGCCGGGGCCCGGCTGGAGCGGTGGCTGGCCTTTGGCGGCAGCAATTTCAACGCCGCCAATGCCGCGCCCAACCCCCAGCGCCTGGTGTATGCCGACCGCAGCGTGCAGAACACGTCGCCCAAGCTGGCCCTGGCCTGGCAGGCCCAGCCCGGCTGGCTGCTGCGTGCCGCCTATGGCCGCGGGGTGCGCTACCCCACCGTGGCCGAGATGTTCCAGACCTTCAACGGCCCGGGCAACATCCGCACCAACGACCCGAACCTGCTGCCTGAAACCGTGAACAGCACCGAGTGGGTGGTGCAGCGCCAGTGGCCCCAGGGTGAGTTGCGGGCCTCGTTCTTCCACGAGGACAAGCGCAATGCGCTGATCTCGCAGACCGACGTGACGGTGACGCCCAACATCAGCAGCATCCAGAACGTGGACAAGGTGCGCACCCAGGGGCTGGAGCTGGCGTGGCAGCTCGGCGATGTGGGCGACGCCATCGGCTGGCGCGGCCTGTCATTGCAGGGCAGCGTGACCTATGCCGATTCCAAGATTCTGCGCAACCGCCGCAACCCCGGGCTGGAGGGCACCGACCAGCCGCGCATCCCCGACTGGCGGGCCACCGCGGTGGCCACCTGGCGCGCCACCGACGCCACCAGCGCCAGCCTGAGCTACCGCTTCAGCGGGCGCCAGCACAACGCGCTGTTCAACACCGCCACCGGGCAGTACAACGACCCCAACCCCAATGTCTACGGTGCCGTCAGCCGCTACAGCGTGGTCGATGTCAAGCTCAGCCACCGGTTCAACCGCGCCTGGAGCGGGTCGCTGGGCATCAACAACGTGGGCGATTTCAAGTACTACGTCAACCCCAACCCGTACCCGCAGCGGACGGTGTTTGCGAGCCTGCGCCATGACCTGTGATCCTGCGGTGGTGGTGGGGTCGTCCCTGCGCGGCAAGCTGCTGGCCGCCCTGATGGGGGCGGTGCTGGCGCTGGCGCTGCTGCCGCTGCATGCCCAGGCGCAGGCCCATGCCCAGCACGACGCCGCCAAGGCCGCGCGGGTGCGCCCGCCGCCGCTGGCCATGGGCGCGGCCTTCGCGCCCGATGGTGTGCTGTGGACCGTGGCACTGGACGCGCAGCGCCGGCTGTTCGTGCAGCAGAGCAGCGACGAGGGCCGCAGCTGGCAGCCGCCGCGTCTGCTGGACACCGGCACCGACAAGATCGCCGCCGACGGCGAGAGCCGGCCCAAGCTGGCCTTCGGGCCGCAGGGCTGGGTGGTGATCACCTACACCGAGCCGCTGGCCAAGCCCTTCACCGGGCAGATCCGCATGCTGCGGTCCGACGACGGCGGGCGCAGCTTCTCGGCGCCGTTCACCGTGCACCAGGACCGGCAGCTGATCACCCACCGGTTCGAGTCGGTGGCGTTCGACGCCCGCGGCACGCTGCACACGGTGTGGATCGACAAGCGCGACCTGGAGGCCCGCCTGGCGGCGGCCGCGCCACCGGCGGCGGCCACGCCGGCCGACCCCGCGGCGCCGGCCACCGGCCGCCGCGCCAGGCCGGCGGTGGACTACCGCGGCGCCGCGGTCTACCGCAACACGTCCACCGACGGCGGCCGCAGCTTCGGCCCCGACCAGAAACTGGCCGACCACAGCTGCGAGTGCTGCCGCATCGCCCTGGCGCCGTCGCCGGACGGCGGCCTGGTGGCCCTGTGGCGCCATGTGTTTGCGCCCAACCAGCGCGACCATGCCTTCGCCCCCCTGGCCGCGCAGGCCCCGGGTGCACTGCCCGGGTCGGCGCCTGCCGAGCCGGTGCGCGCAACCGACGACCGCTGGGCGCTGGACGCCTGCCCGCACCACGGCCCCGGGTTGACACCGGCGGCTGCCGGTGGCTACCACGCGGTGTGGTTCGGCGACCGGGCCGGCGAAGCCCGGGTGCGCTATGGCCGCCTCGGCGCCGATGGCCGGCCGCAGGGCGCCGCCGTGGCGCTGCCCGACGCCCAGGCCGAGCACGCCGCGGTGCTGAGCGCCGGCTCCCGATTGGCGATCGCCTGGCGCAGCTTCGACGGCACCGCCACCCGCTGGCGGGCCTGGTTGTCGGCCGACGACGGCCGCAGCTTCCGTCTGCAGGAGCTGGGCCGCAGCACCGACGACAACGACCACCCACTGCTGGCCGCCCATGGCGGACAGCTCTACGCGCTGTGGCGCACCACCCGGGGAGTGCAGGTTGAAAAGCTCACGCCGTGAATTCACCGCCGGCCTGGCCGGCCTGGCGGGCCTGGGCTCAGGCCTGGGCGCCTGGCTGACCACCACGCCGGCCGCCGCCGCGCCGCGCCGGGTCGAGGCCTTCGATGCCGGCACCTGGGCCCGGCTCAGCAACCCGGCGGCGGGCCCCGCGGTGGTGGTGTTCTCCACCACCTATTGCGGCCACTGCCCGTCGGTGCTGGCCCGGCTGGGCGAGCAACTGCGCCAGCGCAAGCTGGGTGTGCCGCTGATCGGCGTGGTGATGGACGTCGCCCCCGGCGAAGAAGACAGCGCCCTGCTGGGGCACGGCCACTATGCAGCGGCCGACCGGCTGCTGGCGTTCAGCGGCCAGGCCACCGCGCTGCGGCACGCGGTGGACCCGGCCTGGCGCGGCGTCACGCCCTACGTGGTGCTGCTGAGCCCCGGGGCAACGCAGCAGCAGGTGGCCGGCGGCCCGCCGCCGGCGCTGTTCGACGCCTGGGCCCGGCGGGCGGCGGCAACGCGCAAGCCGTAGGCTGCCGCTGCGCCAGGTCCTACAGCCAGCCCACGCAGTTGGCCGCGCCGCAGCGGCAGGCCAGCCTGCCTTCGTGGTGGGTTTCGCCGTAGTTCACGGTGATCTCCTCGCCCGCGGCGATCGGCGCGACGGCATAGAACTCGACCCGCCCGTCGCGGATCTGCAGCCGGGCGTTGGGCGCGCAGCCGTGGTTGGTGAAGCGCATCGGGTCGCTGCTCTGGCTGGCGTCGATGGCCTTCTTCTCGGAGATCTCGACGATCATGATGCGGGCCTTGCCGGCGGCGCGGCGCCGGGCCTCGGCCACGGGGATGCTCTCGCCGCGGATCTCGCCGATCTTGCGGTGCGGCGGGATGGCCTCGGCCGCGAACGCGCCGAATCCGTCGATGCCGCTCTTGCGCGCCACCACGTCGAACTTCTGGTAGGCCGGGCGGCCGGTCGGCGCGTCGGGCTCGGGATCTGGTTTCGGTGTGCGGCGCAGCTGGGGCATGGTGAGGTGGGTCAGAGGTCCTGGCCGACGTCGATGCGGTTGCCGTCCGGGTCGGCCAGCACGAAGGTGCGCATGCGGTAGTCGGCATCGCGCAACGCCTTGACGATGGGCGTGCCGTGGGCCACCAGGTGGTCGTGCAGGGCGGCCGCGTCGCTGACCATCAGGTGGGCCACGTTCTGTGTGCAGGCGCGGTGCTCTGGGTCCAGTTGCAGGTGCAGCTCGGCACCTTGCTTCTCCAGGATGACGAAGGCCACCGGATCGCCGTTCTGGAACACCGGCGCGAAGCCCAGCACGCCGACATAGAACGCCAGCGCGCGGGGCAGGTCGGCCACGCACACCTGGGCTGCAATGCGGCCATAGGCCAGCCCGGCAGGCAGGGCGGCAGAAGGGTCGGTGGTGCTGGTCATGGCAGGGGATCCTTTGTCGGCGCCGCAGGCCTGGGCGAACTGATCGCCAGACAGTCTAACGAGCAGCGCCCTGGCCCCGCTCGATCCGCCAGACGACCAACCCGAGCGCCACGCCCATCAGCGCTGCGCTGGCGCTCACCCAGCCCGCGCTCGACCAGCGGCCGCTGGCGGCCACCACCGTGGCGATCAGCGGCGTGCCCGCAAACTGCCCCAATTGCGAGCCCTGGATGAACAGGCCCTGCAGCGCGTTGATCTGCCGCGGGCTGCGCGCCAGCACCGCCGAGCTGCTCATCACCGCTGCCGGCATCACGCCGCCGATGAAGCTGCAGGCCACGCAGGCCGCGTAGCGCAGGCCGTCCGGCAGGCCGTCCAGGAAGAACGCCAGGCTGCACAGGCCGGTGGCGGTGTGGGCCAGCGCCAGCAGCCGGCCGCGCGCCACGCCGCGCTGTACCAGGGCGCCGCCCAGCAGGTTGCCGGGAACGCAGGCCAGCAGCATCACGCAGGTGAGCAGCGCCACCCAGCCCGATGACAGGCCGCGCTGCTCCTTCAGCATGGTGGGCAGCCAGACGATCAGCGCGAAGTGCTGAATCGCCCACAGCCCGAACCCCAGCGCCAGCAACCAGGGCAGTGGCTGGCGCAGCACCGCC
>JBBAPL010000244.1:0-5690 GCA_040400895.1 Aquabacterium sp.
GCGAAGCCAAAGCAAAGCGAGTCAAAACAAACAACCCAAAGACAGCAAAGAGCCCTGAGCCGACCTCACCCCTCCAACGCCGCCACCTCCGACGTCAATCGCCCGATCGTCTCGCTGGCACTGGCCAGCAGGTTGTGCAGCAGGGTGATGGCCAGACCAGGTCGTTCCAGCTTCAGCCGCTCGAACACCTCGGCACTCAGCACCCAGCAGTCGACCGCCGTGTCGGCGCGCACATCGGCTGACCGCTGGCCGCCGGCGATCAGCGCAGCTTCGCCGAACACCATGCCGGCCGACAGGGTCGACAACCGCTTGTGACCGCCACCGGGCAGGCTGACGATCACGCTCACCTCACCGGCCGACACGAGGTACAGCGCGTCGGCCGGCTCGCCACGCTGCACGATCAGGCTGCCTGATTCATGCTGGCTGCGCCGCAGTTGCGCCTGGAATTGCGCCACGTCCTCGGCAGACAGGCCGCGGCACAGGCGGTTGTCGGCCAAAGGCTGGGCCGCGGGGGTGGCGCCGTCGCTGATCGGCCGTGCCAGCAGACGGCGCTCGCACCACTCCAGCGCAGCATCCAGCGCCGGCTGGAAGCTCACCGCCCGGATCGCCTGCGGCGCCAGCATGCCGTCCAGCCCGGCCAGCAACTCGCCACGGCGCACCCGGCTGAGCAGCAGTTGGTGGCCCAGGACAGCACAGCGGCTGGCCAGCCCGGCCAGCATGCGCGCCGCACCACCGTCGACATGACCCACCCGCTTGAAGTCGAGCACCGTGATCTGCGCGCTGCCCGCCACGATGGCGCGCAGCACCGGCTCCAGCGTGGCAAAGCGCAGGTCACCCTGCAGCTCGAACACCTCGGCCTGTCGGCCCAGGCCGTCCAGCAGCCGGCTCTCGGCCGGGGTGCGGCGACGCTTGGACCGCACGCCCTGCAGCGTGTAGCGGGCCCGCACGGTGGCCACCGACGGCCGCGGCGGCTGCAGGAAATGCAGCCCCAAGTCGGCCGAGATGCGCTGGCACACCGCCACGCCACGTGCACTGTTGCCACGCGCGTCCAGCCGGGGCGAGTACACGCCGATGCCCAGTTGCCCCGGCAACACCGCGATGATGCCGCCGCCCACGCCGCTCTTGGCCGGCAGGCCGACGTTGTAGACCCACGCGCCAGAGTAGTCATACATGCCGCAGGTGGTCATCAGGCTGAGCATCGGCTCGATGAACTCGCCGCGCACGGCACGCACGTTGGTCGCCGGATTCATGCCACCGTTGGACAGCGTGGCGGCCATCAGCGCCAGGTCACGGCAGTCCACCTGCACCGCGCACTGGCGGAAGTACAGGCCCAGCGCCGGCTCGGGGTCGCCGTCGACGATGCCGTAGTTGCGCAGCATGTGGCCGATGGCGCGGTTGCGGTGGCCGGTGTCGCGCTCGGATTCGAAAATGGCGGGGTCGATGTCCAGCGACCGGCCGGCAAACGCGGACAACGTGCCCAGCACCCGGGCCAGGCGGTCGGCTTCGGTGGCGCCCGCCACCAGCGACGCCGCGGCGATCGCGCCGGCATTGATCATCGGGTTCAGCGGCCGGCCGGTGCCCGGCTCCAGGCTGATGGCATTGAACGGGTCGCCGGTGGGCTCCATGCCGATGGCCTGCTCCACCCGCGCGCGGCCGTTGTCTTCCAGCGCCACGCCGTACACGAACGGCTTGGAGACCGACTGGATGGTGAAGCGCCGCCGCGCGTCGCCTGTCTCATAGACCTGGCCGTCCACCGTGGCCAGCACGATGGCAAACCCGTCGGGGTCGACCTTGGCCAGCTCGGGGATGTAGGTGGCCACCGCACCATGCGTGAGGCCGCTGAACTCACGGTGCAGGTTGTCCAGGTAGGCCTGGATCGGGGATGGCGCAACAGGAAGCGGAATCGTCATCCCGCCAATATGGCAAAAACCGTGCACGCGCACAGGGCGCCTGCGGCATGTCTGCGCATTGACTTGGCGCTGGTGCGCACAACTGTTGTGCCGTTTTCCTTGGCGCGCACCACGGCAAGGCGATCCAGCCCCCCCACATCCCCGGGCCTGTGCCTGGCCCACACCGCGGGCCCGATCCGCTCCAACGCCGGATCTGTCGTCGGCTGTTCGTGCCGAATTCTTCGTGCCCGACGCGTGCATCGCGCCGGGAAACGGCAACCAAGTGCGCGCCGAGTCGGTCGGCCGCCCTGGCCCGCCGGCGCCGCCAGGCCTGACGGGATCAGCCGACCGCGCAGGCCCGCAGGGCCTGGCGGTGGGTTTCGGCAAGGTCCCAGCCCTGGCCGTGCTGCCAGGCGGCCAGGTGGGCCTCTGCACCCAGCGCCTGGCGCTGACCGTCCAGCAGCAACTGCAAGGCCGCCTGCGCGTGCGGAGCACGGGCCAGGCCGGCAGCTTCCCGGCCGGTCTGGGCGGCGGCGGCCAGGGCCACGGCGGCCGCAGCATCGCCGCGGCGGGCCAGCAGGTCGGCCGTGTCTTCCAGCGCCACCAGCCAGGGCGCGCGCATGGCAAACCGATCGAAGGTGGCCAGCGCGGCCTGCAAACGCTCGGCCGCCGCGTCCAGCTGGCCGGCGGCCAGGTCGGCCCGCGCCAGCGCGGCACGGGCCTGGGCCTCGCCGCGCAGGTCGCCCGCCTCGATGCACACCGCCAGCGACCGGGCCAGCGCATCGGCGGCATCGGCATGCTGGCCACTGGCCAGCGCCAGCTCGCCCAGCGCACGCTCGACCTCGCCCTCGGTCTCGGGGTGCTTGATCTCGCGCACGATCCGGCGGGCGGCCTGCAGGTGCGCCAGCGCGGCCGCATCGTCACCGGCAAAGGCCTCGGCCTCACCCAGCTGCAACAGAGTGATGGCCTCGCCCACGCGGTGGCCGCCGGCGCTGAAGCCGGCCAGCGCCTCGCGGGCGTCGGCCTGCGCGCCTGCCGCATCACCGCTGCCCAGCCGTGCCACCGACCGGGTCGACAGCGTGGCTGCCACGTCGGTGCTGTTGCCCAGCGCCCGCCGCCGCGCCAGGCAATCGTCCAGCAGGCGCAGGGCCTCGGCCGGATCACCTTCCACCGAGGCCAGGGCGGCTGCGACGTACAGCACATGGCCCAGCGCCAGGTCGGACGCCTGCACCGCGGGCAGCGCCCGCATCGCGTTGACCGCGTCGCGGCCCTCGCGCACATGGCCGCGCATGATCCAGAAGTTCTGCAGCGCCACGGCCAGCTTGACCGCCACGAACAGGTCGCCACCGGGTGCGCCGGCTGCCTGGGCTGTGGCCATGGCCACCCGCAGGTGGTCGTGCTCGGTGGACAGCCGGTCGAGCCAGCGGCCCTGCGCCGGGCCTTGCAGGCCGTCACGCGCCTGCTTGGCCAAGGTGAAGTACACGCCGCAGTGCCGGGCTGCCGTGGCGGCCCGGTCCCCGGCGGCGGCCAGCTTCTCGGCAGCGTAGTCGCGCAGGGTCTCCAGCATCTGGTAACGCGATGCACTGCCCGCCGCGCCGGTGGTCTGCACCAGCCCGAGCAGGGACTTCTCGACCAGCGAACCCAGCAGGTCGGGCACCTCCCAGTCGGGCACCAGGTCCCCGTCGGCGCACACCTGCTCGGCCGCGTCCAGTGCAAAGCCGCCGGCAAACACCGCCACCCGCTGCAGCAGGCACTGCTCGGTCGGGCTGAGCATGTCGTAGGACCAGTCGACCAGGGCACGCAGCGTCTGCTGGCGCTCGGCCAGCACCACCGAGCCACCGGTGAGCACCTGGTAGCGCTTGGCCAGCCGGCGGTTGATGTCGGCCACCGACATGCTGCGCACCCGGGCGGCGGCCAGCTCCAGCGCCAGTGGAATGCCTTCCAGCCGCGCCACCAGGGCCGCCACGGCGGGCAGCTCATCCGGGCCGAGCGTGAAGTCAGGCCGGTGGGTCTGCGCCCGCTGCACGAACAGCTGCACCGCGGGCGAGCCGGCCAGCTGCTCGGCGCTGTCGGCCGCGCCCGGCACGGCCAGCGGCAGGATGGGATAGACCCGCTCGCCGGGCAGGCGCAACGCCTCGCGGCTGCTGGCGATGCAGGTCAGCTGCGGCGCGGCCTGCAGCAACGCATGGGCCAGCCGGGCGGCGCCCGCCACCAGATGCTCGCAGTTGTCCAGGATCAGCAGCAGGCGCTTGCCCTGCACATGCGCGACCAGCGACTGCTGCAGCGCCCGGCCGGGCTCTTCACGCACGCCCAGGGCCTGGGCTGCAGCGCTGAGCACCAGCGCGCCGTCGCGCAGCGGCGCCAGGTCCAGGAACCACACGCCGTCAGGAAACTCGGCCAGCTGTTCGGCTGCCAGCTGCAGCGACAGCCGGGTCTTGCCCAGACCGCCCATGCCCAGCAAGGTGATCATGCGGGTCTGGCCCAGCAGCACCTTCAGCTCAGCCAGCTCCCGCCCGCGGCCGACGAAGGACGTCAGCTGCGCCGGCAGGTTGTTGTCGATCTGGCGCACCGGCAACCAGCGGTCGCCCTGCAGCACCACGCGGTAGGCCTTGTCGGCATCGTCGGGCGCGCCGATGCCCTGCCCGTCGGGAGCCAGCTCGAACAGTTCCAGCGGCTCGGCCACGCCCTTGAGCGTCCAGTGTCCGTGGGACTGCGCCGACAGGCCGGCTGGCACGCCGACCGCCGCCAGCGCCTGGTGGGCCTCGGCGGTGATCAGGGTCTGGCCACCGCGGCCCAGCGCCATCACCCGCGCGGCCGTGGGCTTGGCCAGGCCGTCCACCTCCAGCGGCTTGGCACCGCGGGCCACGTCCTCAGGCAGGTTCTCACGCAGCAGCACCGGCCCCACATGCAGGCCGGCCCGTGCCAGCAGCGGCGGCTGCAGGCCGGCCAGCGCCTGGTGGTAAGCCAGCGCGTACTGCGCAGCGTCGGCCGGGCTGTCGAACAGCAGCAGCATGCCGTCGGTCTTGTCGATCTCGCGCCCGCGCCAAGGCCCGAGCAGGTCGCGCGCCACGCGGTCGTGTGCAGCCCAGAGGTCGGCCATGGCAAGGTCGCCCAGCGCCTGCGACAGCTTGGTGCTGTCGACGACGTCGGTCAGCAGCAGGGAGCGGACGGCTTGCATGGCGCGGGCTGGCGTTGTGGCGGCGGCGGCGCGTCAGGCGGCCAGCTGGCGGCGCATGGCGTCGATGACCGCCTTGTAGTCGGGCGCGCCGAAGATGGCGCTGCCGGCCACGAAGGTGTCGGCCCCGGCGTCGGCCACGGCGCGGATGTTGTCGGTCTTGATGCCGCCATCCACCTCCAGCCGGATGTCGCGGCCCGACGCCTCGATGATGCGGCGCAGCTTCTCCACCTTGCGCAGCGCCGCCGGGATGAAGCTCTGGCCGCCGAAGCCGGGGTTCACGCTCATCACCAGCACCAGGTCGACCTTGTCGATCACCCACTCCAGCACGTCCACCGGCGTGGCCGGGTTGAACACCAACCCGGCCTGGCAGCCGGCCGCCCGGATCAGCTGCAACGTGCGGTCGACATGGGCGCTGGCGTCGGGGTGGAAGCTGATCAGGTCGGCGCCGGCCTGGGCAAAGGCCTGGGCCAGCGCATCCACCGGCTGCACCATCAGGTGCACGTCGATCGGCACCCGGCTGCCGTCGGCGCGCACCGCGTGCGGGCGCAGCGCCTGGCACACCATCGGACCGAAGGTGAGGTTGGGCACGTAGTGGTTGTCCATCACGTCGAAGTGGATCCAGT
>JBBAPL010000245.1:0-5682 GCA_040400895.1 Aquabacterium sp.
GTTGGCCACCCGTTCCCGCGTGCAACGGCAGGCAAACCGCGGGGTCTGCGGCTCGAAGATCCGCAGCGTCTCCTCCCAGAACAAGCGGTGCAGCACCTGATCGGGCGGCAAGCGCAGCAGTTCGTCGGCCGTCAGCGTGCCGGCCAGCAGGGCAATGCGGTTGTAGTCTTCATTGCGGCCGATCTGGTCCTCGTCGGCGCTGACCAGCACCTCACCGGCCAGGTTGGCGCCACCGGCGATCGGCAGGCGCTGGATCAGCAGCCCGGCGGCCACATCGTCGTCGGCGGCCAGCACCAGGCGGGTGTCGAGCTGCTCGCTCTGCAGCATGTAGTGCTCCAGCACCTCGCTCAGCTTCTGCAGCGGCTCGCGCTGGTCGCCATGCAGCGGCACCACGCCCTGGTAGGGCTGCTGGCCGGGCAGGCGGTCCAGCGGGTCGAGGGTGATGGCGCAGCGGCCCTGGCCGTTCACGTTCAGCATGGCCTCCAGCCGGGCGTCGGCGGGCACCTCGCCCACCAGCTTGGCGGTGACGCGGAAGCTCAGGTCGGGCTGGGTCTCGGCCACCGCCAGCCGCACCGGGCCGTCGCCGTGCAGTTGCAGGATCAGCGCGCCATTGAACTTCAGGCTGCCCCGCATCAGCACGCTGGCCGCGGCCATTTCGCCCAGCAGCGCACGCACCGGCGCCGGGAACGCATGGCCGCCGTCACTGGCGCTGGTGCGGCGGGCCAGCACGTCACGCCAGCTGCCCTCCAAGCGCACCAGCATGCCGCGCACCGGCAGGCCCTCGAACAGGAACTTGTGGAGCTGGTCCATGCGGTGCCGATCAGCCGATGCGCTTGCGCTGCTTGGCATGGCGCTGGGCCTGGTGCACATAGTGCGCGGCGCTGCCCTGCAGGTTGGCGATCTGCTCGGGCGTGAGCTCGCGCACCACCTTGGCCGGGCGGCCGACGATCAGCACGCCGTCGGGAAATTCTTTCCCCTCGGTGACCAGCGAGCCGGCGCCCACCAGGCAGTTGCGGCCGATCTTCGCGCCGTTGAGCACGATGCTCTGGATGCCGACCAGGCTGCCGTCACCGATGGTGCAGCCATGCAGCATCACCTGGTGGCCGATGGTCACGTTCCGGCCGATGACCAGCGGCACATCGTGGTCGGTGTGCAGCACGCTGCCGTCCTGCACATTGCTGTTGGCGCCCACGGTGATGCGGTCGTTGTCGCCGCGTAGCACGGCGCCGTACCAGATGCTGGCGTTCTCGCCCAAGGTGACGCGGCCGACCACCTCGGCGCTGTCGGCCACCCAGGCAGTGGCATGGACCTGGGGCACGTCGTCTTCAAGCTGGTAGATGGCCATGGGCTGCTGTCGGTTGGTCGATCAAGTGGAAGCCTATGATTCTAGGGATGCCGACCCAGGAACCGCTCCGCCCTGCCGCATTAGCGGTTCTGCAACTGGCCGACCCGGCCGAGAAGGCAGCCCGCACGCCCGCCCTGTGGGCGGCCCTGCTGGCCGGTGCCCTGGCCATCGACCCGGCAACCGCCCTGGCCGCCCCGCCCGACCTGCCCGGCCGCCCAGTCTTGCCGCGGCTGGTGCCGGCCAACCAGGTGCCGGCCCGGTCGCCCTTCACCACGGCCGGCCGGGCTGCACTGCTGCATGCCATCTGCCACATCGAGTTCAACGCCATCAACCTGGCGCTGGACGCCGTGTGGCGCTTCGCCGGCATGCCCGAGCAGTTCTACCGCGACTGGCTGCGCGTGGCTGCCGAGGAGGCGCTGCACTTCAGCCTGCTGCGCGCCCATCTGCAGACCCTGGGCCATGACTACGGCGACTTCGACGCCCACGACGGACTGTGGCGCATGACCGAAGCCACGGCCAGCGACATCGTCGCCCGCATGGCCCTGGTGCCACGCACGCTGGAAGCCCGCGGCCTGGACGCCACGCCGCCGATCCAGGCCAAGCTGCGCAAGGCCGGCGACCTGGCGGCTGTGGCCATCCTCGACGTGATTCTGCGTGACGAGATCGGCCATGTGGCCATCGGCAACCACTGGTACGGCTGGTTATGTCGGCGGGATGGGCTGGATGCGGAGGCGCTGTATCCGCAGTTGGTGGCGCGGTACGCGGCGCCCAGGCTGCGCGGGCCGTTCAATCTGGTGGCGCGGAGGGCGGCGGGGTTCAGTGAGGGGGAGTTGGCCGGGTTACAGGCAACCCACTAAACCAGGGAACTGCGCTCACGCGGTCAGCGTGGGATTCGATTCCTCAGGCGGAAACCAGCGCATCCAAGCCTTGCGCAGCAGATGCCGCAGCACCAAGTGGCCCGGCATGCGCAACCAGTGGGAGCGCACATACAGCGCGAATCTGGCCAGTGCGGTAGCGGTGTTGTCGCAAGCGGGGTGCATGGGCTGCAAGGCCCGGGCCAACGCCCACCCCATGGCATGACGCGCCAGCACATTGGGTTGCAGAGATTGCAAGACCGCAGCCACTTCTGCAGGTGGCGCAGTGCCGAACAGACGCTGCACCTGCACCAGCGCGTGGTGCAGCGGCACCTGCAAACCAAGTTCCCGGGCGCGTTCCATCAGGCGCGGCCAGAAATCCGGCTCGCTGGCCTGAAAGTGCAGCAGCAAGTCATCCATGTCCAGCAGGTCGCGCAGACCGTGGTCGAACTCGCCCTCACCGAACAGGTGCACCGCGCTGTGCAGCACCATGTCCAGCGGGCCCAGCACCGCCACCTCGCTGCCTGGATGCAGTGGCCGCGACGCCATCAACAGCAGGGCGCCGTCGACGGCGAACCGCGAAGTGGGTGGCGTGATGGTGTGGTGGACATCGATCACCGAACCACGCGCAACATGCTGCAAGGGTGGCAGCTCATGCATCCACTCGCGGTAGTACCGCTGGTTGTAGGCATCGCGCTCGTTGGCGATCCACCCAGCGGCCATCAAAGCCGCTTCCACAGCATCGATCTGCCGGCGGTCGACCAAGATGTCGACATCATTGAAGACACGGCCTCTTGCCGGGGGCAGGCCGGCCATCAGGTAGGCCGCTCCCTTGAGCAAAACAACCGGCGTGTCCAAATTTGCCAGCGCTCTGGCGATGCAGTCGACTTCCCATTGCACGGCGGCGCGGTGGCGCGTCGACACCGCCAACTCCGAGGTCAGGTGCCGCGCGACGCCGGCAGGTAGCGTGGCAGCCTGCCCTTGCTCCGCCCCATGTAGGGCCAGTCGCGAAAGCAGCCGCGCGCAGCGCGCCTGGCTCAGCACCACTTCCCATTCCCGCACCGACAACTGTGGCCATCGCCTGGGGTGGCGCCACAACGGCGTCAACACATCACCCGCGGGATTCATATTGCAGCGCCCCGGTGCAGCGCATCAAAGGCGGCCACTGCGTCGTCCAGTTGGCTGTACTGGAAGTCATAGCAGTCACAGTTCGACACCAAATCGGCCGGCGTCTCGAAGCCTTGTCGGCCGAGCAGGTCGTAATTGAAAGCATTGCGACCCAGTTCCAACAAACTGGCAGCCCGCGGCCGGGGTCGCAGTTGTGGTGGTGAGCCGGCCACATAACGCGGAAAGATCACCCAGCGCGGCATGGCTGGGTCGGCCATGCGGGCCACATGCTCCGCAGGTGCCCGCATGTGGGTGACGCTGCCCTTACTGGTTCCGACCGAGACCCGGTTGAAGACCGCCGACGGCGCATGGCGGCGGATCACATCGACCGACTCGTTCTTTAGGCTGACGGGCCGAACAAGGGCGTCAACACTGCCGTTCTGCAGCGAGACCATGCCCAGTTCGTCGGACAAGAGCCGCCAGCCACGCAAGATCAGCCCGGCGCACAGGGTGCTTTTGCCTGAGCCTGGCGGTGCTGGCAGGATGGCTGCCAGCCCGCCGCGCTCGACCACGGCCGCATGCAACAGCAGGGTGTCGTGCACATGGGCAGAGATGCACCAGTTCATCGACCATTCCAGCAGGGGATACGCATGGTCGGCAGGCAGCGGCTCAAACGGCGACGCGCCATCGAACAGAAACTGCGCCTGCGGCCGCAGCCATTTGCGCACGCCGGGCACCAGATCCAACTTCAAGTCAAAGTCGATGAAGTCATCCGCACCCAGCAAGGGGTTGGCCGCATACAGGAGTTGCAGGCCCTGCTGCACGTGGTGCATGCGGGAGCGAATGCGATAAGCGAACGGACCTGTGCGCAGGGCCAGGCCCGTGCCCCTCAGCAGTCGCGTCAAGTGCTCTGGCGGCAGTTCACCCAATACCATGCATCAGATTGTGCCGACTGGCAGGCAGCAGCAGGTCGTACTGGCAAAACTGTTGGAGCGCAAGCGAGAGGTCTGCCACGCCCAGGGAAGCCAAGTCTAGATCCGACGCCACTTGGCGCAGCAGAGCATCTTCATCCAGGACCTCGCCGGCCTCGAAGGCCATCAGGATCGCAGCACTCAGCGCCTCGAGTTCATGGGTTGAACCCGATCGGCTGTCGAACACCACCCAAGTGCTGTCCAGCAACCGCCAATGCAGTTCAGTGGACGGGTTGAGTCGCCAACACTGACCGACAGTTGCCTGCATGGACCCGGAGAGCGCGAACCAGACCTCGACGCAGTTGGGTCAGTTGACGCCCTGGAGGTAGCCAGAGAAGAAAGCCTCGGCAGCAGACCGCTTGGCGTTGTCCGCGTAAAGCGCGACCACTTCGGCAGGCGTGTAAGGAAAGTAGCCCAGCACGCTGACGTCGTGGGTCCGCTTGTTCGCGTTCAGCAGTGCGGTCACCCAGATCGCCTCGGATGAGGCCGGCGAACCGGTCACGATGCTGATGAGACTGCCTGAAGACCCACCGGCGAAAACGGCAAAAAACGTCGCCTGCGCGGTCAATCCACTGGTGGACCCATTGGTGAACGAGCCATTCGGGCTGGACACGCTGTTGTATCCGGGCCAGTTGGAGAGCGTCGAAAAATACGAGATCGAGTTGCCCTGGCACTTTGCCGTGGTTCCGCCAGTGCGGCCGGATCCGACATTGGATTGCACGCCTGAGACGGTACACAAGCGCTCCGTGGAGGTTTGCGCCATCAGGCTCTGCACCGGGGCCACCGCCGCCGCCACGGCAGACCCCTTGGCAAGACCCTTGAGGAGCAGCCGCCGACGGGCCAACGCGTCGCCAGCCATATCGGATGGCTCGCGGACATGTGCGTCGTCAGCGGAGATCGAGGGCTGAAAGGTTTGCTTGTGTTGCATGGTGTGGCTCGGCGGCTAGACAGCGGAAGACAGCGGGCGACCGCTGCCAGAAGACGAGCATGACGTAAGCCAGTGTGCTGCGCGCGGAAACAAGATTCAGACCAAAGTTTCGGTGGTGGACCCGGATGCCAATCAGCACCCTGGTCAAGATACCAAGGGTCGACGGCATTTTGAGACATCGCAGGCTGAATTCAGCAGGAATTCACCCCCCCAATCCAGTGCCCGAGACCTCGAAGTCGTGACATTCACGCCGCACATGATCAGTTCGCGGCAAACATTTGCCGGATCACCCCAATGGCTGGCGGTGCTGCTCACCGATGTGTCGGGTTTCTTGTCAGCGGCTCGGCCCATGCCGCCGGCCGCGCTGGGGACGATGCTGGACCTGCTGCTCTCGCAATTGACCGAAGTGTTGCCCGCCCAGGTCGGCGCGCAGGCAAGGCCCGGTGGTGCAGGGCAAACTGCACAACAGCGCTTCCA
>JBBAPL010000246.1:0-5560 GCA_040400895.1 Aquabacterium sp.
GGGATGCGCATCCCCGCCAGGGCTCATGACGGACCGGCTGCACCTCGGCAGGCCGGTCCACGATGTGCGCGAATCGAATCGCGCGGAAAACTCCAGGGCTGTCTTTGCGACGCCGTGAGGCGCCGCCTGGTTTGACAACTACCAGTGGGGAAACTCGTCGAAGCCTTTTCGCCGGCACCGGGTCGAATCGATCCAGTGCCGCCGAAAAAGCGGGTGCGGCCCCGTCAACATGACCGGCCGCACCCCACATCACTCACTCACCTGTTCACCGACACCGGGCATCGGCACCGAGGCGGACATCGGCGCCGATGACGTCGTCTGGCGCTGGCACCACACATCGGCCCAGTCGGTGCCGGCGTGGCGCGGTACGAACACCCGCACCTGCCTTGCACCGGTCGTCTTCTCTTCGCGCTTCAGACGGCGCGCCAGTGCGAAGGCGAAGCACTGGCCGGCGAAGTCACCGTTGGCGTCGTTGTCGGCATAGATGCACACCTTGCGCACCGTCTCCGGCAGGCACAGCTTTTCCAGGTTGCCGGCGTTGATGCCGGCCCATACCGGTTTGCGCGTGGCCAGGTGCAGCGCGAGGCCTGTCTCGATGCCTTCGCAGACCGCCAGCTCGTCGGTTGCCTCGAAGAGGCGGACCGCGGCGCCGTTGATCCCGGCCGACAGCACCTTCTTGGCGTCCGCCGCCTTCAGCTTCGCGCCGTCCTTCAGGTAGGTGCGGTGCAGCGTCACCGCGTGCCCGTCCACACCCTGGATGCAGGCCAGCATGGCCGGGTACTCGGCCAGCTTGCGTGACTTGCCGGACTCGTCCTTCTCGTAGTAGCCGAGCGCCGGATGAAACCTCAGCACGGCCGGGACCACCGGCAGGGCCAGCCCGCGGCCGCGGAGGTAGCGATCGACCTCGTCGCCGGCCGTCACCGGCCGGGCTTCGTCCCAGATGCGCTGGACCAGCTTGCGCATCCGGTCGCCCGAGGGCTCGCACGCGCCCGCCGTCCTTGCCTCGGGCAGCAGACCCAGGCAGCGCTCAACATCGCGCAGCGCGGCGTTGAAGTCCACTCCCTTGACGGCCTGCAGCAGCTTGAAGCCGCCACCGGGCCCGCACTGGCGGCAGTGGTAGTTGCCCTCGCCGAACTTGTCAGTGAACTGAAACCGATCCGTTCCGCCACACAGCGGGCAGGGCCCGTTGCGATGCTTCAGGATCTGCTCGTCCACGCCCGCGCTGGCGAGGATCTCGCTCCACCGGCCATGCGCCCGCTGCTTGACCGCGTCGATGCGGCCGGCGTACTCATGATCGTGCATGACGGCCTCCGCTCTCGGCCGACACGGCCAGCCCGTCGGCCTCCAGCAGTTCGATGGAATGCCCAGGCGACGCGCCCACGCCCACGGTCAATTGGAAGATCTTGCCGTGAAGCAGCGGGTACTTGCCCAGCCGCAGGTCCTGCAGCAACGAGTCGAGCGTCTGCACGGGGTCGACCGAGCGCAGGCGACGGAGGAGGTCGGCCAGCGCGTCACGGTCGGCGTCGCAATCGGCATCGAGGAACTGATCGTGCTCGTCGGTGAAGGACGAGAGTTGCTGCACCGGCGTGCCGGTGCTTTCACCGGCAGGGATGTACAGGGTGCCGTCGTGGCACACCCCGTCGTCGATGATCACGGCCTCGTCCTTGCCGACCCGAATCCGGACGGCCTCGCAGAGGATCACGTCGGGCCAGACCCAGCGTCCCTCCAGCGCGGTGCGCACCTGTTCTGCGTAAGCCTCGACCTGCACGCGCTCCTCTTCGAGAAAGCGCACGTGACACTGCGCCCAGTGCTCGTGATGCAGGCCGATCCAGTCGAAGACCAGATAGCCCTTGCTGCGGGCCAGCATCCAGCGTGCGCCGTTGTCGTCCCCAACGCAGTCGAGAGCGACCAGCCGCACGGCGCCGCTCTCGATATCGCTGCGCGTCGGCGCGGCGGCAACTTGCTGGACGAATTCGCGTGAACCGTGACCTCCCTGGATGGGATAGCCCACGATCGCATCGCACAGCTCCACCGGCAACACGTCCAGGTCGTTCAGCAGGTCCAGCTGCCCCCAGCCGCGCATCACCGCGTAGTAGGTCTCGACGAAGCGCTCCGGCGAAAGCCGGGTTCTCGCGATCTCCAGCGTGTTCCGCCAGCAGGCCTTCAACTCGGCGTCGATGCGCTTGCGCTGCACGTCCTCGTCGATCAGCTTGTCGCGGTCGGGCAGCCGCGCCATGAACTGGCGCGAGTCCAGATGCACGACGTTGAGCTCGTCGCGCAGGCAGTACGTCGGCTTGAGGACGCAGAACCCCTGCAGGAAGACCATCGTCTCGTGGCTGTACTTGCCGTCGAGCGTGCCCGCCAGGTGCACCGCACCGATGGGGCTGGCCTGCGTGGCCAGGTGCCCTTCGGCCAGGGGCCGCTTCAGCGGCTGGCCGTTGAACAGCACGGCCACCGGGAACCCCAGGCACAGCTCCTCGACACGCGTGCCCAGGTCGGGCAGGTCGACGCCGTAAAGGTCCACGCGGGTGCCGTTTGTCGCCTCGCACTCTGGAACCTGCTCGACAGTGATCAGCGCCCTGGCGAGTGCGGCTTCGGTGTCGATGTCGACCCGCTGGCCGCCCGAGGTGACGACGCAGCGCGTGGCCGCGTACAGGCACTTCGAGAAGCCGACACCGAACGGGCGCTCTTCGGCAGCGGTCGCGGCGTCCCAGCCCGATTCGTGAAAACTCAGCAGCTTCTGGAAGTCCTCCAGGCCGCAACCGTCGTCGTGGACGCTCAGCACCTGAGTCGCCGCGTCGTAGTGGATCTCGATGCACGTCGCGCCGGCGCGACGGGCGTTCTGCAGCAGCTCGGAGACGAGCGTGAAGCGGTTGGTGAAGGCGTAGCGCTGGTTGCGCAGGGCGCCTTCCTCGTTGATTCGAACCTGAATCTGCATGACATGCTCCATGGGTGGAGGCGGGCCCTGGCCCCAGCGGGACGGGCCCGCCGGATGGGGGGGGAATGGACGAATTCGGTCAGCCGTGTCGGCGAACCGGTGGGGTGAACAACTGGCCGGCGGCCTGGGCCTCGACCAGGCTGTGCTCCAGGAACTCCCAGACCTGCAGGTGCTGGGTGCTCAGGACGCGGCCATGCGCGTCGAGCCGCTCGACCTTCAGGCCGCTCGGGTGCGTTCTTTCGCAGAAGCTCACCCGGTAGACGAGCCAGTCGGCGCCGGAGATGACGAAGGTGCGTCCGGCCTGGCCGGTGAGCACTTCGCTTTCCTTGACCAGGTACTCGATGTCTTCCGGGGCCTGCACGGTCAGCAGGCGTGGCGCATGGGGACCGATGCGCAGGGCATTCATGAACGTGAACATGAACAACTCCTTGAACGGCGTGGGCTGGTGCTTCGGCGCCGAGCCCGGGTTGGGAAGGGATCAGGCGAACAGGTCGCCTTGCACGGACATCTGCTTGAGCTGCTCGTTGATCCACTGCGGATTTCTGGCCAAGCGGGCCTCGACCCACTCGGGGTTGCCGGCCACGGCACTGCGCACCCACTCGGGGTAGCGCTCCAGGGTGGCGTTGAGCCAGGCCTTCAGGCCATTGCGGATGCGGTCGCGCACCTCTTCGGCGTCGACGAGGCCGCAGTAGGCGATCGGCGACAGCGGGCTGCAGCCGACGACACGCAGGCAGCTGACGAAGGAGAACGGCGCTGCGTCCTTCTCGCGCTCGGTGAACACCCAGCGCAGGGTGTCGAGCTTCTCTTCCAGCGGCGTGGCCGGGTCGGCCAGGTGCCGCACTTCCTGCAGCAGGCGCCAGTGCAGGAAGACGATGTCGTCTTCGCTCCACTCGCTCAGTGCGTCCTCGTTGTCGGGCAACGCCTCATCGGCGGTGCCGTCGGGGAGGGCGGTCGGGTGCTGTGACGAGACCGCCTGGAAGGGGTGGAACCGATGCCCAGCGGACTCTGGGCGGAATGCTCCGGGGGATGCGTAGGCTTGCAGCATCGTTGACTCCATGGAAAGGCGGGAGGCAACGCGCACCACGGCTCGGGGCGATTGCCCCCAGGGGGTGACGAACAACCGGTTCCGAGACCGGGGCTATGGGAGGGTGACTCCAGGGCTGGCTTGGCTTGGCGGCGTGAACCGCCTTGATCGGTGCGCCAGCTACCGATCGAGGAAGCCTTGGAGGGAAGGGCGCGGCGACAACGCGCAGCCCTTGCCTCGAAGGCTGGCTTCGACGGCGAGCGAAAGACAGGCACCGGAGACGGTGCCGTCAGGCTCGGAGCACGGCGCGATCGCTTGAAGGCCTCGGGTGGGACCTCACAGCCATCGCAATCCATGCGTCAGACAGAAAACTCCAGGGCTTGCCTTGTTTGAATGCAGGGCCAGCTGCTGCATGACGCAAAGGTAGATCGGCGCCAGCACGAGGTCAATGCCGAAACGCCGAAGATCCGGGCCTGATCCCGAAAGCACCCAGAGTTGCCGGCCATATCGCGTGGCGATTGCGCGCGGTGATCGGGAAGATGGCTCCGACCACCGCCTTTGCAGGAGCACGGCATGCCTGACATCGAGATCGTCAAGTTAGACCAGGGCGGCGTCAATGCCCGCATCCTCGCGAAAGAGGCCAAGGTCGATTTCCGGCGCGTCGAGGCGGCCAGCCTGAAGATGCCCACGCGCTTCACCAGCGCCGAGGGCAAGCGTTCCTTCGTGCGGATGTTCAACACGCTGCAACTCAACACGCACTTCATCTCGGTGATCGCACGCACCCGACTGGACCACGACGACATCGGCAAGATCGAGGCGGCGATCCGGGCGCAGATGGATGCGGCCACCGCCAGCCTGAACAAGGCCATCGACGGTGCGGAGGCACTCTTCAAGGCCCATGGCATCACCAGCGCGGCGTCCTACGACACCGTGCCGCTGGACGTCGAGGTCCACGTGCTGTCGTCCGCCAGCAGGCGATTCCTGGAGGTGCTGGGCAAGCTCGATCAACTGATGCCACTGCTGCAGACGTTGGAGATCCACGAGGTGATCACGGCGCAGGCCGTCGACATCCAGCGTGCGGGTCTGAAGCGCCAGGTGCGCGACATCGCCAACGGCGCGCGCAACTTCGCGATCGGGCTGCGGCGGCGCATGAACGCCCTGGATGCGCGAAACGGCGAGGCGGCGCGGGAGGACGTCACAGACGCCGAAACGGAGCAGGCCCCTGAAAGTTCGACGGGGGGCGACGTCGACTTCGTCCGCGAAGCCGCTGCGGCGCCGATGGTGACGTCGCAGGCGGCAGCAGAGGTGCCCGTCGCCGTCGAGGAATAGCCGCGGCCAACGGCCGCCACGCGCAATCGGCGGTCTTTCCCGGTGGTTTCGGTGGCAACCTTCGAGGACGTCTTGCTGCGAACTGCGAGATTGAATACGGTGTAGCCAGGTTCCATGCCGTCGGCGCCTGCTGTACGTGACCGGAGCCTCCGCCCACTGTCGGGCGGCGTCGCAGTCGATACCTGCCTCTTGCACCCCGACCCGCGTGCGCCTCGAACTTCGGCAGACGCACTGCCGGATCGCAAGTCATCGGAATCAGCAGGTTGCCG
>JBBAPL010000247.1:0-5316 GCA_040400895.1 Aquabacterium sp.
ATGGTGCACACCCGCACGCCCCACTGCGCCAGGTCGCGCGCCAGCGGCAGCGTCATGCCGACCACGCCGCCCTTGCTGGCTGAGTAGGCCTCCTGGCCGACTTGTCCGTCGAAGGCGGCCACGCTGGCGGTGTTGACCATCACGCCGCGCTCGCCGCTGTGCAGCGCGTCGTCCAGCGGCTCGGTGGTGGCGATGCGCGCAGCGGCCAGGCGCGCCACGTTGTAGGTACCGATCAGGTTGATCTTCACCACGCGCTCGAAGTCTTCCAGCGGCGCGGGTGATCCGTCCTTGCCGATGATGCGCTTGGCGCTGCCGATGCCGGCGATGTTCATCACGATGCGTGGCACGCCGTGGGCGGCGGTGGCGGCATCCAGCGCGGCAGTGACCGACGCGGTGTCGGTCACGTCGCAGGTGCAGGCAATGCCACCGATCTCAGACGCCACGCGCTGCGCGCCGGCGGCATTCACATCCAGCACCGCCACTTTGGCACCAGCAGCGGCCAGCGCACGGGCCACGGCCTCGCCCAACCCCGACCCACCACCGGTGACGATGGCGCTCTGTCCCTGGATCTGCATCGTTGCTCCTCAAGCCTTGTTCGGAAGAATCAGGAACGGGTCGGACGCAGCGCCTTCGTACAGCGCCTGCACCAGCGCATCACGGTGCTGCAGCACGGCGCGCTGGTTGATCGACCCCTTGTCGGTCACCTCGCCCACGTCGATGGCCGGCAGCTCAGCCAGCACATGCATGCGGGCCACCCGGCTGGCACTGCCGGTGGCGTCGCGCCACAGCCGGTCGGCCAGCTGCTGGAAGCGGGCCCGCACCACCGGGTGGTGCAGCACCTCGGGCAGCGGCACGTCCTCGCCCAGGCCGGCCAGCTTGCGGCATTCATCGGGCCGCGGGAACAGCATGGCGCCCACGTCGTCGCGGTTGATGCCGGTGATCACCGCGTCCTGCACCAGCGGGTCGCCGGCGGCGATGATCTTGGCGCGCAGCGGCCCCACGCTGACGAAGGTGCCGGTACTCAACTTGAAGTCCTCGGCCGTGCGGCCGTCGAAGAACACGCCCTTCTGGATGTCGTCGGGGTCGATCAGGCGTCCGGCATCGCCAGTGCGGTAGAAGCCCTCATCGTCGAAGGCATCGGCCGTCTGCTCGGGCGCACGCCAGTAGCCGGGCATCACGTTCGGGCCCTTGAAGCGGATCTCCAGCTTGCCGCCGGTGCTGGCGTCCTTCACCAGCTTGACCTCCACGCCCGGCACCGGCAGGCCGATGTGGCCTGAGCGGGTGTCGGTGCCCACCGCAAACATGCAGGCCGGCGCGGTCTCGGTCATGCCCAGGCCAGTGACCATGCGCAGGCGCTCACCCACGGCTGCCTCGCCATGCGCATCGAGCTTGTCCCACACCGCCTGGGCCAGGCCGGCACCGGCGAACATGAAGGCCTTGCAGCGCTTGAACAGGCTGTCGCGCAGCACCGTGTCGGTGTCCATCGCGTAGGCGATCTCCTCGAAGCCCTTGGGCACGTTGAAGTAGACCGTGGGTGCGATCTCACGCAGGTTGGCCAGCGTCTGGGCGATGCCCTTGGGCGTGGGCTTGCCGTCGTCGATGTAGAGCGTGCCGCCGTTGTAGACGGTGATGCCGATGTTGTGGTTGCCACCGAAGGTGTGGTTCCACGGCAGCCAGTCGACCAGCACCGGCGGCTCCTCGGCCAGGAAGGCCATGCACTGGCGCACCTGCTGCTGGTTGGCGCAGATCATCCGGTGGGTGTTGATCACGCCCTTGGGCGCCTTGGTGGAGCCAGAGGTGAACAGGAACTTGGCGATGCTGTCGGGGCCGACCGCCGCATGGGCAGCCGCCAGTACCGGGCCGGGCTCGGCGGCCAGCAGGCTGTTGAAGCCCAGCACGCGCCGGCCGGCCAGCTGGCCTTCGGCGGCGGCTTCAACGGCACCGTCGGTCAGCACCACCGGCACGTCGGCCGGCAGCACCGCGGCCATGGCCTTGGCAAAGCGCGCATCGGATGCGAACACCAGGCCCGGCGTCACCACACCCAGGATGTGGCGCAGCTTGCCGTAGTCCTGCGACACCAGCGAGTAGGCCGACGACACCGGCGCGAACGGCACGCCGGCCCACATGGCGCCCAGCGCCAGCGTCAGGTGCTCCAGGTCGTTCTCGCTGAGGATGGCCAGCGGCCGGTCGACCGACAGGCCCAGGTCCAGCATCGCCTGACCCACGGCCTGGGCGCGTTGCAGCATCTGCGCGTAGCTGATGCGGATCCACTGCCCGTCGGGCCCGCGGCGGGCGGCCAGGGTGCGGTCGGGCGCCTCGGCGGCCCACTGCTCCAGCGCGTCGGTCAGGCGGTCGGGAAACCAGCGCAGCGGCTCGGTGGAACGCAGCACCAGCGTGCCGTCGGGCCGGTGCTCGACCGTGGCGCTGATGCAGCCGCCGACGGCGGCGTCACGGTACTTGGCATTGCTCATGACTTGGTGACTTTCGCGGCCTTGCCCTCCAGGAAGGCGCGTAGCCGCGCCTGTGCCTCGGGCGTGTTGCTGGCGGCGGCGGCCATCAGCGATTCAGTGAACAGGCCCTCGCTGGGCGACTGCTCGACGATGCGCGGCAGCGCATGCATCACCGCAAACGCCGTCATCGGCGCATTGGCGGCCATCTTCTGCGCCAGGGCGATGCCCTTGGCCAGGCCTTCGCCATCGCGCACCCGGTACTGCACCAGGCCGGCGCGGTCGCCCTCGTCGGCGTCATAGACCCGACCGGTGAGCATCATGTCGGTCATGCGGGCGGTGCCCATCAGGCGCGGAATGCGCACCGAGCCGCCACCGCCGACGAAGATGCCACGCTGGCCCTCGGGCAGGCCGAAGTAGGCCGAATCCTCGGCCACGCGGAGTTGGCAGGCGGCGGCCAGTTCCAGCCCCCCGCCCACCACCGCGCCGTGCAGCACCGCCACCACCGGCACGGTGCCGAACTGGATGGCGTCGAACGCCGCATGCCAGGAGCGCGAGTGCAGGATCGCGCCCTTCATGTCGCGCTCGACCAGCTCCGACAAGTCCAGCCCGGCGCAGAAATGGGCGCCCGCGCCGCTGACCACCACGGCCTTCACCGTCTCGGGCAGGTTGACGAAGGCGGTGTGCAGTTGCTGCACCAGGCCGTCACTGATGGCGTTGCGCTTGGCCGGGCGGTTGAGCTGGAGGTGCAGCACCGGCCCGGCCTGGCTGATGGCCAGCAAATCCAGCGCGGCCAGCAGGCCGGTGACAGGGTTGAAGTCGGAACTCATCATCGCGCCCAGGTTGGAGGTGGCGCAAAGATAGTTCATAACATGAACTGAATGACTAGGGCAAACCCGAAGAATGATGCCATCCAAGCGGAGCAGAATTCCGACTGACCCCGATGCACCAGACTTTTTTGCTTCGATTTCTTAACCATCAAGGCCCACCATGAAGATCGACGACCTGATCGCCATCGACATCCACACCCATGCCGAGGTGTCGTGCTGGAACCCGTTTGACAGCTATGGCGAGGAGTACGACCGCGCGGCGGACAAGTACTTCGGAAGCAACCGCCGGCCGACGATCGAAGAGACGGTGGCCTACTACCGCGAGAAGAAGATCGGCCTGGTGATGTTCACCGTCGACAGCGAGAGCCAGCTGGGCCGGCGCCGCATCCCCAACGAAGAGATCTGCGAGGTGGCGCAGAAGAACAGCGACATGATGATCGCCTTCGCCAGCATCGACCCGCACAAGGGCCAGATGGGCGCGCGCGAGGCACGGCGCCTGATCGAGAGCCACGGTGCCAAGGGCTTCAAGTTCCACCCCACGGTGCAGGGCTTCCTGCCCTACGACCGCATGGCCTGGCCGCTGTACGAGGTGATCGCCGAATACAAGCTGCCGGCCATCTTCCACAGCGGGCACTCGGGCATCGGCAGCGGCATGCGCTGCGGCGGCGGCCTGCGCCTGCAGAACAGCAACCCGATGCTGCTGGAAGACGTGGCGATCGACTTCCCCGACATGCAGATCGTCATCGCCCACCCCAGTTGGCCCTGGCAGGACGAAGCGCTGAGCCTGGCGCTGCACAAGCCCAATGTGTGGATCGACCTGAGTGGCTGGAGCCCGAAGTACTTCCCGCAGCAACTGGTGCAGTACGGCAACACCCTGCTGAAAGACCGCATGCTGTTCGGCAGCGACTACCCGCTGATCACCCCTGAGCGCTGGATGAAGGACTTCGACGAGGCCGGCTACAAGGACAAGGTCAAGCCGCTGATCCTGAAGGAGAACGCGATGCGGCTGCTGGGGCTGAAGCCCACCGCAGCCGCCTGAGCGGGCGCCCTACTTCGACCCGTAGCTGGCCGCCATGCCGGCCCGCACGTCGTTCTGCACGCCGTACGGCGGGATCGGGTAGCGCAGGCCGTTGCCCGACAGGCGCTTGAGCCCCTCCACCGCCTGGGCCAGCTGCGCCGGCTTCAGCGCCATCAGCAGTTCGTCGTCGGGCACGCCGCCATAGCGCCGCTCGGGAAAACAGGGCAGCGCCAAGCTGGGCTCGCCCGTAGCCAGCGCCCGGCCCCAGCTGTCGGCGCAGGCCGATTCACCCACGGCGCCCCATTCCAGCTTCTTGTACCCGGCCCACTGCAGGCCGTTGACCAGCAGGATCATCTGCGCCGGGTTGGCATAGACCAGCGCGATGTCGGGCGCTGGCAGCCGGCCGGCAGCCAGCGGCGACACCGCCATGGCGGTGTAGCGGCCGTGGGGCACGCAGGTCATCGCCTTCTGGTGGGCGGCGGCATCGGCCTCGGTGGCGAACCACACGCCAGCAAACGCCTTGCCGGCCTGGAAGGCGGCGTCCTGGGGTGCCAACCCGATCACCGCGCCGCACTGCTGGCCCACCAGATCGTCGACGGTGATGCCCACGGTGAAACCCAGGCGCGCGGCCTGCCCGACGATCTGGTCGGTGGTGTGCACGGTGCCCTTGGGGCGGCGGATCTTCGGCACGGCCAGCATATCGTCCACACGCTCGAACAATTGCATGCCGATCGGCGTGGTCTTGAGCCGCAGCAGCTTGAACAGGTCATCGACCAGCGCAGCCAGGTCGAGGGTGGTGGGTTCGGTCATGGGCGCCTGCCAGCAGTGGTGGAGCCACCATCATGCAGGCCGCAGCGGGCAGCGATAGCCCGCGGGCGACACCCGGCACGCCGGCGCCAGAAACAAAAAAAGAGCACCGAAGTGCTCTTTGATTGCCACCACCGCGATGTTTTGCAGCCGGTGTATTTGGCGTCCCCTAGGGGATTCGAACCCCTGTAATCACCGTGAAAGGGTGGTGTCC
>JBBAPL010000248.1:0-1783 GCA_040400895.1 Aquabacterium sp.
GCCAGCGCGGTGCAGCTGTCGGCGCTGTTGAGCTGCCAGGCGCTGCCGCCCCAGTGTTCGACCACCACCGGCACCTGCAGGGCTGCGCTGGCCTGGCCGAAGGCATTGGCCAGGCGCAGGCGGCCGCTGCGCAGCGGCAGGGTGGGCTCGGCGTAGCCGGCCGAGCTGATCAGCGCGGCCCCGGCAGCGCCGTTGGTGGCGCGCAGCACCAGGCTCTGTGGGGCGGTGGTCTTGCTGGTGAAGCTGTAGCTGGGCGTGGCGCTGGCCACGCCGGCGCTGAAGGCGCTGGCCGCGATGGTGGCGCCCGACAGGCTGCCCAGGCCCAGCCCGTTGGCGTCTGCCAGGGTGACGGCCTGGGCGAAGCTGGGCGTGGTGGTGGCCGTGCCGTTGAAGTTGGCGGTGGTGTTGCCCGCCGCATTGCGCGCGGTCACGGTGGTGGTGATCGGCTGGCCGGCATAGCTGAAGCTGCCGCAGGCGTTGCTGGCGGCCACGGTGAAGCGGTGCGGGATGAAGTCGCCCACCGATCCGTTGGTGGCGATGGTGGCGGCGTACCAGCACTGCTTGGTGGTGCCGACCAGCGGGTTGCCGAACACGCTGCTGTTGCAGGCCACGGTGCCGGTCTGGCCGGTCCTGGCGGTGTAGCTGCTGCTCTCGCCGTAGTAGATGGTGGCGGTGGTGGCGCCGGGCAGCACGCAGTTGCCGCCTTCGGTGGCGCACTGGCGCGCCCCGCTGGCGGGGCTGGCGCCGAAGGCATGCAGGCCGGTGCCGAGGTAACCGCCTGCATTGGCAGAGCGCGCCAGCAGGTCACCGCGGCCCACCTCGGTCCACACCAGGTTGCTGGCGCTGGCACTGCCGCCGGCAAAGCTGCCCAGGCTGCCACTGAAGCTGCCGTCCACCGCGGCGCTGCCGCTCGGCTGGATGCGCACCCAGGACAGCGTCGCGCCCTCGGGGCTGGTCTCGCGGCCGTAGTTGGGCGTGTTGGCGCCGGCGCTGTTGCGCGCGCTGACGGTGGCGGCAAAGGCGCTGCTGGCGCGCAGCGGCCCGGCCGTGACACCGGCCACGGTGAAGCTGTCGGGCGCAGCGATGAAGCTGTCGCTGCCGGTCATCACCAGGCCGGCCTCGCTGGTGCCGGCGCTGCCGCTGTAGCTGGCTGACAGCAGCATGTTGCCGACATCGGCGTACTGCACGGTGGTGGTGGCCACGCCGCTGGCGTCAAAGGCCAGGCTCACGGCGCGGCCGCCGGCGTCGCAGGCTGCAGCGGCGCTGGCGCTGAGCGCGGTGCTGCCCACGCGCACCGGCAGGGTGCCGGTGGTGGGGTTGGTGTAGCTGCAGCGGAAGGTGACGGCCTTGCTGGTGCTGGCGAAGGCCGGCGTGCAGGCCAGGCTGCCGACTTGCTTGCGCACCGCGCTCACGGTCACCGTCTGCGCCACCTCGGCCACATGGTCGGGCACGTCGAACAGGAAGCCCGCATCGGCGGAGGTGAAGGTGCAGGCCGGGCTGCCGAAGTTGCAGGTGGCGGCATTGCTGGCAGCAGGCGTGCTGCTGGCCACGCCCAGCACGGTGGGCGTGGTGGTGGTGGACTGCAGGCTGACGGTGGTGGTGCTGCTGCCGGCGGGGATGGTGAAGGCCGCGGTGGCGGGCCAGTTGACGCTGCCGCCGGTGGCCTGCAGGGTGCCGCTGACGCCGCTGGTGTAGGCGGTGGCGGTGGTGGCGCCGGGCAGCACGCAGGTGCCGCCTTCGGTGGCGCACTGGCGCGCCCCGCTGGCGGGGCTGGCGCCGAAGG
>JBBAPL010000248.1:1793-5269 GCA_040400895.1 Aquabacterium sp.
GGTGGACGGCGTGCAGGTCAGCCCGGTGCCGGTGGCGCGCTGGATTGCCAGGCGGTGGGGCCCGCTGATGGTGCAGTTGCTGGTCTCTGCATACAGCGCCGCCACCTCGCTGGCGTTGGCCTCGCCGTTGTACACCCGCACCTGGTCGATGTCGCCCTTCATGCGGTAGCCGGTGCTGGCGCCCCAGCCGCTGATGCGCATCTGGGTGCTGACGACCGCGTTGCCGCTGCTGGGTGTTCCCTGCCGCTGCGTCAGCGTCTGCAGCACGCCGTCGATGTAGATCCGGTTGTTGGTGACGCTGCCGTTGGTGAACACCGCCACCACATGACGCCATGTATTGGCCAACCCGGTGTTGCTGATGCCGTAGATGTCGCCGCCGGAGGTGTTGAAGCCGAAGTGCCCATTGCTGAACCACAGGTCGTGCGACCCCCAGCCGATCGGCATGACCGAGTCGGTGCCGTCCCAGCGCATCCAGAACGCCACCGTGGTCTTGGCGCCCGCGGTGGTGACCACCGGGAGGGCGTTGGTGATGAAGCCGCCGCCGTTGCCGGCCGGGCCGGGCAGCGTGGCATAGCCGCAGGTGCCCACGCTGCCGCTGCGCGCCGGGTTGGCGGTGGCCTGCGTCGGCACCGGCGACCCTCTTGCCTGGCCGTTGTACGGCCCGCCGGTGTAGCCGGCGGTGTCCTTCAGCTCGTTGGTCGTGCCGTTGTAGCTGCCCTCGTCGAAGTCGTACTTGGCGATCAGCGTGGCCGGCGGGCTGCTCGACACCGTGAACGTTCCGCTCGTGGTGAAGGTGTGGACCGTGTAGATCCCCGACGTGGTCTTGGTGCCGCCCGTGGTGGTCGGTGCATAGATGCCATCCGAGCCGTCGGTCTTGTAGCGGATGATGACGACGCCTGAGCCGCCGTTGCCGCCCGCAGACCGGGTTCCGCCACCGCCACCGCCGCCAGTATTGGCGGTTCCCGCAGTGCCTGTACCGGGTGTCGCCGCACCACCGGTCCCGCCGCCACCCAAACCACCGATGCCCGGAAGGTAATTGTTCGTTTCGTCGACGCCACCACCACCGCCGCCGCCGCGTTGTGTCGACGATCCGGTGATGGAAGAAAAAACGCCAGGCCCGCCAGTGCCCCCATGCGCCTTGGCGTAGTTGTAATAGCCATCATTGCCTGCATTGGCAGAGCCAACCCCAAGCCCCCCAGCGCCGCCCCCTCCGCCCGAACCTCTGTTTGTTCCGACACCGCCACCGTTGTAGCCTTGCGATGCTGTGCCTGAACCGGCCAGGCTTCCAACCCCGTTCACTGCCGCGCCGCCGCCTGAACCTCCTGCGCGTCCATCTCTCTGGTTGTTCGGCAGCGCTCCAGCACCGCCGCCGCCGCCTGCAGAGCGAACGAGATCCACAAGGGATGGACTCTGAATCGACGAATCAGAACCATTGGTTCCATTGTTGGTGATCGAACCGCCGGTACCACCAACTCCGACGACGATCGGATGGGCACCAACGCCCAGCGCCAACGCTGATGCAGCGACACTTCCACCGCCAGATGTCTCACCGGCCACGGAACTGCGATAACCCCCAGCACCGCCGCCGCCGCCGCCGGTCACATTGCCTGATGCAAAGCCATCTCCACCTCCACCGCCGCCGCCGCCAGCGACGACGAGGTACTCCACCCCGGCGGTGGACACCGAGAACGTCCCGCTCGCGGTGAAGGTGTGGACCGTGTAGATGCCCGAGGTGGTCTTGGTGCCGCCCGTGGTGGACCCGGCATGGATGCCGTCCGAGCCGTCGGTCCTGTAGCGGAGGATGACGATACCCGAGCCGCCGTTGCCGCCATTGCCCCCAGAGCCGTTCGCATCCCGAGAACCGCCACCGCCGCCGCCCGTGTTGGCCGTTCCGTTTGTTGCGTTGGCGTTATTGATTGAGCCCGCGCCACCGCCCCCCGTTCCTCCTGTGCCCGCAACAGAAGGAGCACCGGCAGCGCCACCGCCGCCGCCCGCATACGTGACTGACGAGCCGGAGATACTGCTTGCAGTTCCGTTTCCGCCGCGGCCTCCATTCCCAGAGACGGTGCCCGCGGACCCAGCAGCACCCGCACCACCGCCACCGCCGAAACCGCTACTAGCTCCGTTCCCACCGGCATTACCTTGGCCCGATGGACTAGCCGCCCCGCCCGATCCGCCAACGCCAAACCCACCGCCACCACCGCCGCTGCCGCCGCTGGCTCCGCTAACGACCGCAACCGCAGCATCAAACCCTGCGCCGCCGCCGCCACCTGTTGACGTAACTGAGGACAGCACCGAATCGCCACCGTTGACGCCTCTTGATGTTCGAACCGTAGAGCCTGCACCGCCCGCGCCAACCGTCACTGTCATGGCCCCTGCGACGACGCTTAGCGTGCCAGTCTTGTACCCACCCGCACCGCCACCCCCGCCGGTTCGACCACCACCGCCGCCACCACCGACGACGAGGTACTCAACCCTGCCGATGGCTTCGAAGACTTCAACCTCGGCCAGCTGCAGATATTCCGTCCCCTGCAATTGCACGCGCAGATAGCGCCCTGCCACGGCGGTCAGGTCGAAGGTATTGATCGTGAACGCGGTGCCGATCGTCGCCACCTTCGCGGCGGCGACCTCGGCGGAGTTCAGCGCGCGGTTTGGGAAGGGGCTGCTGGAAACCAGGATGTCAGCGTTGTTGAGCCGGGAGCTACAGCAGTCGGTGCGGTTGTGGACCGTAATTCTGCCAATCGATACGACCGCTCCCAGGTCGACCTGCCACCATGCGTTCAGCTCGGAGTTCGTGATCGCGACTGAGCCGTCGGGCCAACTGCCACTGGTGTTGCCGTCAACGGCTTTGCTCGCCGGGGCAGCGGGATAGGTCGATGACTGCGTGGCGGGTTTGCCTCGGGCGAGACTTTGGGCGCTGGCAGGTGCCACGAACAACAGCAGCGCCGCCGCGAGCATGGTGGCTGCCATGCAGGCCACGCTGGTCTGCGCCTTGGCGCAGGCGCGCAGAAAGGCGTCCGCCATGTGTTTGAGTCGCGAACGTTTCACCGCACCACCGTCGACGCGCACTGCCGCGCGACTTGTGTGCCGCCCGCGTTCAGGCCGCAGCGGCGCCGCTGCGGCCTGCAGCAGGCCCGGCAGCCAGCCGGTGACGAGAGTGCGGAGCACGCGCATGGCGTGGATGTTGCGCCGGCCGCCGCCCGGTCCAAGACGCAAAAAGCGGCGACTCGTGCCGCCTGTTCACCTGGACGGCCCGATGGCCGCGGGCAGACGGGTTGCTGCCACCCACGTGCCCGGCCGCTGGGCGACAGCGCCGCCAGATGGGCGCTTCTCACGGGCCGGTCAGTAGAGATCGCGCACATGCACGGTCTTGCGGGTCTCGGGCGCGAAGATGCCGAAGCTGGCCCGGGCGGCGGGGTCACGGTCGGCGGTGGCGGCGCAGCTGCCGTTCTGGGCGCGCAGCCAGGGCAGGGCAG
>JBBAPL010000249.1:0-5261 GCA_040400895.1 Aquabacterium sp.
CAGCGACGGCTTCACCCACCTGCCGCCGATGCGGGTGCTGGGTGAGCTGTGGATGCGCGACGCGCTGGCCGCCACCGACGCTGCCACCGCCTGCGGCCATGTGCTGGGCGCCGAGCTGCGCGCCGGCGGTGTCGACCTGAGCTTCACCCCGGTGCTCGATCTCGACCATGGCGGCAGCAGCGTGATCGGCGACCGGGCCTTCCACCGCGATGCCCGCGTGGCCACCATGCTGGCCAAGAGCCTGATGCACGGCCTGCTGCTGGCCGGCATGGCCAACTGCGGCAAGCACTTCCCCGGCCACGGCTTCGTCCAGGCCGACAGCCACCACGTGGTGCCGGTGGACAAGCGCTCGTTGAAAGCGATCCTGTCGGATGACGCCAAGCCCTACGACTGGCTGTCGACCAGCCTGGCCAGCGTGATGCCGGCGCATGTGGTCTATCCGAAGGTGGATGCGTTGCCAGCCGGCTTCAGTGAACGCTGGCTCCAGCACATCCTGCGCGGCGACCTGGGCTTCCAGGGGGCGATCTTCAGCGACGACCTCAGCATGGAAGGCGCCAAGGTCGCCGGCAGCGCGCTGGATGGCGCGCTGGCCGCGCTGCAGGCCGGCTGCGACATGGTGTTGCTGTGCAACCAGTCGCTCGACGGCGGGCAGGCGGTCGACGCCCTGCTCGACGGCCTGCAGACCGCCCAGGAGGACGGCCGCTGGCGGCCCGACGGCGACAGCGAGGCGCGCCGCCTCGACCTGCTGCCGTCGAGCCCGCCGTTGCCCTGGGACGAGCTGATGCACCAGCCCGCCTACCAGCACGCGCTGGAAAAACTGCCCTGAACTACGCGTAGCGCCGCTGCAGCCAAGCCAGCAGCGTGCGGATGGTCTGCGCCTCGCCGCCGGCGGGGCGGCCCGGCCGGGCGCTGTCGTTCCAGGCGAACAGGTCGATGTGCAGCCAGTCGATGTCGCCGGGCACGAAGTCTTCCAGGAACAGCGCCGCGTTGATGGCGCCGGCCTGCGGGCCGCGGCCGGTGTTGACGATGTCGGCGATGTCGCTCTCGATGCCGCCGTGGTAGCCCGCCCACAGGGGCAGGTGCCACAGCGGGTCGTGCTGGGCCAGGCCCAGGTCGACGATGTCGCGCGCCATGTCCATGCTGCGGCAGAACAGCGCCGGCAGCTGGCCGCCCAGCGCCACCCGGGCCGCGCCAGTCAGCGTGGCCATGTCGATGAGCAGGTCGGGCTGTGATTCCGCCGCATAGGCCAGCGCGTCGCACAGGATCACCCGGCCCTCGGCATCGGTGTTGCCGATCTCGATGTGCAGGCCGGCGCGGGTCTGGAACACATCGCCCGGGCGGTAGGCGTTGCCCGAGATCGCGTTCTCCACCGCCGGGATCAGCAGCGTCAGCTGCACCGGCAGCTTCAGCGCCATCACCAGGCTGGCCAGGCCCAGGGCGTTGGCCGCACCGCCCATGTCCTTCTTCATCTGGCGCATGCCCTCGGGGCCCTTGATGTCCAGGCCGCCGGAATCGAAGCACACGCCCTTGCCGACCAAGGTCAGCTTTGGCGCGTCCTTGCGCAACCCCGGTGCGTCCCAGCGCAGCTCGATCAGGCGCGGCGCCCGTGCTGCATCGGCGGCCCGGCCCACCGCGTGGATGGCCGGGAACCCGGCCTTCAGCAGCGCGTCGCCCACCGTCTGCTTGAACTTGGCGCCATGGCGCTTGGCCACCGTCTGCACGGCCGCCGCCAGGTCGGCCGGGCCCAGGTGCTCGGCCGGCGTGTTGACCAGATCGCGGGTGTGGGCGATGGCCTCGGCCAGCAGCAGCCCGCGCTGGGCGGCAGCGCTGGCTGGCAGCAGCAGCTCGGCCGGCGCGCGGCGGGCCGGCTTGTAGCGGGTGAAGCTGTAGCTGCCCAGCGCCCACGACAGCGCGGCGGCTTCGGCATCGACCACCATGCCCGCGTCTCCCAGGCAGTAGCGGCCGGCCGGCAGGGCCTTGGGCAGTGCCGACAGCGCGAACGGATGGTCGGCCGACCGCACGCCAGTCCACACCGCCTGCAGTTGCCCCTGGTCGTCAGGCAGCAGCGCATGGGTGTCGGGTGCGCCGGTGAAGCCCAGCGTTGCCAGCCACTGCCGTTGGGCCGGGGGCAGGGCAGCGGTGTGCCCCGCCAGGTGGGCGCGGTCGGTCAGGTGCACGGGGGTGCAGGCGAGCGTCGGCTTCTTCAGGGTGACGGTCATGGTGGTCTGGGCGAGTGGTGCAGTCAGAGCCTCAGGGCGGCCCTGTTGCGGTGCAAAAAAACGCCGCCTCGGCAGGGGCCGGGCGGCGCGCAGTTGTGGCCGTGAACGGCCCGTGCGAGGGCCGCGTCAGGCCGGCGGCGCCCCGTGTTCGAACGGCAGCTTCAGCTGCGACAGGTCCTTGCGGGTCTCCACCAGCACCAGCGGGCCTTGGTCGATCACCGCCAGTGGCTGGCGCTCCCGCGGGACACGCACCGGCACCGGCTCGGCAGCCATGGCGGCCTGGGCAGCCTGGATCTTGTCGCTGTCGCTGTTGATCCACTGCAGGCCGGAGGCCTCGGCCAGTTGCTGCAGTGTGTCGATCGGCAACACGAACGGTGCCATCGCCGGCATCACCGGCATCACCGGCATCGCCGGCATCGCCGGGGGCGCGGCCTGGGCCGTGGCAACTGTCGCTGCCGGCGGGGTGGTGGCGGCAGCCGGTGCGTCGACCACCGCGGCCGGGGCGGTGTCAGCCGTCTCGGCGGTGGCGGATACCAACGCTTCGGCAGCCGGCTCGGCGGCGGTCTCGGCGGGCGCCATGGGCTGACCGTTCTCGTCAAGCGCAGGGCGTTCACGGCGGCTGCGGTCGCGGCCTCGGCCCCGACAGCGACCACCCTCGCGCTCGGCCCCGTCGGCGGGCTCGCCGCCGTCGGTGGCAGGGGCGGTGCCGTCGGCGGTTTCGGCCGCTGCCGGATCCGCTGCGGCCTGGGCGGCCGTTGCGTCGGGACCTTCACCGGCCACGGCGTTTTCGGCACTCGGGTCGGCGCCTGCTTCGTCGCGCCCACCGCGGCCACCGCGGCGGCGGCGGCGGCGGCGCTGCTCGTCACCGGCGGCGTCGGTGCCTTCGGCAGCGGGTGCCCCGTCGGCGCCGGCGGCTGCATCGGCCAGGGGCAGGGCGGTGTCGGTCAGCTCCACTGGGCGGGGCTCGCGCTCGGGGCGCGGGGCGCGGCGCGGGGTGTCGGCAGTCGGCGCGCCATCGGTGCGCAGGACGGCTTCGGCCTCGGCCGGGCGCTCGCTGCGGCGGCCATCGCGGCGGCCATCGCCACGCGGCTCGCCGCGGTCGGGGCGTTCAGCGCGCGGGCCACGGTCAGGGCGGTCGCCACGGGCTTCGGCGGGCTTGCCGTCGCGGCCTCGGCCGCCACGGTCACCCCGGTCGCTGCGCGGGCCGCGGTCGGGCCGGTCGCGGCGGCCGTCGGGCCGCCCCTCACGCCTGTCGGTCTCGGCCGGTGTGGCAGGGGTCACGGCTGGCGCGGCAGCCAGTGCTGGGACGGGCGCAGCCACCGGGGCTGGTGCACCGCCACCGAACAAGCGCTTGAGCATGCCGAAGAAACCGCCGCCAGCTGCCGGCGCCGGCGCCTGTGCCACCCAGGCGGGTGCGGCAGGCGCCGCCACTGGTGCTGTCGGCGCGGCAGCCACCGGCGCTGCGGGCCGGGACGCCACAGGTTCGGGCTTGGGCGCGGCCACGGGGGCGGGCTGGTCGGGTAGCACGCCCTTGATCACCGGCTCCTGCTTGGGCTTGGTCTTCTCGCGCCTGGTGATGCCGACCTCGTCGTCCGGCTCCTCGATCATCGTGTAGCTGGCCTGCAGGTTTTCCAGCCGGGGGTCGTCGTGGCGCAGGCGCTCGAGCTTGTAGTTCGGCGTCTCCAGGTGCTTGTTGGGTACCAACAGCACGGTACAGCGCTGTTTCAGTTCGATCTTGGTGATTTCGGTGCGCTTCTCGTTCAGCAGGAAGCTGGTCACCTCGACCGGAACCTGCACGTGCACAGCGGCCGTGTTGTCCTTCAGGGTCTCTTCCTGGATGATCCGCAGGATTTGCAGCGCGCTGCTCTCGGTGTCACGGATGTGGCCAGTGCCGTTGCAGCGCGGGCAGGTGATGTGGTTGCCCTCGCTCAGCGCCGGGCGCAGGCGCTGGCGGCTCAGTTCCAGCAGGCCGAACTTGCTGATCGACGAAAACTGGACCCGCGCGCGGTCTTGCCGCATCGCGTCACGCAGGCGCTGTTCCACCTCGCGGCGGTTCTTGCTCTCCTCCATGTCGATGAAGTCGACCACGATCAGGCCACCCAGGTCGCGCAGCCGCATCTGGCGGGCGATCTCGTCGGCCGCTTCCAGGTTGGTGCGGGTGGCGGTTTCCTCGATGTCGCCGCCACGGGTGGCGCGGGCCGAGTTCACATCGACGCTGACCAGCGCCTCGGTGTGGTCGATCACGATGGCGCCGCCGGCCGGCAGGTTCACCGTGCGGCTGAAGGCGGTCTCGATCTGGTGCTCGATCTGGAAGCGCGAGAACAGTGCCGCGTCATCGCGGTAGCGCTTTACCTTGTGTGCCGACTCCGGCATCACATGGTTCATGAACTGCTGCGCCTGGTCGTAGATGTCGTCGGTATCGATCAGGATCTCACCGATATCGGACGTGAAGTAGTCGCGAATGGCTCGGATCACCAGCGACGATTCCTGGTAAATCAGGAACGCGCCCTTGCCCACCTTCGAAGCGCCATCGATGGCGCTCCAGAGCTTGAGCATGTAGTTCAGGTCCCACTGCAGCTCGGGCGCGCTGCGACCGATGCCGGCGGTGCGGGCGATCAGGCTCATGCCCTTGGGGTATTCGAGCTGGTCGAGGTTTTCCTTCAGCTCTTCCCGGTCTTCGCCTTCGATGCGGCGCGACACGCCGCCGCCGCGCGGGTTGTTGGGCATCAGCACCAGGTAGCGCCCGGCCAGGCTGACGAAGGTGGTGAGCGCCGCACCCTTGTTACCGCGCTCTTCCTTCTCGACCTGCACCAGCAGCTCTTGCCCCTCGCGGATCGCCTCCTTGATCGTGGCGTTCTTGGCTTCGACGCCTTCGCGGAAGTACGTCTTCGAAATTTCCTTGAACGGCAGAAATCCGTGGCGATCTTCGCCGTACTCCACGAAGCAGGCCTCCAGCGAAGGCTCGACCCGCGTGACCACGGCCTTGTAGATGTTGCCCTTGCGCTGCTCGCGCCCTTCGATCTCGTTCTCGAAGTCCACCAG
>JBBAPL010000250.1:0-5209 GCA_040400895.1 Aquabacterium sp.
CACAAGCATCCTTGGGCCACCTCACTGCCGCAAGATGACTTCGCCGGACGGATACAGATGAGCAGTGAGCGCGGCGAGTGCCACATCGGGCCGGTCCAAGAGTTCGGCCTGCACGGCGGCCACACGATGAGCGGTGAGACGCCGCAGCAGCCTTTCCGAATGAACCGGGCGAGTGTTCGGCGTCGGCAGCGAGACGACCGAGTCGCTCGCGCTACCTCCCTTGGTCTGCCGCGCAGCCTGCGCCACCTCGCTGCGATCCTCGGGCCGGATCAGACCGTGCTTCACGGCTGCGGTGCCGTCGGAGTCGACATGGACGACACAGCCGGCCTGGGCCATCCACTCGGCCGGCCAGATGCTCAGCGCGACGTCGATGTCCTTGCGGCGGTCCTGAAGAGCTTCGGCCTCGGTGTCGAGGGCCAAATAGGCCTTGTCGATCTCGTCATCATCGGCCAGCGCCTCCATCTGCTCGTGAAGCGCTGCGATGCGCGCGTCGAGTTCCTGGATCGCTGCGGCTTCGTCGGCCGTCGGCTCGCGGCGGGTCTTGCGCAGTTCGCCGTGCTTCACGTAGTCGTCGTAGGCGTAGCGCACGCGAACGTCGACCCACTTCCAACCCTCGGCCAGGACCTGCTTGGCGCGCTTCTGAAGCTTGTCGATCGCCAGCCGTTCCAGCAACGCCGGGTCCAGCAGGAAGGCCTTCTTGTCGTCGTCGCTGAAGAGGTCGCGACGCAACGCGCCACCGGCCTTCTCGTAGGCCTTGAGGGTCACGTACCTGGCCACCGGATCGCGGTCCGACTCGATTTCGCCCTGGGTCAGCAGTTGCCGCAGATGCTCGGGACGCTGGTTCCAGGTCGGCAATCCGGCCCAGGCCTGTTCCTGCTGCTGGTGGTCATCCACGGATGCCAGCACCATCAGGCAGTCCAGCCCGATTTCGTCCTGCCGGTACAACGCCATCAGCTTGGGCGACACGGCCGCCAACTTCATGCGGCGCTTCACCACCAGCGACGACAGGCCGAATGCTGCCGCCACGTCCTCCACCGACTTGCCCTGCCCGATCAGCTTGGCGAAGGCGGCGAACTCGTCGGCGGGATGCATCGGCACGTGAAAGCAGTTCTCGGACAGGCTGGCGATCAGCGCCTTGTCGGCCGGCACGATGAGCACCGGAACCGGATAGTTGTCGGCGATGCCGCCGTTGCTGACCAACAGCGCCAGCGCGGCCAGTCGGCGACCGCCGGCGCAGACTTCGTAGCGGCCCCGGTCTCCCTGGACGACGACGAGGTTCTGCAGGACGCCGCTGTCCTTGATCGACGCGGCGAGCTCGGCGAGGGTCAGTGCCGGCACGCTGCCGCCGCTGCGCGCTTGGTGATCCTCGGAGAGGACCAGCTTGTTGAACGGAACGAAGGTGCGAGGCGACGCTTCGATGATCGCCTCGACCTCGGCTTTGGAGAATTTCATGAGGGCTCCTGAACGGTTGACGTGGCCGGCAATCGCACCGGTCCACGCGTTCAGAATCTCATTGGTTGTCGTGCTTTCAAGTCCCGGCCGAAGGGATCGTCGACCGTCGAACCTTGCGTCGCGCGCCGGTTGCGGCGGTCGGGTCGCAGCACCGGTTCCCGATGGCGCCTCTGATGAACCTGAACATCGATCCGCCCAGCAAGGTCTTGCTGGTAGCGTTCGCGGAACAGGCCAGGTCGGTCGCCGAACGTCGAGAGCAAAAGGGATAACGGAATGGCACGGTTTGTCGGCGTGGATGGATGCCGCTTCGGCTGGGTGGCGGTCGCGGAGGAAGCCGGTCGGCTCGAGTACCGACTCTTCGGTGCCATGAGCGACGTCCTTGCTGCGCACCCGGATGCCGAGCGCATCCTGGTCGACATCCCCATCGGACTACCGTCGAAGCAGTGCCCGGCCAGGCCGTGCGACCTGCTCGCGCGCAAGCTCCTCGGGGCTCCCCGTGCGTCAAGCGTCTTTCCGCCGCCAAGTCGCGCGGCGTGCAGGGCAGCCAGCGTGGCAGAGGCCCGACGAATCAACCTCTCCGAGGTCGAGCGGAGTCTGTCGGAGCAGGCATGGGGAATCTGCCGCAAGGTCGCCGAGGTGGACGCACTGCTGCTCGCGGAGTCGGCAGCTCGCAAGGTGGTTCGAGAGATGCATCCGGAGGTGTGCTTCTACGGGCTGAACGCGCGCCGGCCGATGGCATACGCAAAGCGCACCAAGGCCGGCGCTGCCGAACGCCTCACGGTGCTGACCGCGCACGAGCCGCGGACGCGTGCGCTGCTGGAGCGACTTCTTCGGGAGCACCGCAGAAAGGACGTACAGGCCGACGACTTGCTCGACGCCCTGGTCGGCTATGTCACTGCCCGAGCGAAAGCAGCCGCGATCCAGCGCGTGCAAGGTTCGCCCGCCTGCGACGATCGCGGGCTGCCCATGGAGATGCTTTACCTTGTTTGAAGCGATTCAGCCCGACCTGGATGTTCGAGGTCGCAGAAGAACGCGAGGCCGGGCGCCTCGCCGCGCCGCCGCCCCGCGAGTCGGTGTCCCGGTCGCCCTTGACGCCAACCGCGGCGATGATCCGTGAAGCCGATGAGATCGGAGAAGTGAAAGATCCATGCCTCAACTTCCATCGCTGATCTGTCCGAGTTGCCACTTGCCGATCGCAGGCGTCGAATCCGCAGGCAAGGTTCCCGTGGCGACCCAGTTCGATGATTGCCTACGCCGCTGCGAGCCGTGCGGCATTGGTGCATCGAATGCCTCCGACAGGGGCGCGGTAACTTTCATACACCGCGACCCGCTCGGGAACATCCCGGTCGAGAGCCGCGAGGGTGCGAGCGAGGCACTGGCCCAGGCGCTCAACATTCGCAACCGCGAATCCAAGCGGCGACGCTTTGGCTTTTCCACCTCGGAAGACGCCGTGACCTGGGTGGTCTTCATGCACCTTCTGCGCTCCGGTCAATTGCTGGGCTCCCTGCGGCAGGCCGGATTGATTGCTGACAGCGCCTTGATGGCAACACCGACCCTCCTCTTGTGGGGCGCACCTGTCGACGCCGGTGCCCGTGGAAAGGAGATCCAAGGGCGTTTGCGCGAGCTGTGCGCCGGCCTCCGAGAAGACCCAAATTCGTTTTCCGAGCCTGACGTGATCGTCGATTTCGGCGAGCACGGCGTCATGTTCATCGAAGTCAAGCACCAGAGCGGCAACGACCTCAAGCCTGTCGACTACGCAGGTTGGCCCAGGTATGCCTCGGCGGCGCCACTTGCCTGGCGGATCGAGGACGTCAAAGGCTCGGGCTGCTATGAACTGGCCAGGAACTGGTGTCTCGTCAGACTTCTTTCCGACGGCCGTCCTGCGACCCTGGTCAACCTGGGTCCGTCCCGACTGTTCGGCGGTGCCGAAGGCGCACGCCTGGATCGTTTCGTGACGGCGCTGGACACCGACGACAGGTCACGTTTCGCAAAGGTCGCGTGGTCCGATCTCCTGACGCAGGGGCTCGCCGACGCGCCCGGCTGGTTTTCGCGGTTCTGTCGGGAGCGAGGCCTGATCGTTTGAGCTGCTGCGAGCCGGTGCCGCTGTAGGGGTGGAGCACGCCTTCGCCAGTCGTACAAGTGCAAGGAACCCATGCACTCGCCCGACGGGGCGGCTCTACGCGGCCGCCATCCGTTCGCCACCGCCAAGCCACCAGAATTGACGGGCCTTGCGCCGAGCTTCGCAACGCGCTTTGCTTCGGCTCGTTGAAGCATCACGGTGTTCGCTCAACACTTGCAGTGCTCTTTGCGGACATCGCGTCTGCACAGCCTTCATCGGCGGGCCTGCTCGCCCTGAAGTCCAGCTTCGCTGGCGTCGCAGTCGTTACCTGCCTTGTGGATCCCCGGCTTCGGTCGGGTCCGGCCATGCCCATGGCCGAGTGTTCCGTTCAGCCGTCAGGCTGATCTGTGTGCCCCGCCGCGCGACCCTCGGGTCGAGTGGCAACCTGCATGCCGTGGATGCCATCGCTTCGCGCGCTGGCTGACATCGGTATCGAGCGAAGGCCCTGTCCGTATGGACCCTGGGCCTTCTTCCTGTGCGTGCCACCCGGTGCGCCACCGAGCCGCTTTGCCGTTCGCGGTGGAGCATCCCAAACGGGGAACCCCATGTTCCCCGCCAGGGATGGGTGTTCCTCTTCCAACCGAAGGAGAACCCCATGCTCGCAGTCCCTGCGAACCGAGACTCGCGCCCCGTCGGTGTTTTGCTGGGTGGCTCCGGGCTTGCCCGGATGTCCACTCTGCGCGCACCAGTCGTTCCGGCGCTGTTGAAGCCATTGCCCTGCGCCCTCGGGCAGTCCGGCATGGCACGTGAGCAACGCATCGCGGGATGCTGACCATGGTGGTCAGCCTCTACCGCAGACGCGTTGCGGCCACCGTGATCGAGTTGGCCAAGGACGACCCGTCCCTGGTCAAGGAGGTGATCGCCCGTCTTCGAGCGGCGGGCGAGATCGAGGTCGACGACCTGGTCTATCTGGACCGGATTGCCGACCGCTGGATCAGCATTGCCGAAGGCAACAGGCACAAGGCCAGGTCAGCGCACCCGCGTTAGTCGCGCGGGCAGGTGGACACCTTTGGTCTTGGCCAGCTCCGCTGCAATCCTGTCCAGCAGATCGGGCCGTTCGTCGTTCAGTGTGTCAGCCCAGCGGGTCAGCACCTGTTCGAGATCGTCCTGTGTTCGCGCCCCGTCGAAGTCGAGTCCGAGCTTTCGGAACCCCTCGATTTCGTCGGGCGTGAACCGTAGGTTGTGACCTGCGCGAAGCATCGTGTGGGCACTCGTCAAGGGCGGCGGCGCAGCTTAGCGCCATGCCTTCTGCCCGTCATCCAAGCAACCCCCAGGGAGTCCACTGTCTCCCCGCTCGGGGACAGGGTTTCCCTTTGTTCACCACTGGAGAACCACCATGTCCCCTGAGAAACCCCGCCCTCGCGCAAGGCGCTGCGGCATCGAGTTCGAAGAAGAGCGCGCCTGGGTCGGCTTCTACAAGCGCGTCGGCCGCGACCAGGCTATCGCCGCCGAGGTCATGGCCCAACTCGAGGCCGACGTCGACATGAAACGCACCCACCTGGCGCTGTACCTCTGCTGCAAGGAATCCTTGCGGGTGCACAAGGCCAGGCAGGCGCGCAGCAAGCGGATCGGCCAGTTCGTTCGTTGCGTATTTCAGCCCATCGTGGACGGCATTTCAGGCTGATGGTGGACGGGATT
>JBBAPL010000251.1:0-5207 GCA_040400895.1 Aquabacterium sp.
CGCGGGGCCGCCTGCACAGGCAACTTAGAAGGAGCAGTCATGCCCAAGATGAAGACCAAGAGCGGCGCGAAGAAGCGCTTCCGCGTGCGCCCGGGTGGCACCGTCAAGCGGGGACAGGCATTCAAGCGCCACATCCTCACCAAGAAATCGACGACCCGCAAGCGCCAGCTGCGTGGCACGGTGGCTGTGCATGCGACCAACATGGGTCACATGGCGCAGATGCTGCCGTTCGCCGGCCTGTAACCACTGACCGACACAAGGAGAAGATATGCCTCGCGTCAAACGTGGTGTCACCGCCCGCGCCCGCCACAAGAAGATCCTGAAGCTCGCCAAGGGTTACCGCGGCCGCCGCAAGAACGTCTTCCGCATCGCCAAGCAGGCGGTGATGAAGGCGGGCCAATATGCCTACCGTGACCGCCGTACACGCAAGCGCGTGTTCCGTGCGCTGTGGATCGCCCGCATCAACGCCGCTGCGCGTGGTCTGGGCATCACCTACAGCAAGTTCATGGCTGGCATGAAGAAGGCATCGATCGACATCGATCGCAAGATGCTGGCCGAACTGGCCGTCAACGACCCGGCTGCTTTTGGCAGCATCGTTGCCAAGGTGAAGGCCCAGCTCGCTTGAGCCCCGCACCACCGCGCAGCCCCAGCGGGTTGTGCGGTGCCTGCATCCAAGCATTCGAAGGTCGTCACCTGTGGGCGGCCTTTTTTGTTTTCCGAACCTCCAATGAACGATCTCGACACCCTGGTGGCGGCCGCAGTGGCCGATTTCGCGGCGGCGCCCACGCCAGCCGAACTGGAGAACGCCAAGGCCCGCTTCCTGGGCAAGGCCGGCCGCGTGACCGAACTGCTCAAGGGCCTGGCCAGCGCTGCGCCCGAGGAGAAGAAGACGCGCGGTGCCGAGATCAACCAGACCAAGCAGCGCATCGAGTCGGCACTGACAGCCCGCCGCCAGGCCCTGGCCGATGCCGAACTGGCCGCTTTGTTGTTGGCCGAGGCCTTGGACGTGACGCTGCCCGGCCGCCAGGGCGGCACTGGCGGCCTGCACCCGGTCTCGCGCGCGCAGGAGCGCATTGAGGCCATCTTCGGCTCGATGGGCTTCGACGTGGCCGAGGGCCCCGAGATCGAGACCGACTGGATGAGCTTCACCGCGTTGAACAACCCGGAGAACCATCCGGCGCGGTCGATGCAGGACACGTTCTACGTCGACATGCAGGACGAGGGCGGGCGCTGGTACAACCTGCGCCCGCACACCAGCCCGATGCAGGTGCGCTATGCGCGCGCCCATGCGACCAAGTACGCCGGTGTGCACCCGATGCCGGAGATCCGCGTGATCGCCCCCGGCCGCACCTACCGGGTCGACAGCGACGCCACCCACTCACCGATGTTCCATCAGTGCGAAGGCCTGTGGATGGGCGAGAACGTCAGTTTCAAGGACTTGAAGGTGGTGTTCACCGCCTTCTGCCGCCAATTCTTCGAGAGCGACGACTTGCAACTGCGGTTTCGGCCTAGCTTCTTTCCGTTCACCGAGCCGTCAGCAGAGATCGACATTGCCTTCGCCAGCGGGCCGCTGAAGGGGCGCTGGCTGGAGGTGGGCGGCTCCGGCCAGGTGCACCCGAATGTGGTGCGCAACTACGGGCTTGACCCCGAGCGCCACATCGGCTTTGCCTTTGGCATGGGCATGGACCGCCTGGCGATGCTGCGCTACGGCGTCAACGACCTGCGGCTGTTCTTCGAGAACGACTTGCGCTTCCTGCGTCAGTTCAATTAGCCGCCCGTTGTCCTCCTGCCTGAAGCCACACCGAGTCTCCCGCCATGCAATTCCCTGAATCCTGGTTGCGCAGTTTCTGCAACCCGCCCATCACCACCGCCGAGCTGGCCGACCTGCTGACCATGGCTGGCCTGGAGGTGGAAGACCTGCGATCTGCCGCGCCGCCCTTCAGCCGGGTGGTGGTGGGCGAGATCGTCGAGGCCGAGCAGCACCCAAATGCCGACCGCCTGCGGGTGTGCTGTGTCGACGCCGGCCCGCACAGCAAGGACGGCCCGCTGCAGATCGTCTGCGGTGCACCGAACGCCCGCGTCGGCATCAAGGTGCCGCTGGCCCTGGTGGGCGCCGAGTTGCCGCCCGCCGAGGCCGGCGCCGGCCCGTTCCAGATCCAGTTGGGCAAGCTGCGTGGCGTGGAGAGTCAGGGCATGCTGTGCTCGGCCCGCGAACTGAAGCTCAGCGACGACCACGGCGGCCTGCTGGAACTGGACGCAGCCGCGCCGGTGGGCGCTGACGTGCGCAGCCTGCTGCAGTTGGACGACACGCTGTTCACGCTGAAGCTCACACCCAACCTGGGCCGCGCGCTCAGCGTCTACGGCATCGCCCGCGAGGTGGCCGCACTCACCGGCGCGCCGCTGCTGCAGCCCAGCTTCCCGCCGGTGGCGGCGCAATTGCCCGACGTGCTGCCGGTGGCGGTGCATGCGCCTGACCTCTGCGGCCGTTTCTCCGGCCGCATCGTCCGCCACGTCAACACCAAAGCCAAGACACCGGTCTGGATGGTCGACCGGCTGGCGCGCTGCGGCCAGCGCTCGGTCACCGCGCTCGTGGACATCTCGAACTACGTGATGTTCGAGTTCGGCCGCCCGACCCACATCTTCGACCTCGACAAGATCCACGGCGGCCTGCAGGTGCGCTGGGGCCGCCCCGGCGAGACGCTGAAGCTGCTCAACGGCAACACCGTCGAGCTCGACGCCCAGGTGGGCGTGATCGCCGATGACCTGGCAGTGGAATCGCTGGCCGGCATCATGGGCGGCGACGCCACCGCGGTGTCCGACGACACCCGCCACGTGTATGTCGAGGCAGCGTTCTGGTGGCCCGAGGCGGTGGCCGGCCGTGGCCGACGCTTCAACTTCAGCACCGATGCCGGCCATCGTTTCGAGCGCGGCGTGGATCCGGCCGGCACGGTGGATCACATCGAGCACATCACCCGCCTGATTCTCGACATCTGCGGCACGCCTGAGACCGCCTGCGGCCCCATCGACGACCAGCAGCCGGCGATGCCGCAGCATGCGCCGGTCACGTTGCGGGTGGCACGCGCGGCCAAGGTGATCGGCATGCCGGTGACCCAGGCGCAATGCGCCGCGGTGTTCCATCGACTGGGCCTGGCCTTCACCGAGAGCGACGGCACCTTGACGGTGACGCCGCCGAGCTGGCGCTTCGACCTGGTGATCGAGGAAGACCTGATCGAGGAAGTGGCCCGCGTCATCGGCTACGAGAACCTGCCCACCCATGCCCCGCTGGCGCCGGTGACGCCGCGGCTGCGGTCGGAATCCAGCCGCAGCACCTTCGCCGTTCGCCGCGCCGTGGCCGCGCTGGACTACCAGGAAACCATCAACTTCAGCTTCGTCGAGGCCCGCTGGGAGCAGGAACTGCATGGCAACGCCGATCCAATCCGGGTGCTGAACCCGATCGCCGCGCCGCTGTCGGTGATGCGCAGCAGCCTGATCGGCAGCCTGGTGCAGGTGCTGCGCCACAACCTGGCGCGCAAGGCGCCTCGGGTGCGGGTGTTCGAACTGGGCCGTGTGGCCTGGCGCGACGCCTCGGTGGCATCCGGCGACCTGACGGTGGCCGGCATCTGCCAGCCGATGCGCCTGGCCGGCCTGGCCTACGGCCCGGTCGATGCCACCCAGTGGGGCAGCGTCGAGCGGGCGGTCGATTTCTTCGACATCAAGGGCACTGTGCAGGCCCTCCTGGCGCCGCGCCAGCCGGTGTTCGAGGTGGCCGATCACCCGGCTTTCCACCCCGGCCGCAGCGCGCGGGTTCTGGTCGACGGCGTGGCCATCGGCGTGCTGGGTGAACTGCACCCGCGCTGGCGCCAGGCCTATGAGCTGCCGCACGCGCCGATGCTCTTCGAGCTGGACCTGGACGCGGTGCAGGCCCAGCCGGTACCCGCCTTCGCTCCCATCGCCCGCCACCAGGCTGCGCTGCGCGACCTGGCCCTGGTGGTGCCCGTGAGCACCACGCACGATGCGCTGGTCGGTGCGCTGCGCGCCGACACGTCGGGCCTGGTGCGCACGGCCACGCTGTTTGATGTCTACAAGCCCGTTCAGCCCACCGCCGACATGGCCGCCGGCGAGCGCAGCCTGGCCGTGCGCCTGGAACTGCTGGATGCAGAGGCCACGCTCACCGAAGACCGCATCGACGCTGCGGTGGCCGCCGCCGTGGCCCGCGCCGCGGCCCTGGGTGCTCGCCTGCGCGGATGACCCGCCAAACCCGATCCAAGGACACCCATGCCCACCGATGACACCCCCGTCGACCGCGTGATCCTGCCGTCGCTGGAGACGCCCACGCTCACCAAGGCCGAACTCTCGGAACTGCTGTTCGAGCGGCTGGGACTGAACAAGCGCGAATCGAAGGACATGGTCGAAGCCTTCTTCGAACTGGTGCACAGCAACCTGGTCAATGGCGAGGACGTGAAGCTGTCGGGCTTCGGCAACTTCAACATCCGCCGCAAGGCACCCCGGCCGGGCCGCAATCCGCGCACCGGCGAGTCCATCCCGATCAAGGCGCGCAATGTGGTCACATTCCATGCCAGCCACAAGCTCAAGGCGGTGGTGCAAGGAGACACACCGCTGGGCGAAGACTTCGAGTAGAGTCTGAGTTTTCTTCCCCACCTCATTGATTTTCATGGAGAAATTGCTGCCCGCCATTCCGGCCAAGCGTTACTTCACGATCGGTGAAGTGAGCGAATTGTGCGGCGTGAAGCCCTATGTGCTGCGCTATTGGGAGCAGGAATTCACCCAGCTCAAGCCGATGAAGCGGCGCGGCAACCGCCGCTATTACCAGCACCATGAAGTGCTGCTGATCCGGCGCATTCGCGACCTGCTGTACGACCAGGGTTTCACCATCAGTGGTGCGCGCAACCAACTGGGTGATCTGCTGGCTGGCGCTGGCCGTGCGGTCCCTGTAGACGACGATGCCGCTTTGGCTCTTGATGCCGATGGGTCGGACGGCGCCGCAGAGGCCTTGTCAGCAGATGCCCTGGCCCTGCCGCAAGTGATCGAACTGGAACCCGCCCAGTTGCGCGCCGAGCTTTTGTCGATCCGAGATCTGCTGCTGGTCTGATCTGGCTTTGTTTCGGGCTATACTAGGAGGCTCAGTCGGGGCGTAGCGCAGCCTGGTAGCGCACTTGCATGGGGTGCAAGGGGTCGCGAGTTCGAAT
>JBBAPL010000252.1:0-5166 GCA_040400895.1 Aquabacterium sp.
TTCGAGAAGGCTCAACGAGCCTAGGTCGGTGTCAACGGAACCGGCAGCAGGCCAGTGGTCTACACCTTCCCGCTGCCGCCGGGCGCGGCGTTGCTGGGGTTTGCCGCGGAACTGGACGGCCGGCGGCTGGACGGGCGGATCCTGCCGCGCCGCCAGGCCGAACGTGAGTACGAAAAAGCGCTGGCCGAAGGCGATGCGCCGGTGCTGCTGGAACTGGCCGAGGGCGGCCTACACACCGCCAACATCGGCAACCTGTTGCCAGGCGAATCCATCGTGCTGGAGCTGCGAACCGCGCAGCTGCTGTCGTTCGACCATGGGCGGCTGCGGCTGGCGATCCCCACCACCATCGCCCCGCGCTACGGCAGCCCTGACCAGGGAGGCCTGCTGCCGCACCAGGCACCGCAGGCCTCGTTGACGGCCGACTACCCGTTGTCGCTCAGCGTGGTCATCTCGGGATCATTGGCGAAAGCCACCATCGATTGCCCGACCCACGCCCACCGCCTGACACCAGGCACCGACGGCATGACCGTGACCCTGGCGCCAGGCGCGAGCCTGGACCGCGACGTGGTGTTCACCGTGACCCCCAAGGAGCCCCAGCCGAACCTGCTGGTCCACGCGCAGGACGAGATCGGCGCGCGGAAAGGCGCCGGCCTGGTGATGCTGGCCGCCTTCGAGGCGCCAGCGGCGCCGACGCGGGACTGCGCCAGACTGAAACTGCTGGTGGACTGCTCAGGATCGATGGCGGGCGACAGCATCGAATCAGCACGTCGGGCGCTGCATGGCGTGGTCAGCGACCTCCGGCGTGACGACCTCGTCAGTTTCTGCCGCTTCGGCAACACCTTGGAGCGCGTGGTGGCGCTGCGGAAGATCACGGAGCACGGCGTCCAAGCACTGCGCAGCCAGATCGACGCGACCGACGCGACCCTGGGCGGTACCGAGATGGCGGCTGCATTGCTGGCGCTGATCAAGGACGGTGGCGAGTACGGTGCCGACATCCTGCTGATCACCGATGGCGAGGTCTGGGACACCCGAGCCGTGTTGGACGCGGCACGCCGCTCAGGACACCGGATCTTCGCCATCGGGGTGGGCAGCGCCCCCGCCGAGGATGTCCTGCGCGAACTTTCGCAAGCAACAGGCGGTGCATGCGAATTCGCCACACCCGGGGAAGCGCTGGAGCGTGCTGCGCAACGGATGATGATGCGGATCCGACAAGGCGCGTGGGGCCGCCTCCAAGTGGACTGGGGCACCGCGCCACGCTGGCAGGCCGCCATGCCGGCATCGGCGTTCGTCGGGTCGACCGTCCTGGTGATGGCCGGCTTCGACGCCGGCACGGCGACTCCGGCCTCGGCTCGCTTGATCGGACGGGCCTCCGATGAACCCGGCGGCCAGTATCGTGAACTGGCCCATGCAAGCCTGCAGGTGACCAGCCAGGGCGACACCTTGGCCCGGATGGCGGCCGCACAACGCATGTCGGGGCTCAAGCCCGACGAAGTTGTGTCACTGGCGATGGCCTATGGCCTGCTGAGCCGCCAGACGCACTGCGTGCTGGTGCACCGGCGCGATGCCGACGACAAGCCCAGCGAGGAGGCTGAACTGCACCGCGTGCAGTCGATGCTGGCTGCGGGCTGGGGTGGAACAGCCACCGTGACGCTCGCTTGCCGGTCCTCGCCTGGACTCTCCGCCATGCTTGACTTGCACCCCGTGAGTGAACAGATCAATGCGCGGTACAGCACGGTGCAGTACTCGATGAGAGTGCCGGAATTGGAGATCCTCAGTGAAGAACCACCCGCAGGCGACCCCGAAATCTCAGACGTTCAGCGGTTGCTCGGACGCATTGCCGAACTGGTCACCGCCCATCTTTCACAGGGCAAGCCTCTGCATGAACTGTCGGTCCAATGGCCCCGCTTCGACCTCGACAGGGCAGTGACCAATGCGATGGCCGAACTGCGGCTGCTGGTGGCGGACTCGGCTACGGCCTGGCTGCTGCTGGCGCTTTGGGCGGCGAGCCGCAAAGGGAAAGACGGCAACGTCTACTTCGCAGCGGTACTGGAGCCGCACGCCCAAGGCGTTGCCCGCAGCACTCGCGATCGCGTCAACGCGTTGCTGACGCTGCGGCTGGGAGAGTTCGCCGACATCGACAGGGTCGATTCCAGGCAGCAAAGATTGAAGCGGAGCCAACTGTCGAACTGAGTTTTACCGCCTGAAGCGGCATGGCTGACAGCAACAGGCACTGACCTTCACCGCCAGACCCGGTCTGGCGACAACACCACCCCGCCACGCGATGCCGCGTGACTTGCCCCTTGCGCACGGAGAGATGAGATGAATGGTGAGACAAGGTCATTCGGTTTGACGAGCCAAACAGAGGATGCCGCAGGCCCGGTGCTCTGCGGCGTGCGTGCCGACGGCCGCCTGGACGGCCTGCTGTTCTCACTGACGCTGCGCCAGACTTACCGCAACACCAGCACACGCACCTTGGAGGTGGTCTACACCTTCCCGCTGCCCAGCCAAGCCGTGCTGTTGGGCTTTGCCACCGAATTCAACCGCGTGCGCAAGGTCGGCACCATGGTCGCCCACCGCATCGCAGAGATCCATTACGAACAAGCCCTGGCGGCAGGCGATGCGCCGGTGATGCTGGAGTCGCTCGGCGATGGCCTGCACACGGCCAACATCGGCAACCTCAAGCCCGACGATGAACTGGTGCTCGAGGTCCGTTTTGCACAGGTCCTCACCTTCGACCAAGGGCGCCTGCGGCTCGCGATCCCGACCACGATCGCGCCCAGGTATGGCGATGCCAGAGCCGCCGGCTTGCAGCCGCAGCAGGTGCCGCTGGCCTCGATGCTGGCGGAACACACCCTGGCGCTTTCAGTGACGATCGCGGGCACGCTGGCCGATGCCAGCATCGATTGCCCAACGCACCAAGTTGTCCGAAAAGCAGTCGAAGACGGCATGCGACTTGAACTGACGCCCGGGGCCTGGCTGGATCGCGACGTGGTGATCGTGGTCGAGCCCAAAGAGCAACTGCAGTCACTGGTGCTGCAGGGGGTCGACGCTGTTGCGCCGTCGGCGCCGACAGCGGTGATGGCGGCCTTGCAACCCAAGCCGTCGGCGCACCGCGCTGGCATCACCCTCAAGCTGCTGGTGGACTGCTCCAGTTCGATGGCGGGCGACAGCATCGGCTCAGCCAAGGCCGCGGTCAGCGGGGTGCTGGCCAGGCTGACAGAGTCCGACCATGTCAGCCTCACCTGCTTCGGCGATCACGTGCGGCACCTGCTGAAGCCAACCGCCTGTTCACGGGCGACGCTGCGCTACCTGCAGATCGACGTCGACGCGATCGACGCCAACCTCGGCGGGACGGAGATGGACGCAGCGTTGAAGGCCGTGTTCGGGCTGCGCATGCCTAAAACTTGCGAGAGCGCTGACGTGTTGCTGCTGACAGACGGGGAGTTCTGGCGACCAGAAGAGATGATCGCCGTGGCCAGGGCCAGCGGCCACCGGATCTTTGCGATCGGTGTGGGCGCGTCGCCGGCAGAAGGTGTGCTGCGGTCGCTGGCCGAAGCCACCGGTGGCGCCTGCGAGTTCGCCACGCCGGGCGAGGCCCTTGAAGCTGCTGCTGGGCGCATGCTGAGCCGGATGCGCCAGCAACCCTGGCGCAATCCGCGCATCGATTGGGGCAGCGAGCCCGTCTGGCAGACCATGCTGCCGGTCAATGTGTTTGGCGGCGACACGGTGATCGCGTTTGCGGGCATGCCGGCGGCTGCAGGTGTCACGAACGTTCACCTCTTGGCCTTGGATGCGCAGGACGTGCCGGTCGATGTCGCCCAGGGTACGCCGGCGACCGCCAGCGCGGGTGACACCTTGGCAAGAATCGCCGCTGCACGCCGGATTGCAGCACTTGACCAACCACAAGCGCAGCAACTGGCCATCGACTACCAAGTGCTGACCAAGCACACCAACTGCATCCTGGTTCACGAGCGGGCCGAGGCCGACAAGGCCACCGAGCTGGCCGAACTGCACCGCGTGTCTTCCATGCTTGCTGCGGGATGGGGTGCATCGTCGACAGTCAAGCCCGTGTTTGGGACGATCTCCAACGCGATGATCGCGCCATCGGTCTGGCGTACGAATCGGGCACAGGCCGGGATCAGCCTCAATGCGCTGCTGTCCGACAGCATGGACGAAGTTGAGATCCCGGCCTTCCTGCGTAAGCAAAGCGACGGGGATGCTCCTGTTTCGTTGCAGGATATGGTGACTGCCGTCTCGGATTACCTGGACAGGTCGCCTGTGGTGTTGCGGCTGGCTGCGCACTGCGACAGACTGGCGTTGCATGCTCAAGCGCGGCGTGCCATCAGCGAGGCGGTCGCAGTGGGGCTGACCCGCGACGAGGCATGGCTGGCCTTGGCCTACTGGGCCAGCACACAGTCTGGACCGCAGAGATGCACCATGGGCGCAGACACCCAGACCGCGCTGCAACGTCTCGTCGACCAGATCGACGCTGCGCCGCGGACCCTGTGCCTGGCGGTGTTCGACCGGATTCTCGGTGGCTGTGCCAGTCAAAACTGGACGCTGATCCGCTCAGAAAGATTGCTGCAGGCGATGGATCGGTCGTCTCCAACCTGAATCTGGTGACCGCTGCAACCGCTTGATGATCTGGCCACCGCAAGAGTATCCACAGGAGCTCGTCAAGCACGGAAGGCCCCTCCCCGGGACGCCACCTGGTCCCCTCAGCAAGGTAAATTCATCGCTGTTGATGTGCGCTGAGCCACCGGGTACCGCCATGCCAGCCAGCCATAAAGAAGCAGCCCGGTCATTAGTGCACTGGCCGCCAATTGCAGCGACAGCGCAAAACCCTGCGCGGCGGTGGTGCCGCGCGACAGCAGCAGCGCTACGAGCGGCGGGCCAGCAATCTGACCCAGGCCGAAGGCCGCAGTCAGGGCGGCGATCAAAGCCGACGCGTCTTGTGGCCTCAGCCGGCGTGCCTCCTGCACTGCAAACAGTGTCAGTGCCGTGAACGGCAGACCCAGTAGCAGGCTGCCCAGCGCAAAGCCGGCAAGGCTTGGCCACCACACGCTGAGCAGTACGCCCGTCGCCTGCATGCCGTAGCAGCCCATCAGCAAGGTATCCGTCCGGCGAAGTCATCTTGCGGCAGTGAGGTGGCCCAAGGATGCTTGT
>JBBAPL010000253.1:0-5163 GCA_040400895.1 Aquabacterium sp.
TAGATCATCCGGTCGTAGGACTTGGCCGCCTTGCTGATCTGCTCGACGCGGCCGCCGGCAAAACCGTGGCGGGCGAACACCTTGGTGGCCGCGCGCAGGATGGCCTCACGCGTGGCCTGGGCGGCCAAGGCGCGCACGCCGGGTGCGCGGGGACCGTCGGGTTGGAGGGCGGCGCCGGTGGGTGCGACCTTGATCGATCTGGGGCCGCGCTTGGCTGCGGCCTTGGGGGTCTTGCGGGCGGCGGTGGCCATGCGGTCAGGGCTGCCCGCAGCCGGTCACTGCTCGACGAAGGCGCGCTCGATCACGTATTCGCCCGGCGTGGAGGTGTTGCCTTCCTTGAAGCCGCGCGCTTCCAGCAGCACCTTCAAGTCCTTCAGCAATGCCGGGCTGCCGCAGATCATCACCCGGTCTTCGGCCGGATTGATGTTGGGCAGGCCCAGGTCGCTGAACATCTTGCCGGAGTCCAGCAGGTCGGTGATGCGGCCGGTATTCCTGAACGCCTCACGCGTGACCGTGGGGTAGTACAGCAACTGCTTGCTGACCATCTCGCCCAGGAACTCATGCTTGGGCAGGTCCTGGGTGATGGTGTCGTGGTAGGCCAACTCGGCCACCTCACGCACGCCGTGCACCAGCACCACCTGCTCGAACTTCTCGTAGGTGTCGGGGTCGCGGATGATGCTCATGAACGGCGCCAGGCCGGTGCCGCTGCCCATCAGGTACAGACGCTTGGCCGGCAACAGGTAGTCGATCAGCAGCGTGCCGGTGGGCTTGTTGCCGACGATCACCGTGTCGCCCGGCTGGATGTGCTGCAGCCGGCTGGTCAGCGGGCCGTCCTGCACCTTGATGCTGAGGAACTCGAGCGTGTCTTCATAGTTGGCGCTGACCACGCTGTAGGCGCGCAGCAGCGGCTTGCCCTCCACCCGCAGGCCGATCATCGTGAAGTGGCCGTTCTTGAAGCGCAGCGTGGTGCCGCGGGTGGTGGTGAAGCTGAACAACCGGTCGGTCCAGTGGTGGACGGTGAGGACGGTTTCTTCGTTGAAGGCGCTCATGGGGGTGCGGCAGATGTCAGAAGGAGTGCGGCCCGGGCACCAGGCTGGCGCGGCCGGTCGGCACCGGCGCGCGCTTGCACGGACTGGACCCTGAATGTAGCATCGGCCACACTTTGGTTTAGTGGGCGCTACATGAAATCAAGGCCCGCAAGCTTGGTGCAGATTGTGCCTCAGGCCCCGGGTTGCCCCGGGGGTGCGCTGACCGCACCTGGGCCTGTTCTGGATCAGCAGGAGCGTACGGATGTCCGAGCACGAGCACACCAAGACCGACGGCCTGGGCGAGGGCGCGGTGGCGGCTGCCAGCCTGCCGCCGACCCATTGGCAGGCCGCACCGCGCAACGAGCGCATGGCCGCCCACAAGATCGAATGCAATGCCTGCCCGGTGCTGTGCCAGATCAGCGAAGGCAAGGTGGGCGCCTGTGATCGCTATGCCAACCGCGCGGGCACGCTGGTGCGGGTCGACCCGGTGCTGCTGGTGCGCCGGCGGCTGGACGCCGCCCAGGGTGATCTGGCGGCCGCTGACCTGGTGCCCTTTGTCGCCGCCGGCAGTGCGCCGCTGGTGCAGGACGCCGACGCGCCGGATCTGTTCATCACCGCGGTGGGTGCCGGCACCACCTACACCGACTACAAGCCCGCGCCTTTCATCGTGGCCAGCCAGGCCCAGGGCGTCGACATGGTGACCGTGGTCACTGAGGGCATCTTCAGCTACTGCAGTCTGAAGCTGAAGATCGACACCGATCGCTGGCTGGGGCCCGAGCAGGCCAACGTGCGCTGCAACGGCGAGGTGGTGGGCCATGTCAGCACGGCCGAGTACGGCAGCCAGATGTTGAGCCTGGGTGGCGTGCACCACATCACCGGCGGCAGCAAGAAGGAAGGCCGGATCACCGTCGACATGATGGCCGCGCTGGGCAACCGGCAGGCGGTGGATTTGAGCATCGACGGCGGCGCCCAGGTGCGGGTGCAGGCCGGCGCCGCGCCGGTGGTCAACGGCGTGCCCGAGCAACGCATGCGCCTGGGCTGCGGATCGGCCACGATCGGCATCTTTGCGCAGCAGTTTGCCGACCTGGTGGACGAGGTGGTGGTGGTGGACGACCACATCACCGGCGTGCTGACCGAGCACCAGGCCGGCCGCTGCCTGGGCTTGCGCCGGTCGGGCCTGAAGATTCGCGGCCGCAAGAGCACGCCGGGCCGCTACTTCCAGGTGGCCAACCCCGGCACCGGCTGGGGTGGCACTGACATCGCCGACCCGTTGTCCATCCTGGAGCCTTGGGATGCCGAGGAGGCCTGGCCCGGCCAGCGCCTGTTGATGGTCAGCACCACCGGCGAGCATGCCGCCTGGTTCGAACTGGACGCCGCGCTGCAGCCACAGCCCGCGCCCATGCCGCCGCCGGTGCAGGCCATCGTCGACCGCATCGGCGAGAACTGCGAGCCTGCCCTGTGCAGCGTGCTGTTCGTGGCCGGCGCGGGTGGCAGCCTGCGCGCGGGCGTCACCGACAACCCGGTGCGCCTGACCCAGGCCATCAAGCAGAGCCTGGTCAACGTGACCTGCGGCGGTGCGCCGGCCTATGTGTGGCCGGGCGGTGGCATCACGGTGATGGTGGATGTGCTGCGCATGCCGGCCAGCAGCTTCGGCACCGTGCCGACGCCGGCCATCGTGGCGCCGATCGAGTTCAGCATGAAGCTGGCCGACTACCAGGCGCTGGGCGGCCACATGGCCTATGTGCGGCCGCTGGCCCAGGCCCTGGCCACCGGCAGCTGGCATGCCGAAGGGGCGCCGGCGGCGCGCCGCACGGTGGACCCGTTGCCGGGCAACCCCTGGCCGCTGGGCCGCCCGCCCATGCTGGGCTGACGAGATGGCGTGGGCGGCACAGCGCGCAGCACTGCCGGGCGGCCGCTGGCACTTCCAGCAAGGCCCGATCGACATCGTCATCGCGGCCGAGGGCGATGCGCCGGCGGTCGACGCCGCGCATGCCGCCGCCTGGGCGCGCTTTCAGCCCCTGCTGGCCGAACTGGTGGCCGAATTGCCCCGGCTGCGCCAGCCGGTGGCGGCCGGTGGCGCCAACCCGCTGCAGGGCGTGGTGGCGCGGCGCATGTGGGATGCCTGCGCTCCGCTGCGCAGTGCGGCGCAAGGGTTCATCACCCCGATGGCCGCCGTGGCCGGCGCGGTGGCGCAGGAACTGATCGCTCACTACCAGCGCCCCGGCATCACCCGGGCCTGGGTCAACAACGGTGGCGACATCGCGCTGCACCTGGCCCCCGGTCAATCCGCCCGGGTCGGCCTGGTGGCCGACTTGTCACGTTTCGATGTCGACGCACTGGCACGCACCGTGGCGGGGACATTGCGCACCGATGCGGGTTTCACCGTGGCGCATGCCAGCCCGGTGCGCGGCGTGGCCACCAGCGGCTGGCGCGGCCGCAGCCAGTCCTTGGGCATCGCCGACAGCGTGACGGTGCTGGCCGCCACCGCCGCCCAGGCCGACGCCGCGGCCACCGCCATCGCCAATGCAGTGAATGTCGACGATGCCCGCATCGGCCGCGCGCCCGCCAGCAGACTGCGTGACGACAGCGACCTGGGCGACCGTCTGGTGACGGTGGCGGTGCCGGGCCTGCCGGACTCCTTGGTGCAGCAGGCGCTGCAATCGGGCCTGGCCTGCGCCCGCACGCTGCAGCAGTCGGGCTACATCCACGCGGCGCTGCTGGCCTGTCAGGGTTCTCTCGCTCGGCTGCAGCCGGTCGGCGCGCTAGAGTTGGTGTAGTAATTGCTAAATGAAAAGCGCCATGCCCCTGATCGACATCCGCCGCGTCTTCACCCAGGTCGAAGACATCCACCACGAGGGTGCGCCGCGTGCCGCACAGCCGCTGCGCCGCGGTGCCATCGCCGCGGTGCTGACCAACCCGTACGCCGGCCGCTACGAGCCCGACATCCTGCCGATGATGGAGGCGCTGAACCCCGTGGGCCTGGACATGGCGCGGCGCCTGCTGGCCGCGCTGGCGGTGCCTGCGGAGGCGATCCAGAGCTATGGCAAGGGCGCCATCATCGGCGCGGCGGGCGAGCTGGAGCACGGCGCGCTGTGGCATGTGCCTGGCGGTTATGCCATGCGTGAACTGCTGGGCTGGAAGGGCGACGCCGCCGCCTATGCCAAGGGCATCAGCAGCGGCGGCCAGAGCGGCAATGCCCTGGCCATCGTGCCCAGCACCAAGAAGGTGGGCCCGCCCGGCGCCACGCTGGACGTGCCGCTGACCCACATCAACGCCAGCTATGTGCGCAGCCATTTCGACGCCTTCGAAGTGCGTGTGCCAGGCGCTCCGAGGTCCGACGAGATGGTGCTGATCCTGGCGATGAGTTGCGGCGCACGCGTGCATGCCCGCGTGGGCGGCCTGGCCGCCGAGGCCATCGCCAAGTGGGATGGCCAGAGGTGAGGTCGGACAGCCGACAGGACCTGCGTCCTGTCGGGTGCCGGATGAACGCTCTGCCCGCATGCTTGCGGGCAAGCGCTTGACTTTGACGGAGACCGCAGCATGACCGACACCACCCCCACCTACGTCCGCAAGCTCGTGGTCCAGGTCGACGAGACCCGCCGCGAGATGGGCCGCGACGTGAACCCGCCCACCCGGCGCGCGCTGGCCATGGCGGTGATCGCCAACCCCTGTGCCGGCCGTTACGAAGAGAATCTGGACGCGCTGATCGCCATCGGTGAAGAACTGGGCGCGTTGTTGGGCCAGAAGTGCGTGCAGGCGCTGGGCATCACCCCGGCCCAGGCGCAAAGCTACGGCAAGGCGGCGATCGTCGGCGAGGCCGGTGAACTGGAGCATGCCGCCGCCATCCTGCACCCCAAGCTGGGCGCGCCGCTGCGCAAGGCCGTGGAGAAGGGCGCGGCCCTGGTGCCGTCGGCCAAGAAGCAGGGCGGCGTGGGCACGGCGGTGGATGTGCCGCTGGGTCACAAGGACGCCGCCTTCGTGCGCAGCCATTTCGACGCCATCGAGGCCCGCGTCAGCGACGCCCCACGCGCCAACGAGATCGTCGTGGCCGTGGCTGTCACCGACAGCGGCCGGCCGCTGCCACGCATCGGCGGGCTGCAGGCCCATGAAATCCAGGGCGTGGACGGCCTGCGCT
>JBBAPL010000254.1:0-5115 GCA_040400895.1 Aquabacterium sp.
CGCGAGCTGTGTCTGCCCGTGGGTCTGAACCGCGAGAACCTCGACCGCCTGGACAGCTTGGTGGCCACGCGTCGCCAAGTGGCACGCGGGGACACGTTGTTCCGCGCCGGCGATGAGTTCCAGTCGCTCTATGCGGTGCGCACCGGCTTCTTCAAGACCTGCGTGTCGTCGGAGGACGGTCGTGACCAGGTCACCGGCTTCCAGATGGCAGGTGAACTGCTGGGGCTGGACGGCATCAGCACCGACAGCCACACCTGCGATGCGGTGGCGCTGGAAGACTCGCAGGTCTGCGTGATTCCCTACGACCAGTTGGAAGGCCTGTCGCGCGAGTTCAGCGAACTGCAGCACCAGTTCCACAAGATCATGAGCCGCGAGATCGTGCGCGACCATGGTGTGATGCTGCTGCTGGGCAGCATGCGGGCCGAAGAGCGACTGGCAGCGTTTCTGCTGAACCTGACACAGCGCCTGCAGGCGCGTGGGTTCTCGGCCTCGGCACTGATCCTGCGGATGACACGCGAAGAGATCGGCAGCTACCTGGGGCTGAAACTGGAGACGGTGAGCCGCACCTTCAGCAAGTTCCAGGACGACGACATCCTGGATGTGAAGCAGCGCCAGATCCGCATCCTGGACCAGGACAAGCTGCAGAGCCTGGTCAACGGCACCCACTGCTGAGCGCCCCCACGGCCGGGCTGCGCCCAGCCCCGCCGCGCTAGCGGCGGAAGGCGCTTGACGCGCTAGTGGCGGAAGGCGCCTGACGCGCCTTCGCGGTTGACGTGCTCCGGGTCGCCCTCCAGCAGCCGCGTCAGCAAACCGGCAGCGGCGATCACGCCCCAGAAAACGAAGAACGCCAGCGTGTAGACGGCGTTGGCCGACAGCGCCAGCATGTCGCCGCCCATCCAGCGCAGGCTGGCCGGATCGACCAGGGCGAAGACCAGCGCCTCCAGCACCCCGGCCATCAGGAATGACGGCCACAGGATGACCATCAGGTGCATCTGCAGGCTGGATCGGCGGGCCATGGCGTGCGGCGACGGGTCAGCGTGGCGCCGGGGTGGCGGCGTGGTTGCGGCCCTGCATCGCCGGGGTGGTCGGCCCCAGGTCGCGCACCACCTGCTGGGCCGTCGGCGCCTCGGTCAGCACCGGGTCGGCGCCGCGGTAGGCGATCACCGCCGTGGCCACGGCAGCCACCACCACCACCGCCGGTCCGCCCAAGACCAGCCAAACCATGCCCACTCGCCACCACGGGGGTGAGGCAGGTTCGGTCGTTGTGCGGGGCTGGGGTTGGGTCGGCATGGTGGACATGGTCAGGTCTCCGGTGGCCGCACTCAGCGCGGCACCACAAAGGTTGATTTTTCACTCACCGCCGCGCCGGCGGACGGCTGGCCGTTGGCGGCGGTGCCGACCAACTCGATCTGGAAGTGGATCTGGTGCGCGCCGGGGCCGGCCCGGCTGGCGGATTCGGGTGGCACACGCACGTTCAAGGTCACCCAGCGGGCTTCGGCCGATGCCAGGTCGACGGCCGGCGCCCTGTCGATCTGGATGCCGGGCATGCCGCGCACGCCGATGCGGTAGCGCTGGGGCTGTTCGGTGGCATTCATGACCTGCAGGCGGAACACGTTCTCGATCTGGCCATCATCGACCAGCCGCGCCAGCGACGCCCGGTCACGCACCACATCCACCTTGAACGGATGGCGGGTGGCCAGGCTGTAGAAGAAGGCCAGCAGGATCACGCCCAGGATCACGGTGTACACCAGCACCCGGGGGCGGAAGATGCGGCGCAGCCGCTCAGCTGGGGCCAGGTGCTGGGCCAAGCCGTTCTGGGTGTCGTAGCGGATCAGCCCCTTGGGGTAGCGCATCTTCTCCATCACGCCGTCACACACGTCGATGCAGGCGGCGCAGCCGATGCATTCGTACTGCAGCCCGTTGCGGATGTCGATGCCGGTGGGGCACACCTGCACGCACAGGCCGCAGTCGATGCAGTCACCCTTGCCCACGCTGCGCGGGTCGACCTTGCGGCTGCGCGAGCCGCGCGGCTCACCGCGCTCGGCGTCGTAGCTGATGATCAGCGTGTCCTTGTCGAACATCACGCTCTGGAAGCGCGCATACGGGCACATGTACTTGCAGACCTGCTCGCGCAGGAAGCCGGCATTGCCGTAGGTGGCCAGGCCGTAGAACAGCACCCAGAACCACTCCCACGGGCCGAGGCCGAGGCTGGCAGCCGAGGCAGCCAGGGTCTGGATCGGCGTGAAGTAGCCGACGAAGGTGAACCCGGTCCACAGGCTGATGCCGACCCAGGCCGCCTGCTTGGCGCCCTTGCGCCACAGCTTCTCGGCTGTCCAGGGGCCGTCATCCAGGCGCATGCGGGCGATGCGGTCGCCCTCGATCTTCCGTTCGACCCACATGAAGATCTCGGTGTACACCGTCTGCGGACAGGCAAAGCCGCACCACAGGCGCCCCGCCACCGCCGTGAACAGGAACAGCGCGTAGGCCGAGATGATCAGGATGCCGGTGAGGTAGATGAAGTCCTGCGGGTACAGCACCAGCGGCCCGATGTAGAACCGCCGGGCACCCAGGTCGAACAACACCGCCTGGCGGTCGTTCCATTCCAGCCAGGGCAGGCCGTAAAACAGGACCTGCGTGAACCACACCAGCCCCCAGCGCCAGGCGGCAAACACGCCGCTGACCGCGCGCGCATAGATCTTCGGCTGCTTCTGGTAGAGCGACACCACCGCCACGACAGCGTCGTCACCCACCAGCCCGCTGGCATCGCCCGCGCCCAGCGGCAAGGCGGCAGCGCGGTCCGGTGTGCGGGGTCGGTCACGCATGGTGGGGGCAAGGGACGGTGGGTGTGTTCACGCTGCGGGCTGGTCGCCCATCACTTGGCTGCAGCGACTGCCGTGCTCTGCGACAGGTTCCACACATAGGCAGACAGCACGGTGATCTGCTCGGGCGACAGCCGGGTCTCGAACGCGGGCATCACGTTCTGCTTGCCGTTGTTGACGATGTGGGCGATGGCCTCCTCGCCCCAGCCGTGCAGCCAGACCTTGTCGGTCAGGTTGGGGGCGCCCAAGGCCTGGTTGCCCTTGCCATCGGCGCCGTGGCAGGCCGCGCAGACGCCGAACTTGGCCTGGCCCGTCTGGGCCGCCACGTTGTTGTGCGGGCTGCCCGACAGGCTGAGCACGTAGTTGGCCACGTTCTTGACATCCTCGGCGCCGCCCAGGGCGGCAGCCATCGGCGGCATCATGCCGACCCGGCCGCCGACCACCGTCTTCTGGATGTACGCCGCCCCGGTACCGCCCAGCCAATCGCCGTCGGTGAGGTTGGGGAAGCCCTTGCTGCCGCGTGCGTCAGAGCCGTGGCACTGGGCGCAGTTGTTGACGAACAGGCGCTCGCCGATGCCCATGGCCTGGCTGTCCTTGGCCAGCGCTTCAGGCGACATGGCGGTGAACTTGGCATAGACCGGCGCCATGGTGGCATAGGCCTTCTGCTGCTCGGTTTCCCACTGCCCGCCGCTGCTCCACTTCAGTGCGCCGGGGTTGGTGCCCAGACCGGGGTACAGCGCCAGGTAGACGGCAGCAAACACGATGGTGATGACGAACAGCCACATCCACCAACGTGGCAGGGGGTTGTTCATCTCGCGCAGGTCTTCGTCCCAGACGTGTCCGGTGGTGTTGTCGGCGGCCATCACCTTGCGCTTGCTGGCCACCACCAGGATGAAGACGCAGAAGGCCAGCGAGGCCACGGTGAGCCCGGCCACATACCAGGCCCAGCCGCTGTTGATGAAATCACTCATTGCTTCTCTCCTTGGGGGACGTCGGCGGGCACGTCGTCCAGGAACGGCACCTGGGCTGCCTCGTCGAAGCCGGCGCGGCGGTGCCGCGACACGGCGAACCCGACGATGCCGATGAAAGCCAGGAACATGAACAGCGTGCTCGCAGCGCGCAGATCGTTGACATCCATGGGGGTCTCCTGGCGGGTTACTTGCGAGCCGTGCCCATCACCTGCAGGTAGGCGATGAGCGCTTCCATCTCGGTCTTGCCCTTGACGTCATCGGCCGCCTTGGCGATCTCGGCGTCGGTGTAGGGCACGCCCACCAGGCGCAGGCCCTGCATCTTGGGCGCCATGTCGGCCGGGTCGACCGCTGCATTGGCCAGCCATGGATAGGCCGGCATGTTGCTCTCGGGCACCAGGTCACGCGGGTTGATCAGGTGGATGCGGTGCCATTCGTCGCTGTACTTGCCGCCCACGCGGTGCAGGTCGGGGCCGGTGCGTTTGCTGCCCCACTGGAAGGGGTGGTCGTAGACGAATTCACCGGCCACCGAGTAGCTGCCATAGCGCAGCGTCTCGGCGCGGAACGGGCGGATCATCTGCGAATGGCAGTTGTAGCAGCCCTCGCGGATGTACACGTCGCGCCCGGCCAGCTGCAGCGGGGTGTAGGGCTTCAGGCCTTCGACCGGCTGCGTGGTGCTCTTCTGGAAGAACAGCGGCACGATCTCGACCAGGCCGCCGAACAGCAGCGCCAGCAGGATCAGCACGATCATCAGGAAGTTGTTGGTCTCGATCTTCTCGTGACCGACAGGGGCATGGGTTGCCATGGGGTTGTTCTCCTTGGGGTCTCAGGCGTGCGCGGCCACCATGGGCACACGCTGCGCGACGGCCTTGCCGCCCTTGACGGTCATGAACACGTTCCAGGCCATGATCAGCATGCCGCTGAAGTACAGCAGGCCGCCGCCCAGGCGGATGACATAGAACGGGAAGGTGGCCTTGACGCTCTCGACGAAGCTGTAGACCAGGGTGCCGTCGGGGTTGACCGCACGCCACATCAGGCCCTGCATCACGCCGGCGATCCACATCGCGGCGATGTAGAGCACGATGCCGATGGTGGCGATCCAGAAGTGCAGCTCGATGGCCTTGGTGCTGTGCATCTGCTCGCGGCCGAACATGCGCGGGATCAGGTGGTACAGCGAGCCGATGGAGATCATGCCCACCCAGCCCAGGGCGCCGGAGTGCACATGGCCGACGGTCCAGTCGGTGTAGTGGCTGAGCGCGTTGACGGTCTTGATTGACATCATCGGGCCCTCGAAGGTGCTCATGCCGTAGAACGACAGCGACACGATC
>JBBAPL010000255.1:0-5084 GCA_040400895.1 Aquabacterium sp.
GCACTCCAGTCTTCTCCAGACTGCGCGCACGGTACGTGCTGACAGTGTTGGACGACAGCACCAGCTGCTCGGCGATCTCGCCCACGCTGCGGCCGGCGGCCAGCAAGCGGAAGACCTGGTATTCGCGGTGCGACAGCCGCTCATGCAGCGGCGCGTCGGCGCCGGCCGCGCGGGTGTTGGTGGGCACCAGCTGCTCGGCCATCAGCTCGGCCACGCCCGGGGTGATGAACAGCTTGCCCAGCGCCACCCGGCGGATGGCGTCGATCAGCTGTTCGCTGTCGGCGCTCTTGTTCAGGTAGCCGGCGGCGCCCAGCTTCAAGCTGCGCACTGCGTACTGGCGGTCGGGGTAGGTGCTGAGCATCAGCACCGGCAGGCGCGGCGCCTCGGCCTTCAGCGCCTTCAGCACGTCCAGCCCGTCGCGCTGCGGCATGGCGATGTCGAGCAGCACCACGTCGATGCCGCCGCCGCGCACCAGCGCCAGCGCGTCGGGGCCGTTGGCGGCCTCGCCGGCCACGGCGATGTCGGGCGCATCGGCCAGGATCTGCTTGATGCCCTGGCGCACGATCAGGTGGTCGTCACACACCAGCACGCGGATCATGCTGCGGCCTCCCCGCCCAGGTGCAGCGGCATCACCAGCCGCACCCGCGTGCCCTGGCCGGGCGCGCTGTCGATGCTGAGCTTGCCGCCGAAGTGGCCCGCACGCTCGCGCATGCCCATCACACCGTAGCTGCGCGCGTCTTCCAGCGCCTGGGCGGGCGCGCCCACGCCGTCGTCGCGCACGCTGAGGTACAGCACCGGCTCAGGCGGGTCGTCCACCCACAGCCGCACCTGCACCTGGCGGGCGCGGGCATGGCGGGCCACATTGCTCAGCATCTCCTGGAAGATGCGGAAGATGGCGATGGCCTGGCCGCCTTCGGGCGGCGGCACGCCGGCGGCCACGGTGATCTGCAGGTCGGGCTGCAGGTCGGCGTGGCCGTCAGCGGTGTGGGCGAAGAACTCCTGCGCCTGCCATTCCAGCGCCGCCCACAGGCCCTGGTGGTCCAGGATGCTGGGCCGCAGGTCGGTGATGATGCGGCCCAGGTTGTCGACCGCGCTGTCGATCAGCCGGCCCATGCCCTGGCACTTGCACTGCAGCTGCGGCCGGTCGTCCAGCCGCTTGGCCAGCCAGTTGACGTCCATCTTCAGCGCCACCAGCAGTGAGCCCAGCTCGTCGTGGATCTCGCGGGCGATGCGGGTGCGCTCCTGCTCGCGCACTGTCTCGCCGTGGTTGGCCAGCTCGCGCAGCCGCGCGGCCGACGCCTGCAGCTCGGCAGTGCGCTCGGCCACGCGGCTCTCCAGCAGCTCGTTCGTGCGGCGCAGCAGGGCTTGCGCCTCGCGGCGCTGGGTGATGTCGACCAGCGTGACCACGGCGCCCTGCACCGCGCCGTGCTCCACGATCGGGTGGCTGGTGTATTCGGCGTCGAAGGCGCTGCCGTCGGCGCGCCAGAACACCTCGTCGTCGATGCGGCAGGGCAGGCCCTGGCGGAAGGCCTTGAAGATCGGGCAGTCGGACTCGGGGTAGTGCCGGCCGTCGGCATGGGTGTGGTGGATCAGCTCATGCATGTTGCGGCCGATGATGGCGTCGGCCGGCCAGCCCAGCATCTGCGCCGCGCTGCGGTTGAAGAACACGCAGCAGCCGGCCATGTCGATGCCGAAGATGCCCTCGCCGGTGGATTCCAGCAGCAGGCTCAGCCGCTCGCGCCAGACGGCGGCCACCTGGCCAGCGCCCGCCACCGCCGGGCTTGGGGCGGGGATGGGGGTTGGGGTTGGGGCAAAGTCGGTCACCATGCACCGGAACAGCAAGCCCCATGCCGCGCCCCGGGGCACCACCCGGGCCTGGGAACGCACCAATGCGGCGCCCCGCACGCCCTTGGTGCGAGTCAGCTTGCCCCCAGGCACCGCTGGACAGAGGTCGCGCTGCTAGGCTGCGCGCCCATGCATCCACACACGCCCGCGCCCGGCCGCCTGCGCCCCCGCCGACAGGCGCTGTGGACGCTGGCACTGGCCGCACCGCTGCTGCTGTTGGTCACCCAGCTGCGCCTGCTGCCGCAGGACGAGGGCGTGCTGCTGGACGTGGCCGGCCTGCCGGTGGACGCCGCCGGCAGGCTGCTGGGCGCCTGGCAGCAGTTGTCCCGGCAGTGCGGCGGGGTGCAGCGCCTGCAGGCCGGGTCCGCCCCCTGGCAGGCGGCGCAGCAGGCCCTGGCGGACCACAGCCCGCCGGCGTCCCGCGGGGCACGACCGCTGCAACTGCTGCAGCACGCCAGTGGGGACTGGCTGCTGGCCGAGGTGGTGTGGGACGGCCCCGGCGCAGCCGCCGCCGGCACACCCGGCAGCGCCCCGCTCGACCCCGCCATCGTGCCGCTGCGCCGGCTGGGCGGCGTGCTGCAGGTGCAGAGCGTGGGTGTGTGGAGCGGTGACACCGGCCCCTGGGCCGCGCCGGTGTTCATCCGCCGCTGGCTGCAGCGGCAGGTGCCGGGGCTGCCGGCCGACCTGGCGCTGTGCCTTGACCCGGCCTGGCCGGCCTTTGCGCGGTAGACGGCACGCACGTGGTCGCCAGTGGTCGCGCGAAGCCTGACAGTCGCGCCGGTGCAACTTGGGGTCGCATCAACGCAAGAGCCATTGGCCCGCGGCGGCGCCCCGGGCGGCAACATGCAGGGCTGCTGCCAACTTGCCGCCGACGCGGCGCCTGCCATGCCCCCCCACCTGTCTGCGCCACCCACCCTGCCCCGCTGGCTGGCCGGCCTGTTGGCGCTGCTGTTGTGCCTGGCAGCACAGTCCCAGCCCGCCGGCACCATCGACACGAGCCAGCGTGGCCGCGGCACGGCCGTGGCCATGGGCGGTGCGGTGACGTCGAACCGCGATGCCATCTTCAGCCGGCTGGTCTCGGCTGCCGGCGGCGCCGGCAGCCGCTGGGTGGTGTTCGGCACGGCCTCGGACGACCCCATGGGCAGCGCCGCCAGGGTGGTGGAGCAACTCGGCGGGCATGGGGCCGTGGCGGTGGCGCTGCCGGTGTCGCCGCGGCTGCAGGACCACCCGGTGGCCGACGCCGTGCGTGACCCCGCGCTGGTGGCCCAGGTGCGCGCGGCCACCGGGGTGTTCTTCACCGGCGGCGAGCAGTCGCGCATCGTCGACGCCCTCCAGCCCGGTGGCCAGGCCACGCCGCTGCTGCAGGCCGTCTGGTCGGCGTACCGCGCCGGCGGGGTGGTGGCTGGCTCGTCGGCCGGTGCGGCGATCATGAGCACCACCATGTTCCGCGACCCGCCCGACGTGCTGACCACGATGCAGGGGCCGCTGCGCGACGGCCAGGAGATCGACCGCGGCCTGGGCTTCTTCGGCCCGGCGCTGTTCATCGACCAGCACTTCCTCAAGCGCGGGCGTGTCGGCCGCATGCTGCCGCTGCTGCAGGCCAAGGGCTACGCCCTGGGCCTGGGCGTGGAAGAGAACAGCGCGGCCTTCCTGCGCGGCGACACGGTGGAGATCCTCGGCCGGGCGCTGCTGGTCAACCTGGCCGACGCCCGCAGTGACCCAGCGCTCGGCGCCTTCAACCTGGCCGACGCGCGGCTGAGCCTGCTCGACACCGGCGACACCTTGCGCCTGCCCGGCGGCCAGATGACCCCCGCACCTGCCAAGCAGGGCGGCCAGGTCCTGGACCCGGCCGCGCCGGGCTATGCGCCCTATCACCGCAACGCACCGTTCTACGCCGACATGCTGGGCGACAACATGATCGCCAGCGCGATGGGCCAGCTGATCGACGGCCGATTTGCCGAAGTGCGCGGCATGGCCTTCCACCCCCACCCGGCGCCCGACAACCCGCTGGGCCGGCTGGGCTTCGAGTTCACCCTCAGCAAGGGCCCGGGCAGCATCGGCTGGACCGGCGGCAGCGAAGACTACAGCGTGCGCGACCTGCGCCTGGCGGTGCGGCCGATCCGCCTGGCGCAACCGCTGTACACCGCCTGGCCGCCGGAGCAGCGCAGCCAAGCACGGTAACCTCGCGGCCTTGTACGTCACCTTGTCCGTCACGGGAGCACGCCCACCATGCAACGCCGCCTCCTTGCCCTCGCCCTGCCCGCTCTGCTGGCCCTGGCCACCACCGCCAGCCACGCCCAGGCGCCCGACTGGAAGAAGATCCGCATCGGCGTGGAAGGCGCCTACCCGCCCTTCAGCGAGGTGGGGCCCGACGGCAAGTTGAAGGGTTTCGACATCGACATCGCGATGGCGCTGTGCGCCGAGATGAAGGCCGAATGCACCCTGGTGCCGCAAGAGTGGGACGGCATCATCCCGGCGCTGCAGTCACGCAAGTTCGACGCCATCGTCGCGTCGATGGCCATCACCGAAGAGCGGCTGAAGGTCGTCAACTTCACCGCCAAGTACTACAACACCCCCAGCCGCCTGGTGGCCAAGGCCGGCGCCACGCTGGAGGCCAGCGCCGCCGGCCTGAAGGGCAAGCGCATCGGCGTGCAGCGCAGCACCATCCAGGACCGCTTCGTCACCGCCACCTTCACCGGCAGCGAGATCGTGCGCTACGCCAAGGCCGACGAGGTCTACCTCGACCTGGCTGCCGGTCGGGTGGACGTGGTGTTCGCCGACACGCTGGCGGTGGACGGCGGCTTCCTGAAGAAGCCGCAAGGCAATGGCTTTGCCTTCTTCGGCCCCAGCTACGACGACCCCAAGTTCTTCGGCACCGGCTCGGGCATCGCGGTGCGCAAGGCCGACACCGCGCTGCAGGCCAAGTTCAACGCCGCCATCCCCGCCATCCGGGCCAACGGCGTGTACAAGAAGATCAACGACAAGTACTTCGCGTTCGACGTCTACGGAAAGTGATGCCGTGTTGCACGGCTATGCGCTGAGCCTGCTGGAAGGCGCGGCCCTGACGCTGTCGGTGGCTTTCCTGTCGCTGGGCATCGCGCTGGCGCTGGGGCTGGCCGGCGCGGTGGCCAAGCTGTCGGGATCGCGCCTGGCGCGTGGTGTGGCGCAGGCGTACACCACCGTCATCCGGGCGGTGCCCGACCTGGTGCTGATGCTGCTGGTGTTCTATGGGGGTCAGA
>JBBAPL010000256.1:0-5022 GCA_040400895.1 Aquabacterium sp.
GCACAATATGCCTATCCAGGAACCGACCATGCCCATGCCGCCACTGCCCAGTCCGCTGCAACCCGCCGGCGCCTTGCCCCCGGCACCAGGCAGGCGCCAGGCACTGCGCCAGGGCCTGGCCACGGTGGCACTGCTGGCCGCAGGCGGCGCGCAGGCGCTGGATGCGCCCAAGGGCAAGGTGGTGCTGTCGGTGGTCGGCGCCGTGGGCCTGACCAATGCCGACGGCCGTGCCGATTTCGACATGGCGATGCTGGAAGCCATGCCCCAGCACAGCTTCACCACCGCCACGCCCTGGTTCAAGGAGGCGCGGCGCTTCACCGGCCCGCTGCTGCGTGACGTGCTGACCGCCAGCGGCGCCAAGGGGGCCGCCATGCGGGCCGTGGCGTTGAATGACTACAAGGTGGAGATTCCGGTGGAGGACGCGCTGCGCTACCGGGTCCTGATGGCCACGCGGCTGGACGGGCAGCCGATGTCGCTGCGCGAGAAGGGTCCGTTGTTCATCATCTACCCCTACGACGAGAGCGCAGACCTGCGCAGCGAGCGGTACTACAGCCGGTCGGCCTGGCAGCTGCGCAGGCTGGAGATCCGCTGACCGCGACGGGCTGATGGCGGCGCAACAACCCCCGCACCACGCCTGGCAGCGGCCCAGCGGCTGGCTGCTGGCCACCGGCATCGGGCTGGTGATGGCGTTTGCCGCCTTCGGCTGGGTGCAATGGCGCCAGGTGTCGCTGCTCAGTGGCACGGTGCGCTACGAGGGCGACAACCTGGTGTGGAGCTTCTTCCAGGTGGAGAGCGAGTTCCTGCAACTGCGTGACCTGCTGCGCGACGCCCAGATGGAGCCAGCCGACCCGGTGCGTGGCGACGTGACCGAGCGGGTGCGCCAGCGCTTCGAGCTGTTCGCCAGCCGCCTGCCGCTGGTCCACCCGGACCGGGTGGCGCGCCTGGTCGACTTCGGCCAGGACCATGTGCAGGCCATGGCGGCGCTGGACGCCTTCGTGCGCAAGCACGACCCGGTGCTGTCCGAGAACGCCAGCCGGCCGCTGACGCGCGCGGCAGCGATCACCGCCCTGGCCGACTTGTCCATCCTGTTCGAGCCGATCCACGACCTGACCCTGCGCGCCAACCAGCGCATCGCCGAGAACGTGGGCGACCGCAACGACGCAGTGCGCGACCAGGTCCGCCTGAGCATGGGCCTGACGGTGTTCCAGAGCCTGCTGACCCTGGCCTTTGCGATGCTGACGGTGCGCCAGTTCCGCAGCCTGGCGCGGAGTCGCTGGGAGCTGCAGCAGGTGGCCAACACCCTGCAGGAAGCCCGCACCGAAGCCGAGGCCGCCAGCCAGGCCAAGAGTGCCTTCCTGGCCAACATGAGCCATGAACTGCGCACACCGTTCAACGGCATGCTGGGCATGCTGGCCCTGCTCGACAGCGACCGGCTCGACGCCGAGCAGGCCGACTACCTGCGCACCGCCCGGGAGTCGGCCACCCACCTGCTGGACCTGCTCAACGACATCCTCGACATCAGCAAGCTCGAGAGTGGCCGACTCGACATCGTGCCCCACGCGCTGGACTTGAACCGCCTGCTGTCCGACGTGCAGGCGCTGATGGCGCTGTCGGCCGAGGCCAAGGGCCTGACGCTGACCGTGCATGTGGCACCCGAACTGCCACCCTGGGTGATGGCTGACGGCAAGCGGCTCAAGCAGATCCTGTTCAACCTGATGTCCAACGCGGTGAAGTTCACCGACGCGGGCGAGGTGTCGCTGACCGTGACCACCCGGTGGGCGCCGGCCGACGCGCTGGGCGCCGAGCCGATGCATGAACTGCGCTTCGTCGTGCGCGACAGCGGCATCGGCATGGACGAGGCGATGCGGGCACGGCTGTTCCAGCGCTTCAGCCAGGGCGACGACAGCACGTCTCGCCGCTTCGGCGGCACCGGCCTGGGGCTGGAGATCTCGCGCAGCCTGGCACGCATGATGGGAGGCGACATCACCGTGGACAGTGCGCCGGGCCTGGGGTCGGTGTTCACGCTCAGCCTGGACCTGCCGGGAGCCAAGCCCGACATGCTGGAGTCGCTGGGCACACCGGCGGACCTGCTGCCGCCCGCCGGCCCCGGCGCGGCAGACGCTGGTGCGGGTCTCGACCTGATCGTCGCCGACGACCACCCGGTGAACCGCAAGTTCCTGCGGATCCTGCTGCGGCGGATGGGCCACCGGGTTCGCCTGGCCAGCAACGGCGCCGAGGCGGTGGCCCTGGTGGCCGAGCAGATGCCCGACCTGGTCTTCATGGATGTGCACATGCCGGTGCAGGACGGCCTGCAGGCCACCCGCACCCTGCGCGCCGGGCCGGCGCCGATGTCGCGGGTGCAGATCGTGGCGCTGACCGCCGATGCCTTTGCCGACACCCGCCAGCGCGTTTTCGACGCCGGCATGAACAATTTCCTCTCCAAACCGGTGCAGCCGGACGATATTGAGGCATTGCTGAGCGCCCTGTTCGGTGTGCGCGCCCGCGGGCAGCGTGCCGGCGGGGCCGATTTCGATGACTCTGCCCTGGCCCCGCTGCTGGCAGACGACCCGGCCGCCGCACCTGCCCCACCCCCCTTGAAGAAGCCGACCTCACCGCCGCCCCAAGCCGCTGCCGCACCCCGGCGGCGTTTTCGCGCCAGCGACGTGGCGGCCCATCTCGACATGGCGGTCATCGGCGATGTCTGCGTCGGGGTCACGCTGGACGGCTACCAATCGGTGCTGGCCGGCTTCCTGGGGGATGAGTCTGGCAGCACGGCCAACCTGCTGGCGGCGCTGGGCAGGGCCGACGGCGCGGCGCTGAAGCCACTGGCGCACGCGGTCAAGGGCGCATCGGCCAGCCTGGGGCTGCGCGCGGTGCGCGGGCTGGCGCTGCGGATCGAAACTGAGGGGGACGGCTTCAGCCCCGGCGACTGCGCCGCCGCCGCCGCCGAACTGCGTGAACTGCTCGACATCAGCCGTGCCCTGCTGCAGCGCATGGGCTTTCACCGCGCAGCGCCATAGGCGCCATAGGCGCCTGCGGCGGCCTGCGCCCGCCACGGTGGGCCGCGTGGCAAAATTTCAGCTGTTCTCTCTCTGAATCCACCACCATGCCCAGCTTCGATACCGTGCTTGAACCCAACCTGGTGGAACTGCGCAACGCAGTCGAGCAGAGCAACAAGGAAATCGGCACCCGCTTCGACTTCAAGGGCTCGGCCTCCAAGATCGAGAACGTGGAATCGGGCAAGGACCGCAGCCTGCAACTGCATGCCGACAGCGACTTCCAGATCGCGCAGGTGCGCGACATCCTCACCGCCAAGCTCACCAAGCGCGGCGTGGACATCCGTTTTCTCGACTTCAGCGCCAAGATCGAGAAGATGGGCGGCGACAAGGTGCGCCAGACGGTGGTGGTCAAGCAGGGCATCGACAGCGAGACCGCCAAGAAGATCCAGGGCCTCGTCAAGCAGAGCAAGCTGAAGGTGCAGGCCGCCATCCAGGGCGACAGCGTGCGCATCACCGGCGGCAAGCGCGACGACCTGCAAGCGGCCATCGCGCTGCTGAAGAAGGACGTCACCGACGTCCCGCTGGCGTTCAACAACTTCCGCGACTGATGCTGCAGCGCGCCGCCCCGTGGCTGCTGGCAGCATTGGCCACCGGCGCGGCGGCGCAATCGGTCAGCCTGCAGGGCAGCATGGGCGCCAACAAGGCGCTGCTGATGATCGATGGCCAGCCCCAGACGCTGGCCGTGGGAGCCAGCGCGCGCGGCGTCACGCTGCGCCGCCTGGGCGACGGCGAGGCCGAGGTGGACGTGGGCGGCCAGCTGCGGTTGCTGCGCCTGGGGGCGGCGCCATCTCGGCTGGGCACGGGCGTGGCGGCCGCGGGGTCGGGCAGCAGCATCGTGCTGCCGATGGGTGCCGGCGGGCACTTCGGCGCGGCGGGCAGCATCAACGGCAAGCCGGTGAACTTTCTGGTGGACACCGGCGCCACCAGCGTGGCACTGAGCCAGTCCGAGGCCAACCGCATCGGACTGGAGTGGAAACGCGGCCGACCGGGCCTGACCCAGACCGCCAACGGTGCCGTGCCGATCTATGCGGTCAACCTGACATCCGTGCGGTTGGGCGACGTCGAGATCGCCAACGTGGCCGCCGTGGTCTTGCCATCGGACATGCCCGTCGTGCTGCTGGGCAACAGCTTCCTGAACCGCTTCAACATGCGCCGCGACAACGACGTCATGCGGCTTGACAAGAAGCCTTGATCGCCGAAGTCAGGTCGGGCGCCTGCTGCCGTGGGCCCCGGCAAGGCGCAGCGGTGGGATGAACCGGCCGGCCCCGTACCATCGGGACGATGTGGCGCCACCTGGTCCAGCTGTCTCTCGCCGAATGGCGCCACCACCCCTGGCGGCACGGGGTGGCGCTGCTGGCCGTGGCACTGGGCGTGGCGCTGGCCAGTTCAGTGCAGATGATCAATGCCTCGGCCCTGGCCGAGTTTGCGCAGGCGGTGCGCTCGGTCAACGGCCAGCCTGACGCCACGGTGGCCGCCACCTCGCCCGACGGCTTCGATGACAACCTGTTCGCCCGCCTGGTGCTCGATGCGGCCGTGGCCCAGGCCAGCCCGGTGCTGGAGTTGGACGTGCGCGGCTGGCGCGAGGGTGCCGACGCCGCCGTCACCGCCCCGGTGGCGCCCGAGCCCAGCCTGCGCCAGGCCGGCGTGGCACTGCGCATGGTGGGCGTGGACGCGCTGGGCATCGCCAGCGTGGCGCCTGACCTGCTGCCGCGGCCAGATGCATCCTTGCCCGACAACGGCCGCAGCGGCTTCCTGGCGCCCGACGCGGCGTTTCTCAACCCGGCCGCGCTGAAGGCGCTGGGCCTGCGCACGGGCGGCCGGCTGGTGCTTCCCACCAGCGCCGGGCTGCAGGTGTTCACCGTGGCCGGCACGGTGGCCGCGGCCGGGCGGCCGCTGGTGGTGGTCGACATCGCGGCGGCGCAGGCGCGCTTCGGCCGCCCCGGCAGGCTGTCGCGGATCGACT
>JBBAPL010000257.1:0-4879 GCA_040400895.1 Aquabacterium sp.
CCTACGCGTCTCGCCGCGCGGCGAAAGACTTACACCACTGGATGGGACGCCAGCGCCAGCCGCCAGATGGGTTGCCGTGGCCGCGACAGCCCGCTTGAACGCGCCCATGCTCCGAAGCAGGCGCTGCCGACCCCAAGTGGCCGGTCCGGCTCCTCCAGCCCTGGCTGACGCAGGGAACGACCCCTTGTCGAAGGCGCTGCGGCGCTGCGTCCAGGCAGACCCGCCGGCGCGCGGCCACCAGTCACCCGGGCGGCGATTGCCGCGGCGCGACGGTGACCGGGCAGCGGCCCGGCCCAGATCAGCGCGCGACCGCGAACCCCGCCAGGCGGGCGTAACCACCGACGATGGCGGCCAGTTCTTCCTGGGTGGCCACGGCGGACAGGTTGGCGAAGCCATCGGGAGCGCGGTCGGCGACGAAGTCGATGACGCGCTCCGGGCCGCCCTGCCGGTTGCTGGCGACGATGGCCGACGTCTTCGGCAGGCGTTCGGCCTCGTAGGCCGCCAACGCAGCGGGCACATCGCCGGCTGCGAGCAGGTCCGCCAGGCAGCGGGCATCGAGCACCGCCTGCGACGCACCGTTGGAGCCGACCGGGTACATCGGATGCGCCGCATCACCCAGCAGGGTGACCCTTCCCTGCGTCCACCATGGCAGCGGATCCCGATCGCACATCGGGTACTCGGACACCCGCTCCGACGCACGGATCAGCGCGGCGAGGTCGATGAAGGGCAGGCGAAAGTGCGCCAGGTGCGGCAGCACGGTGCCGCGATCGGCCTCTCGCGACCAGTCCTGCCGCCCCGGCGGTGACGCGCCGGCACCGTCCTGTGAGGTGTAGACGACCCAGTTGAGCAGGCGCCTGCCAGGCGCGCTGCCAGGGCCGATCGGGTACAGGACCAGTTTGGCGCGGCGGTCTCCGGCGATGCACATCGTCTGCCCGTCCCAGAGCACCGGCCAATCGACGGCGCCACGCCACATCTGGATGCCCTGCCACCGCACGCCGCCGTCAGCCGGATGAAGCAACGCACGCAGGTTGGAGTGGATCCCGTCGGCGCCCACCAGCGCATCACCTGCCATCAATTCACCGCTGGCAAGCTGGACAGTGACACCGCCCTCGACTTGCGTGAAGCCCAGCACCCGGCTGCCTGTTCTCAAGGCCGGGCCGAGCCGTTCCGCGGCCGCCGTCCAGAGCAACCCCTACAGGTGGCCCCGATGGATGGAGAACTGCGGCACATCGTGACCGGCCCAGGTGCCGCGCGCCTCGGCCCAGGCCACCTGGCCCAGATGGTTGGCATAGCGCAGCTCTCGGGTGCGAACCCCCACGTCGTCGAGCATGGGCAAGAGATCGAGCGCAGCCAGCTCGCGCACCGCATGTGGCAGCAAGTTGATGCCCACGCCCAACGGGCGCACCTGCGCTGTGGACTCCAGCACCGTGCAGTCGATGTTGCGCTGCCCAAGCATCAGGGCCAAAGCCAGGCCGCCGATGCCGCCCCCGCTGATCAGAATGTGCATCGGCCCTCCACAGATTCATGAACCAGTCAAATTGTTGAATTTGAAATAATCAATCGTCCATTGTCGTTGAAGTGCTCTGCGCATCGACGCGGGCCCCCGGTCGCCGCAACGCCTCCACACGCATGGACGCATGCCTTGGTCATCGAGCTGCTCCTCAACGGTCCGGGCTATGGGCTGACGTTGTTTCTGCGCGCAGCCGGGCTGACGCTGGGCTTCGGCGTGATGGACACCATGCACCCGGCGCATGGAACGCTGGTCACGGCCGGCGCCTGTGTCGCGGCCACTGGGCGCCGACGGTCGGGCGGCTTCGTGTTCAGCGTCGGCGTGGCCGGGGCCATCACCATCGTCAGCGCGCAACATCCGAATGGGCGCTGAAGCGTCGGCTGTACGCGCGCAGCCACCCTGCGCAGGCCGTCGCCACCTTCGGCGTCATCCTCATCGCCGACGATCGGGCCAGGCTTGTGTGGGGGGCCGCGCCGATTCCCGATGCGGGCGGGACATCCGCAGTTGAATCAGCCGAACTGGCGCTGCCGACCCAAACCTGCCCGTCAGGCTTCCCCAAATGAGCTGCCCGTCGCCCGGACCGATCTCGTTCAGGTTCTGTGTCCACGAAACTGCCGCTCGTGACCATCAGGACCCCGGCCACTTCCAGCCGTTAGTGAACGACCGGAGTACGCGGCTCAGTTTTTCGGTCGGCGCCAACAGTCGTGTGCCTTAATTGGTCGGCCCGGCGAAATTCACCTCACGCTGGCGAGGCAGCGCACCGTGGTCGTCGTCCTGCACAGAGCCTTCGGCGGTCTCGCCCCAACGTCAGTCCTGGCGGTGACGCGGGCAGCCCCGAACAGGTTTGAGGCCATGCCGACCAGCCAGACCACCCACAGCGCCATCGCCGACAAGGCGCAAAAAAGCCCCTTCATGCCCAGGCGCGTGATGGCCCGCAACAACCAGCGGATGTTGTAGCCCGCCGCACAGCCCAACGCATGCAGCGCATCGCCCACCGCCCCCTGCAGCCAGCAGCGGTCCATCCGATGGTCTGCCTTGGTGTGGCCGATCAGCGGCTCGATCGCCTGGCGTCGCCTGAGCAGGCGCTTGTCCTGCTCGCTGAGCGACTTGTACTTGCCCCGGTGGATGATCTGAACGCCCGGGTTGTCAGCGTCCACCCCTCGGTAGCCCAGGTCAACGATGACCTGCTTGGGCGAACGCCCCTGGTCCTGCAGCAGGTTGGTGGTCTGCTCCAACTGCGCGCTCAGCACGTGCCCGTCGTACGGGTTGCCAGGGAAGCTGCGAGCACCGACCATCAGTCCCTGCTTGTGCGTGACCACCAGGCTGACCTTGACGCCGAACTCGTAGGGGTTGCGTGCCTTGCCCTTGGAGATGCACTCCACCTCCGGGGCGTGCAGCGCGTAGAGCTTGTTCTTGGTCTCGCGCCGCTGCGTGTGGATGCGCCCGGCACGCTCAAGCCACATTGTCAGGTCGCTGACCGCCTTGTCGCTGGCAGCCTCGTGCGCCGGAGTGCCGCCGGCGGCCACCGCGGCCGTGTCGGCATCGCGCTTGCGCTGCACCTCGCGCATCACCACCCCCAGGATCGTGCGCTGGCGATTGACCGTCTTGCGCAGGCGCTTGAACTGCTTGGCATGGGCGTAGCCACCGGCCTGGCGGCGCAACGTCTTGCCCTCCTTGGCATAGGTCTGCTTCAGGCTGATGCCGCAGCGCTTGGCCGCACTGACCACCTTGTGGCGTGCGATCTCCAGCAGCCGGCTGTCCACCGGGTGGGCGATGGCCTTGGACTGCACGGTCGAGTCCACGATCACCCGCTCGAACTCGCCCGGGCGCACCGCCTCGGTCTGCACCGCGCAGTCGATGGTGGCCTTGAGCAACTGCTCCAACCCGTCCTCGCCCAGCAGCCGCCGGAATCGCCCGATCTGCGTGGGGTCGCACGGCAGGCGCGGCTCGTAGTACTGCATGCCGCTGAAGAACTGCCATTGCACGTTCTCGGCCCAGCGTTCGACGAGTTCCTCGTCGCTCAAGTTGAAGCTGTGCTTCAGGTACAGCAGGCTGGCCATCAGGCGCACCGGCAGGCGCGGGCGCCCGGCGTTGCTGATGCCGCCACCGAACTCCAGCTCGTGCGCTCCCAGCAGATCCTCAGCGCGCGCCCGCTTGGCTGGCCGCGCCTGGTGCGCCAGCTTGGGCGCCAGCGCCGCCTCGATCGCCGACCACGGCAACCGGGTGGCCAGCACCGCCAGCGGGTGGCGCAGGTCGATCATCTGCTCGAGACGCGCGCGGAAGAAATTGTCTGTGGCCATCGGCCGTGGTCATCAATCCCCCAGAATCTGCAATCAATTGGATTGAATTCGGCAGGATCCGACCATCGGATATCACCCGAAAGTCGTTGTAAAACAACGGGTTACGGGAATTTGCCGGGCCGACTAATTGGGCACGTACGGATCTGTGCGGGGGGTGCCGGGTAACCGGCATCCCTACGGCGATCGCCAACAGGGAAGGCCCTTCCATTCGTTCGGCGTCATGAAGCCCGCGTTGCGAAAAGTTAGCGTATTTGCTAACATACGGCACGGCCTTTGAAATCTCGTACTTCCACGAGCGCGTGCTCAACGAGATCGAGGCATGGCCAGTTGATGTGCTCGCCGACTACGCTCGATTGGTTGAACTTCTTGCTGCACACCGACCGAGTCTCCGCCTTCCGCACTCACGAGCGTTCGGAGACGGGCTTTTTGAGTTGCGTCCGCGGGGTCGAGCCGGGATCGGCAGAGCGTTCTACTGCTTTCTCGTTGGCAAGCAGGTCATCGTGCTGCATGCCTTCATCAAGAAGACCCAACAGACGCCGGACAATGAACTGAAACTTGCGCGCAAGCGCCTCAAGGAGGTGCAGCATGGCTGACCTGAAATTCAAACCCGTTCGCCACAATCAAGCTGAATTCTTGGCCAAAGCCAAGCAGCGCGCAGGCTTTGCCGAGGCGTACGAGGCCCTTGAACTTGAGTACGCGCTGGCAGGCCAAATGCTGAAGGCTCGCGCCAAGGCAGGGCTGACCCAAGATGCCGTCGCTGAGCGCATGGGTACGACCAAGAGCGCAATCTCACGTCTCGAAGCGGCTGGTCGGCACGCCCCCTCTTTGGCAACACTCAAGAAGTACGCGACTGCAGTTGGATGCGATCTCCAGGTCAAGCTCGTCCCCCATAAGACCGCATGACGCCGAACCGGTCGCTCGAGTGGACCTCCACCAACTGGCCGCGCTACGCTCAGCAGTCATCATCGCTTCGCGCGGTCAGCTGGTTCCGGCCCCTCAGCTCCAGCTGCTCCAGCTGGCGTCCCATCCAGTGGTGTAAGTCTTTCGCCGCGCGGCGAGACGCGTAGGG
>JBBAPL010000258.1:0-4879 GCA_040400895.1 Aquabacterium sp.
TACGACGCCGACGAGGCATCGGCCTCGACATGGATCTCGCCGGGCGTGCGGTAGGCGCTGCCGGCCGGGATGGTGAAACGGGCGAAGCCCTCGCGCTGCACCGTGATGCCGAAGCGCGCCAGCAGGTTCAACGTGATCTCGACATAGGGCTTGCTGATCAGCGCACCTTCGACGGCGATCACCACCGCGCCGTGGGCCGACGCCAGCGGCAGCGCGAGCAGCAGGGCGGTGAGGAACTGGCTCGACACATCGCCGCGCACGCGGATCTCACCTTGTGTCTGCAGGGTGCCACCTGCCGCGCCGTGCAGCAGCAGCGGCGGGTAGCCGGGGTTGTCCAGGGTATCGACGCCACACCCCAGCTGGCGCAGCGCATCGACCAGATCGCCGATCGGCCGCTCATGCATGCGCGCCACGCCGCGCAGCGTGAAGCGCCCGCCCTGCTGGGCGGCCAGCACGGCCAGCGCCGCCGTCAACGGCCGCATCGCCGTGCCGGCATTGCCGAGGAACAGCGCTGCCTCGTGCACCTGCAACTGGCCACCCAGGCCGGTGACGGCCAGCGCGCCGTCGCTGCGGCGGTCCAGCGTGCAGCCCAGGGCCTGCAGCGCGTCCAGCATCACGCGGGTGTCGTCGCTGTCGAGCAGGTCGCGCACGACGGTGGTGCCGGCACTCAGGCCGGCCAGCAGCAGCACGCGGTTGGAGATGCTCTTGCTGCCGGGCAGGCGCACGCTGCCGGCCGCGCCACGCAGCGGTGGCAAATCGAGGTGGGACAGGGTCATTTCTTGCCGGACATCTGCCAGGCGGCGCGGGCCTCGCTGGCACTGCGGATCATGTCTTCCACCGCCTGGGCGTTGCCGGCCAGCATGGCGTGCTCCAGCGCGTCCAGCGCAAACCGGAAGCGCTGGCTCTGCTTGAGCACCTCTTCGCGGTTGGCCAGCAGGATGTCGCGCCACACTGCCGGGTCGCTCGCGGCGATGCGGGTGAAGTCACGGAAGCCGGGGCCGGCGAGGGACAAAAAATCCCGCCCCGCAGGCTGGCCTGCAATGGCCGAGAAGCAGGCAAAGGCCAGCAGGTGCGGCAGGTGGCTGACGGCGGCGAAGGCCGCGTCATGGTTCTCGGGCGTCATGCGCAGCACCTGGGCGCCGATGGCCGTCCACACGTCGGTGGCCTTCTGCAGCAGCTCAGGCTGGGTCTGCGCCAGCGGTGTCAGGATGACCTGGCGGCCGTTGTACAGCGTGGCATCGGCATGGGCCACGCCCGATTGCTCGCTGCCGGCGATCGGGTGGGCCGGCACGAAGTGGCTGATCTGGTTCTTGTCGCGCAGCACCCGGCGGGCGGTGTCGACGACGTCGCGCTTGGTCGAGCCCACGTCCGTCACCAGCATGCCGTCCTTGATGCCGGCGCGGATGGCACTGAAGGTGGCCTCGGTGGCGGCCACCGGCACCGAGATCAGCACCACGTCCGACCCCGCCACCGCCCGCAGCGCTGATTCAGCGGCGACATCGATCACGCCCATGCGCTTGGCCAGCTCGGTCGTGGTGGGCGACTTGCTGTAACCCACCACATGCTGCACCAGCCCCGCGCGCTTGAGCGCCAGGGCGAACGATCCGCCCATCAGGCCGCAGCCGATGACACCGAGTTGCTTGAACATGGGGGCCGGGCTCAGTGCGCGTCGATCGGGTAGGTGCCCAGCACCTTGAAGAAGGCGCAGGCCTCGCGCAGCGCGCGCAGGGCGGTGCCCACATGCGGCTCGTCGGGGTGGCCGGCGATGTCGATGTAGAAGTAGTACTCCCACTGGCCAGACCGCGCCGGGCGCGACTCGAAGCGCGTCATCGACACGCCGTGCTCCTTCAGCGGCACCAGCAAGTCGTGCACCGCGCCGGGCTGGTTGGCCACGCTGACGATCAGGCTGGTGCAGTCATGGCCCGACGGCTTGGGTGCCGGGTGCCGCTCAGGATGCGTGAGGATCGCGAACCGGGTGCGGTTGTGGGCGTCGTCCTGGATGGCGGGGGCCAGGGTGTGCAGGCCGAACTCGGACGCCGCGCGGGCGCTGGCCACCGCCGCCAGGCCAGCGTCCAGCCCGGCCAGGCGGGCGCCTTCGGCATTGCTGGACACCGGCCGCCGCTCCACGTCGGGCAGGTGGTGGCTCAGCCAGCCGTGGCACTGGGCCAACGCCTGCGGGTGGGCGCACACCGCGGTGATGCCAGCCATGCCGTTGGTCTTGCGCAGCAGGTTGTGGCGCACGATCAGGCTGGTCTCGCCGATGATGAACAGCGGCGTTGTCAGGAACAGGTCGAGCGAGCGGGCCACCACGCCTTCGGTGCTGTTTTCCACCGGCACCACACCAAAGTCGGCCGCGCCGGCGGTGGTGGCGCGGAACACCTCGTCGAAGCTGGCGCAGGGAACCCGCGCGATCGAGCTGCCGAAAAAGCCCAGCGCGGCCTCTTCACTGAACGTGCCGGCCGGCCCCAGATAGGCCACCCGGGTGGGCGCTTCCAGCGCCCGGCTGGCCGACATGATCTCGCGCCAGATCGGTGCCACGCAGGCGTTCATCAGCGGGCCGGTGTTGATGGCCTTCAGGCCGTCGATCACCTGCGCCTCGCGCTCGGGGCGGAACACCGGCGAGCCTTCGTGCTTCTTGAGCTCGCCCACTTCCACCACCACCTGCATGCGCCGGTTCAGCAGGGCCAGCAGTTCGCGGTCGAGCGCGTCGATGCGCTGGCGCAGTGCCAGCAGGGCGGGGTTGCTGCTGCTGTCAGGGGGCAGCTTGGAGTGGTCAGGGTCAGCCATGGCGCTGGGCAAAGTCCTTCAGATAGGCCACCAGGGCCTGCACGCCGTCCAGCGGCATGGCGTTGTAGATCGACGCGCGCATGCCGCCCACGCTCTTGTGGCCCTGCAGTTGCAGCAGGCGACGCTCCTTGGCACCGGCCAGGAAGACCTCATTCAGGCGTTCGTCGTGCAGGAAGAACGGCACGTTCATGCGCGAGCGGCCCTCACTGGCCACCCGGTTTCTGTAGAAGCCCGAGCCGTCCAGGTAGCCGTACAGCAACTCGGCCTTGGCGATGTTGCGCGCTTCCATCGCCGCCACGCCGCCCTGGGCCTTCAGCCACTGGAACACCAGGCCGGCGATGTAGATCGCAAAGGTGGGAGGGGTGTTGAACATCGACCCGTTGTCGGCCACCGTCTTGTAGTTGAAGGCGCTGGGGCAGATCGGCAGCGCCTGGCCCAGCAGGTCGTCGCGCACGATCACCAGCGTCAGCCCGGCCGGGCCGATGTTCTTCTGCGCGCCGGCAAACGCCAGGCCCACCCGCTGCCAGTCGATCGGCCGCGACAGGATGTGCGACGAGCAGTCGATGACCAGCGGCGCATCGCAGCCCAGCGCGGCCAGGTCGGGCAGCTGCCGGTATTCCACCCCGTGGATGGTCTCGTTGCTGCACAGGTGCACATAGCTGGCGCCACGGCGCAGCTGCCAGCTGGCGGGCGCTGGCAGGCTGGTGTGGCCGTCGGCGGCGTTGCTGGCGGCCACCGCCACATCGGCATAGCGCCGGGCTTCGGCTGCCGACTTCTCGGACCAGGCCCCGCTGACGACCACGTCCACCTTGCCGCCGCGCGACAGGTTCAGCGGCGCGATGGCGTTTTCACCCAACCCGCCGCCCTGCATGAACAGGATGCGGAAGTGCGACGGCACCGCCAGCAGGTCGCGCAGGTCGGCCTCGGCCTGTTCATAGATGCTGATGAACTCGCGGCCGCGGTGGCTCATCTCCATCACGCCCATGCCGCTGCCCTGCCAGTCCAGCATCTCGGCCGCGGCCTGTGCCAGCACCGGCTCGGGCAGCACCGCCGGGCCGGCGGAGAAGTTGTAAGGGCGCATGCCCGGGGCTCCTGGCTGTGGCTACTTCTTGGCAGGGCCTGACGCCCTGGGTGCCGCCGGCTTGGCCGCGCCGGGCTCGCCGATCGCGGCGCGCAGCTTGCTGCCCATCACGCCTTCCAGCGCCTTCAGCTTGGGCTCGACCTGCGGGCGGGTCTCGGCCACCAGCTTCTGGCCCAGGGTCTGTTGCAACTCGGCTGACACCTGCTGGTACTTCTTGCTGACCGGGGATTCCAGCCAGCCGATCAGCACCTTCAACTCGTCTTCACTGAACTTCTCTTCCAGTGCGGCGCCGATGGTCGACGGCGCGTTCTTCACTGCGCTGGCGCGCAGGATCGGTGCCACGTCGTCGAAGAACTTCTTCACCTCGGCCTGCAACTCCGCGCCAACGGCCTCGCGCTTATCGGCAGGCACCTGGGCCATGGCCTGGCCCGCCACCTGCAGCACTTGGCTGGCAGTCTGGTTGGCCAGCGCACTGCCGATGCCTTCGATGCCGGCCTGCTGCAGCGTCAGCACCTTCTGCACCAGGTCCTTCTTGGCCGGCGACGCGGCGCCTTGGGCCATGGCGGCAGCCGCCACCGTGGAAAGCAGGGCGGCGCACGCCAGGCGGGTGAACAATTTCATGGGGTGTCCAGGTTGGGGGTGTCGGGGGTCGGTTCGTCGGGCGCGTCGCCTGGGTTGTCGACGGTGTCGTCAGCGGCGGCATCCACGTTGGCATCGTTCTCGACGATGCGCTGCAGGCCCGACAGCTTGCTGCCATCGTCCAGCGCGATCAGGGTGACGCCCTGCGTGGCGCGGCCCAGTTCGCGGATCTCACTGACGCGGGTGCGCACCAGCACGCCGCGGTCGGTGATCAGCATGATCTCGTCGGCTGGCCGCACCAGCGTGGCGGCCACCACCCGGCCGTTGCGCTCGGTCTGCTGGATGGCGATCATGCCCTTGGTGCCACGGCCGTGGCGGGTGTATTCCAAGATGTTGGTGCGCTTGCCGAAGCCGTTTTCGGTGGCGGTCAAC
>JBBAPL010000259.1:0-4837 GCA_040400895.1 Aquabacterium sp.
CATCGCGCCGGGCATCTTCGCCACGCCGCTGCTCAAGCAGTTGCCTGAAGCCGTGCAGCAGAGCCTGGCCGCCAGCATCCCCTTCCCGAAGCGGCTAGGCGATCCGGCTGAGTTCGCGTCGATGGCGCTGGAGATCGTGCGCAACGGCCACCTCAACGGCGAAGTCATCCGGCTGGATGGCGCGCTGCGGATGGCACCCCGGTGAGCCGAGTCCACATCCACCGGGTCGAAGTCTGCTTTGGCGACTGCGACCCGGCCGGCATCGTGTTCTTCCCCAACTTCAGCAAGTGGATGGACACTGCCAGCCTGGCCTTCTTCATGGCCTGCGGCGTGCCGCCCTGGCGTGAGCTGGTGAAGACCCGCGGCATCATCGGCACGCCGCTGCTGGAGATCCACACCAAGTTCATCCAGGCCGCGACCTACGGCGAGACGCTGGAAGTGCACACCTCGGTCGAGCACTGGGCGGCCAAGACCTTCCGCCAGCGCCATGTGATCCAGCGCGGCGACACCCTGATCTGCGAAGGCACCGAGGTGCGTGCCTTCTGCGTGCGCGATGCCGACAACCCCGACCGCATCCGCGCCATCCCTGTTCCCGACGACATCAAGGCGCTGTGCCTCTGATGCCACCCCTGTAGTCCGGTACGCCCAGAAGGAGACATCCATGACACTGTTCCGCAAGACCCTGGTGGCCGCGGCCACCGCCATCGCCAGCCTGACCGCCGCCGTGCCCGCCCTGGCCGATGTCACCATCGGCATCAGCCTGCCGCTGACCGGCCCCGCGTCGGGCCTGGGCATCCCGATGGCCAACTTCTTCAAGCTGTGGCCGGCCACCATCGCCGGCGAGAAGCTCAACGTCATCATCCTCGACGACGCCACCGACCCCACCAAGGGCGTGCAGAACGCCAAGCGCTTCGTCACCGAGGACAAGGTCGACCTGATCATCGGATCGGCCGCCACCCCGGTGGCCGGCCCGATGGCCGCCGTGGCTGCCGAGAGCGGCACGGTGCAGCTGGCCGCCAGCCCGGTGGGCCTGCCGCCCGGCGGCGACGCCTGGACCTTCCGCCTGCCGCAGAGCAACGACGTGATGGCCCACGCCATGGTCGGCCTGATGAAGAAGCAGGGCGTCAAGACCATCGGCTTCCTGGGCTACACCGACGCCTACGGCGAGCTGTGGCTGAAGGCCATCACCGCCGAGGGCGAGAAGAACGGCATCAAGGTCATCGCCACCGAGCGCTTTGCCCGCGCCGACACCAGTGTGACGGCCCAGGCCCTGAAACTGACCGCCGCCAACCCGGATGCCATGCTGGTGGTGGCCTCGGGCTCGGGCGCGGCCATGCCGCACAAGGCCATCGTCGAGCGTGGCTACAAGGGCAAGATCTACCAGACCCACGCGGCCGCCACCATGGACCTGATGCGCGTGGGCGGCAAGGACGTGGAAGGCTCGTTCGTCGTGTCCGGCCCGGCCATGGTGGGCGACATCCTGCCCGACAACCACCCCAGCAAGAAGCTGGCGAAGGACTTCGTCACCCGCTACGAGAAGGCCTACGGCAACAACACCGCCAACCAGTTTGCCGGCCATGCCTATGACGCGCAGATCGTGCTGGAGAAGGTGCTGCCGGTGGCGCTGAAGAAGGCCAAGCCCGGCACCAAGGAGTTCCGCGCCGCGCTGAAGGATGCCATCGAGACCATGGGCCCCACGCCCTTCGCCCACGGCCTGATGAACTGGACCAAGGACAACCACTGGGGCTACACGCTGGACACCGGCGTGATGCTGGTGGTGAAGAACGGCGACTGGGCCCTGGCGAACTGACCGCCTGACACCGGCACTTGGGGGCGTTGATGGACTTCTCGATCGCAAGCATCCTCGCGCTGGACGGCGCCACCAATGGCGCCATCTATGCGCTGCTGGCGCTGGCCACGGTGCTGGTGTTCGCGGTCACGCGGATCATCTTCATCCCCCAGGGTGAGTTCGTCGCCTTCGGTGCGCTCACCCTGGCCATGCTGCAGCAAGGACTGGTGCCGGGCACGGTGTGGTTTCTGCTGGTGATGGCCGGTGTGGCGGCAGTGGCCGAGCTGGCTGCCGGCCTGAAGGCCCATGTGCCGCCGGCGCGGCTGCTGCGGCGGCTGGCGGGCATCGTGGTGTACCCGGTGGCCATCTCGCTGGTGGCGATCTGGGCCGCGCCGCTGAAGCTGCCGCTGCTGCTGCAGGCGCTGCTGACGCTGGCCCTGGTCACGCCGTTCGGGCCGCTGATCTACCGCCTGGCCTACCAGTCGCTGGCCGACGCCAGCGTGCTGGTGCTGCTGATCGTGTCGGTGGGCGTGCACTTCGCGCTGCTGGGCCTGGGCCTGTACTTCTTCGGTGCCGAAGGCTTTCGCAACCCCAGCTTCTGGGACGAGCGTTTCACCCTGGGCCCGCTGACGCTGAGCGGGCAGACGGTGATCATCTTCCTGGCGTCGGTGGCGCTGATCGTGTCGCTGTGGCTGTTCTTCGAGCGCACGCTGCAGGGCAAGGCGCTGCGGGCCACCGCAGTCAACCGGCTGGGCGCGCGGCTGCAGGGGATTTCGTCCGACTCGGCCGGCACGCTGACCTTCACCGTCGCGGCCTTCATCGGCGCTCTGTCGGGCCTGCTGATCGGCCCCACCACCACTGTGTTCTACGACAGCGGCTTCCTCATCGGCTTGAAAGGCTTCGTCGCGGCGGTGTTCGCCGGCCTGTCGAGCTATCCGCAGGCGCTGCTGGGCGCGCTGGCGGTGGGCCTGCTGGAGAGTTTCGGCTCGTTCTGGGCCAGCGCCTTCAAGGAAGTGATCGTGTTCGGCTCCATCCTGCCGGTGCTGCTGTGGCGGTCGCTGCGCGACCCGCACTCGGAAGAACACTGACATGGCCGCCCTCCACCGCTACGGTTTCTATGCCTTCGCGGCGTTCATGTTGGTGCTGATGCCGTTGCTGCCGCTTCCGCCGTTCTGGGTGACGCAGCTCAACATGATCGGCCTGTACAGCATTGCGTCGCTCGGCCTGGTTCTGCTGACCGGCGTGGCCGGGCTCACCTCGTTCGGGCAGGCGGCGTTTGTCGGCGTGGGCGCGTACACGGCGGCCTTCCTGGCCACCAATCTGGGCATCTCGCCCTGGTTGACGCTGCTGGTGGGCATCGGCCTGAGCGTGGCCGTGGCCCTGGTGCTGGGGTCGATCACGCTGCGCATGTCGGGCCACTACCTGCCGCTGGCCACCATCGCCTGGGGCCTGGCGCTGAACTACACCATGGCCAACATGGATTTCCTGGGCAAGTACGACGGCCTGATGGGCGTGCCGCCGATCACCGTGTTCGGCCTGGCGTTGAACGACGGCAAGGGCATGTACGTGCTGATTTGGGCGTTTGCGCTGGCCGCCGCGCTGGCCGCGCTGCACCTGTTGGACAGCCGGCCTGGCCGCGCCATCCGCGCGCTGAAGAGCGGCACCACCATGGCCGAGGCCATGGGCATCTCCACCTTCCGCTACAAGCTGGTGGTGTTCGTGCTGGCGGCCATCCTGGCGGCCATCTCGGGCTGGCTGTATGCGCACTTCCAGCGCACCGTCAACCCGTCGCCCTTCGGCATCAACAAGGGCATTGAATACCTCTTCATGGCGGTGCTGGGCGGTGTGGGCCATGTGTGGGGCGCCTTCCTGGGTGCGGGCGTGGTCAAGCTGGTCGAAGACCAGCTGCAGGTGCTGTTGCCCAAGCTGATCGGCACCAGCGGCAACTTCGAGGTCATCGTCTTCGGCATCGTGATGATCGTGGTGCTGAAGTACGCGCCCGAAGGGCTGTGGAGCTTCGTGGCCCGGCGCTTTCCGCAGCCGGCACGGCAGATGGACTGGGCCGACGCACCGCCGCTGCCCGCGCGCAGCAAGCCGCAGCGGGGTGACCTGCTGCTGCAGGTGCAGGCGGTGCGCAAGGAATTCGGTGGTCTGGTGGCGGTCAACGACATCAGCTTCGACATCCGCGCCGGCGACATCGTCGGCCTGATCGGCCCCAACGGCGCCGGCAAGAGCACCACCTTCAACTTGGTCACCGGCGTGCTGGGCCTCACCCGCGGGCAGGTGCTGTTCCGCGGCCAGCCGGTGGGCGGGCTGTCGTCGCGGCAGATCGCCCAGGCCGGCATGTCGCGCACCTTCCAGCACGTGAAGATGATCCCCGAGATGACGGTGCTGGAGAACGTGGCCCTGGGCGGCTACCTGCGCAGCCGCAGCGGCACCGTCCAGGCCATGCTGCGGCTCGACCGGGCCGAGGAGCGCGGCCTGTTCGCCGAGGCCGAGGCCCAGCTGCAGCGCATCGGCATGGCCCACCAGATGCATGAGCTGGCCGGCAACCTGGCCCTGGGCCCGCAGCGGCTGATGGAGATCGCCCGCGCGCTGTGCACCGACCCGGCGCTGCTGCTGCTGGACGAGCCTGCCGCCGGCCTGCGCCACCAGGAAAAGCAGGCCCTGGCCGGCGTGCTGCGCCAGCTGAAGGCCGAGGGCCTGAGCATCCTGCTGGTCGAGCACGACATGGACTTCGTCATGGGCCTGACCGACCGCATCGTGGTGATGGAGTTCGGCACCCGGCTGATCGAGGGCACACCGGCCGAGGTGCAGGCCAGCCCGATCGTGCGCGCCGCCTACCTGGGAACGGAACACTGATGACCGCACCTCTGTTGCAAGTGCAGGGCCTGCACGCCGGCTACGGCCGTGCCGAGGTGCTGAGCGGGCTGGACTTCCAGCTGGCGCAAGGCCAGGTGGTCACCATCATCGGCCCCAACGGCGCCGGCAAGACCACCACGCTGAACGCATTGATGGGCGTGCTGCCCAGCCGCGGCCGGGTGGTGT
>JBBAPL010000260.1:0-4681 GCA_040400895.1 Aquabacterium sp.
CACCTTGCTGCTCGACCGCCTGGAAGAGCGCGATCTGCTGCGGCGTGAACGCAGCGCCACCGACGGTCGCAGCCAGAACATCGTGCTGACCGACGCCGGCCGCACGCTCACTCAGTCCGCAGGCACAGCCGCAGCGCCGATGGAGCGTGAGCTGGACGACCGCCTCAGCCGCGCCGAGCGGCTGATGCTGATCGAACTGCTGCGGAAAGTCGCCGGAAGGTGATGTCAGCCCCCGGCCTACGGGGTACCGCAGGCCACCCCCCGCGGTGGTGGCGGGGCCGCTTGGGAGCGGCCCGGCGCTGGCCCCGCGTCCCTTCGATGTCGAGGACCCAGGGTCACCAGGGCGCGCGGCCGATGCCCATCACGCGGCGGTACCACGCGTGGAAGTGCTGCATGCCGTCTTCCATCGGGCTCTGGTAAGGGCCGGCCTCATCGTCGCCACGCTCCATCAGCGCGCGCCGGCCGGCGTCCATGCGCAGGGCGATCTCGTCGTCCTCGACGCAGGTCTCCATGTAGGCGGCCTGTTCGGCTTCGATGAACTCGCGCTCGAAGGCGGCGATCTCCTCAGGGTAGTAGAACTCCACCATGTTGATGGTCTTCTGCGGCCCCTTGGGGTAGAGCGTGCTCACCACCAGCACATGCGGATACCACTCGACCATGATGTTCGGGTAGTAGGTCAGCCAGATCGCGCCCTGCTTGGGTGGCTGGCCGTTGCCCAGGGCCAGCACCGCCTCGTGCCAGCGCTTGTAGGCCGGTGAGCCGGCCTGGCGCAGCGAATCGTTGATGCCCACCGTCTGCACCGAATGGTGCGGGCTGAATTCCCACTTCAGGTCGTCGCAGGTGACGAAGCGGCCCAACCCGGGGTGGAACGGACCGACGTGGTAATCCTCCAGATAGACCTCGATGAAGGTCTTCCAGTTGTAGTCGCATTCGTGCACATGCACCTTGTCGAGCACGAAGCCGGTGAAGTCGAGGTCGGCCTTGGGGCCCACCTGGCCCAGTTCGGCGGCGATGTCACGGCCGTTGTCCTCGAACACCATGCCGTTCCAGCTGCGCGTCTTGTAGCGCTGCAGGTTCAGGCAGGGGTCCTGCTGGAACAGTGGGGCACCCAGCAGTTCGCCGGTGGTGCTGTAGGTCCAGCGGTGCAGCGGGCAGACGATGTTGCCGCCGCTGTGGCCTGGCGCGGTGTGGCGGGTGTTGCCGCGCCCACGCAGCATCAGCGCCTGGCGGTGGCGGCACACGTTGCTCAGCAGTTCCACCCCGTTGGCGGTGCGCACCAGGGCGCGGCCTTCGCCTTCCTGGGGCAGGGCGTGGTAATCGCCCACCTCCGGCACGGCCAGCTCGTGGCCGAGGTAGCGTGGCCCGTGCTGGAAGATCAGCTCCAGCTCGCGCCGGAACAGCTCGTCGGAAAAGTAGGTGGTGACAGACAGTTGCGACCGCTCGGACCGCTCATCGAGACGGTGCGTGCGTGCAAGAGCTTCGAGTCTGGTGCTCAGGTCCGACATGATCCCCGGGATCTCCAGCGTGGATGTCAAGGCCCCCCACCCGGTGGCCCCGCGGATGGGCATGGTCGATGCTGATGAAAACGGCCACCCCGATGGGGTAGCCGCAGTCGCGATTGTAGCCGGCGCCTGTGGCCGCACTGCGTCAGGCCGTGTCTAGAATCATTGCTCTGACAAGTCGTGTGCCCATTGCCCGGGCCACCTGCCCATGAGCCTCTCCGCGCCGCCCGCCGACCACCCCAGCATGCCCCCAGAGGCGCCCCGCTACGAGGAGGCTCTGGCCGAATTGGAACGGCTCGTCGGCGCGATGGAAGGCAGCCAGCTGCCGCTGGACGCCCTGCTCGACAACTACCGCCGTGGCGCCCAGTTGCTGGACCTGTGCCGCGCCCGCCTCCAGGCGGTGGAGCAGCAGGTCAAGGTGCTGGAAGACGGCCAGCTGAAGGATTGGGTGGCGGAATGAGCGTCAGCCATGACTCGTTTGACGCCTGGGTCCAGGCCGAGTTGCAGCGCGTGGAAGCCGCGCTGTCGCGCTGGGTGCCGGCCGACGCCCCGGCCGGCTTGGGCCTGGCCATGCGCTACGGTGTGCTCGACGGTGGCAAGCGCCTGCGGCCGCTGCTGGTGCGCGCTGCCTGCGAAGCCGTGGCCGGAGACTTGCACGCCGCCCTGCGCTCGGCGGTGGCTGTGGAGTTGATCCACGCCTACTCGCTGGTGCATGACGACATGCCCTGCATGGACAACGACGTGCTGCGCCGCGGCAAGCCCACGGTGCACGTGCAATACGGCGAAGCCGCAGCCATGCTGGCTGGCGACGCGATGCAAGCCCTGGCCTTCGAGGTGCTGACGCCCGACGCCACCGACGCTGAACCGATGGCCGCGCCGTTGCAGGCCCGGCTGTGCAGCCTGCTGGCCCGCGCTGCCGGCCATGCCGGCATGGCCGGCGGCCAGGCCATCGACCTGGCTTCCATCGGCAAGCCGCTGGCTGAACACACACTGCGCGACATGCACCGCCGCAAGACCGGCGCCCTGCTGCAGGCCAGTGTGCTGATGGGCGCGGCCACCGGCCCGTGCGATGCCGCGGCGCACCAGGCGCTGTCGGATTACGGCGCCGCGCTGGGTCTGGCCTTCCAGGTGGTCGACGACATCCTGGACGTCACCCAATCCTCGGCCACGCTGGGCAAGAGCGCCGGCAAGGACCTGGACGCCAACAAGCCCACCTACGTCACCGTGCTCGGTCTGGACGAAGCCCGTCGTCAGGCCCACGCACTGCACCAACAGGCGCTGGCGGCGCTCGCCCAGGGCGGCCTGGCTGGCGCCGACCACCTGCGCCTGCTGGCCGACATGGTCGTCGACCGGCACAGCTGAACAAGGCTCCCCGCATGCCCCAATCCCTGCTCCATACCCTGAACGAACCGGCCGACCTGCGCCGACTGTCGCGCGGCGAACTGGGCCGCCTGGCCAACGAGTTGCGAGACTTCGTCATCAACAGCGTCAGCAAGACCGGCGGCCACCTGTCGTCCAACCTGGGCACGGTGGAACTCACCATCGCGCTGCACTATGTGTTCAACACGCCATGGGACCGGATCGTCTGGGACGTCGGCCACCAGACCTACCCGCACAAGATCCTGACCGGCCGGCGCGACCAGATGGGCACGCTCAAGCAGATGGGCGGCATCAGCGGCTTTCCGCGCCGCGCTGAAAGCGAGTACGACACCTTCGGCACCGGGCATTCGTCGACCAGCATCAGCGCCGCGCTGGGCATGGCCCATGCCGCCAAGGTCAAGGGCGAGCACCGCCGCGCGGTGGCGGTGATCGGCGACGGCGCGCTCACCGGTGGCATGGCCTTCGAGGCGCTCAACCACGCCGGCGCACCGCACGGCGTGGGCCCGGCCGACCTGCTGGTGATCCTCAACGACAACGACATGTCGATCAGCCCGCCGGTGGGCGCGCTGAACAAGCACCTGGCCCGGCTGATGAGCGGCAACTTCTACAGCGCGGCCCGCGAAGGCGCCAAGAGCGTGCTGAAGAACACGCCGTTGTATGAGTTTGCCCGCCGGTTTGAAGAGCACACCAAGGGCATGGTCGTGCCCGGCACCATCTTCGAGGAACTGGGTTTCCACTATGTGGGCCCGATCGACGGGCATGACCTGGACGCGCTGATCCCCACGATGGAGAACCTGCGCGACAAGAAGGGGCCCCAGTTCCTGCACGTCGTCACCAAGAAGGGCTATGGCTACAAGCTGGCCGAGAACGACCCGATCAACTACCACGGCCCCGGCAAGTTCGACCCCAGCGTGGGCCTGACCACGCCAGCCACCGCGCCGAAGATGACCTTCACCCAGGTCTTCGGCCAGTGGCTGTGCGACATGGCCGCGGCCGACGAGCGACTGGTGGCCATCACCCCGGCCATGCGCGAGGGCTCGGGCATGGTCGAGTTCGAGCAGCGCTTTCCCAAGCGGTACCACGACGTGGGCATTGCCGAGCAGCACGCCGTCACCTTTGCCGGTGGCCTGGCCTGCGAAGGGCTGAAGCCGGTGCTGGCGATCTACAGCACCTTCCTGCAGCGCGGCTATGACCAACTGATCCACGACGTGGCGCTGCAGAACCTGCCGGTGGTGTTTGCGCTCGACCGTGCCGGCATCGTCGGTGCCGACGGCGCCACCCACTGCGGCGCCTATGACATCGCCTTCGTGCGCTGCATCCCCAACTTCGGCGTGATCACGCCGTCGGACGAGGACGAATGCCGCAAGGCCCTGTCCACCGCGTTCTCCCGCAACCACCCGGTGGCCGTGCGCTACCCGCGTGGCGCAGGCATCGGCAAGCGGCCCGAGGCCAATCTCGACACCCTGCCCTGGGGCCAGGGCGAGATGCGGCGCTCGGCCGGTCCGCAGCCGGCGCTGGGCCGCCGTGTCGCCATCCTGGCCTTCGGCACCGTGCTGCATGCGGCGCTGGCCGCGGCCGACAAGCTGGACGCCAGCGTGGCCAACATGCGCTTTGCCAAGCCGATCGACGAGGCGCTGGTGCTGGAACTGGCCCGCACGCACGACGCCCTGGTCACGGTCGAAGAGGGCTGCCTGCCCGGTGGCGCCGGCAGTGCGGTCAGTGAATGCCTGGCCGCTGCCGGCGTGGGGCTGCCGGTGCTGCACCTGGGCCTGCCGGACGAGTTCATCGAACACGGCGCC
>JBBAPL010000261.1:0-4589 GCA_040400895.1 Aquabacterium sp.
CCCCGGCCGAAGACCTGGCCTGGTTGTGCCTGCCGCCCTGGCGCTTCGGCCAGATCACCCAGCCGGTGGCCGGCCTGGGCCAGCGCAGCGCCCTGTTTGCCGCCTGGCAGGCCGCCACCGGCGAGCCGGTGGACGCCGAGCGGGTGCGCTGGTGGCAGGCCGCCGGCAGCCTGCGCTGGGGTCTGGGCTGCGCCGGCATGCGCGACTGGTTCGAGAGCGGGCGTGACCCGTCGGTGGAGCGCGCCATGATCGCCCGGCGCGTGTCCGAGAACCAGATCGACCTGCTGCGCCTGCTGGATTCGGAGGACGCCTGTGCTTGAGGACGACCATGCTTGACCACCCTCGCGGCCCCGCGCTGCTCGACGCCGTGGCTGCGCTGCTGCGCGATGTGCTGCTGCCGCAGCTGCAGGGCAACGCCGCCTTCCAGGCCCGCGTGGCTGCCAACGCGGTGGACCTGGTCGCGCGCGAGATGCGCCTGGGCCCGGCGGCCGGTGCCGCCGCGGCGGCGCGCCTGCAGGCCCTGCTGCAGCACCCCGGCCCCATCGATGCACTGGAGGCCGAGCTGGCGCTGGCCATCCGCAGCGGCGCCATCGACGACCAGGACCCCGCGCTGCGTGCCCACCTGTGGGCCAGCACCCTCGACAAGCTGGCCATCGACCAGCCCGCCTACGCCCCCTACCGCCGCGCCGTCGATCAGCGCGCGGCGCCCGCCCAACCCCCCCAGGAGTGAGACACCATGGACTTCAACATTCCCCCGGAGCTCAGCGAGTTGCTGAAGAACATCGACCGGTTCATCGACCAGGAGATCAAGCCGCTGCAGGCGCAGGACGACAACGAGCGCTTCTTCGACCACCGCCGTGAATGGGCGCGCACCGACTTCGACAACCAGGGCCTGCCGCGGCCCGAGTGGGAGGCGCTGCTGCAGCAGGCCAAGAAGATCGCCGACAAGGCCGGCTTCTACCGCATGAGCCTGCCCAAGGAGTTCGGCGGCCAGGAGATCGGCAACCTGTGGATGAGCGTGATCCGCGACCACCTCGCCAGCAAGGGCCTGGGCCTGTTCAACGATCTGCAGAACGAGCATTCGGTGGTGGGCAACTTCCCCATCATCGTGATGCTGCGCGACTTCGGCACCCAGGCCCAGAAGGACCTGTTCATCAGCGGCCAGCTGGCCTTCAAGACCCGCATCACCTTCGGCCTGACCGAGCCCAACCACGGCAGCGACGCCACCCACATGGAGACCACGGCCGTGCCCGAACAGCGCGATGGCGTGGACGGCTGGCTGATCAACGGCGAGAAGATGTGGACCACCGGCATGCACACCGCCACCCACTGCGCGCTGTTCGCCCGCACCAGCGGCAAGGCGGGCGACGCCAAGGGCATCACCTGCTTCCTCACGCCGACCGGCACCGAGGGCGTGAAGATCGAGGAATACCTCTGGACCTTCAACATGCCCACCGACCACCCGCGCGTGAGCTTCACCAACGTGTGGGTGCCGGCCACGGCGATGTTCGGCGAAGAGGGCCGCGGCCTGCCGCTGGCGCAAAGCTTCGTGCACGAGAACCGCATCCGTCAGGCCGCCAGCAGCCTGGGCGCGGCGGCCTTCTGCGTGGCCGAGAGCGTGAAGTACGCGCGTGAGCGCAAGCCCTTCGGCGAGGAACTGGCCCGCAACCAGGGCATCCAGTTCCCGCTGGTGGAGCTGGCCACCCAGGTGGAGATGCTGCGTCTCTTGATCCGCAAGACCGCCTGGGAGATGGACCAGATGCCCCACCCCGAGGTGGAGAAGAAGCTGTCGGACAAGGTCTCGATGTGCAACTACTGGGCCAACCGCCTGGTGTGCGAGGCCGCTGACCGGGCCATGCAGGTGCACGGCGGCATCGGCTACAGCCGCCACAAGCCGTTTGAGCACATCTACCGCCACCACCGCCGCTACCGCATCACCGAGGGCACGGAAGAGATCCAGATGCGCAAGGTGGCGGGCTTCCTGTTCGGCTACATGGGGCCCAACAAGTTCTGACGCGGCCGGGCCCGGCGCCCGGCCGGGCGCCGCTCAGCCGATCTGCTTGTACGAGATGACCTGCGACCGGTCGTTGACCAGGCAGCTGTAGCGGCTGCTGCCCACGCGCAGGATCAGTTCCCACACGCCTGGCCGCACCGAGCCTTGGCTCTCCAGGTTGGCCTCATTGCCGCTTTCGTTGTTGAACTGCATCACGCAGGCCGCCACGGCGGCCTGGCCCGGCCCGCGATTGCCATTGCCATCGCCGTAGTTCGGCCGATCACCACCGCCATATTTCGGCCGATCACCGCCGCCGTGGTTCGGCCGATCCGGCTGCATCGGCGGCCTCGCATTGCACTCGCGGTCGTTCACCGGGCGGATTGTCTGGTAACGGCCATCGGCCACCCGCACTTCGATGCAGCCCCGCGCCGGGGTGTTCCAGAAGACGAACCGCCCACCTGGCGCCGGCTCATTGCGGGCTTCACGGAATCCCCGGCGCCGCAGTTCAGATTCGCCGGTGGATGCGCGCGCACCGACCAGATCGCGGTACTCGCCGTACTTGTTGCCCTGTCCAGAGCCGCCATTCCAGCCCTCGCCATGGCCTGGCCGGTCATTCCCGCCCGAACGTGTCTCGAAGACGCCGCCACAGCCGGATGTGACGTACAGGCCGTTGCGCGTCTCGTCCCAGTTTCGGCCCTTCACGCAGGTGGTGTTGCTGATCTGGCGTACCAGCAGCACTTCGCCGCGGCCTTGCAGCCGGCATTCCTCGCGCTGGTTGTTGCGGGACTGGCAGGTGACACTGTCCGCCATGGCATGGGTGCCAAGCAGCAGCATGGTGATCAAGGCCGCAATGCGATGGGTGGCAGTGGTCATCGTCGGTGGTGCAACAGCAGGTTGAGAATGCAATGCTAGCCCGAGTGGCTGGCGCGCCGTGGCCGACGTCAGCCCGCCAGCAGCTTGTGCACCAGATCGGGCGTGGTGGCTGCGCCCACCTTGCGCATCAGGCGCGCGCGGTACACGTCCACGGTGCGCGGGCTGATGCCCAGGCGCTTGCCGATCAGCTTGCTGGTCAGGCCGTCGATCAGCAGCGCGGCGATCTCGCGCTCGCGGGCGGTGAAGTCGACCTTCAGCTTGCGCTTGGACGACAGGTCCTCGAAGGCCCAGATGCCGGCCGCGTGGGGCTGGGCCGGGTCGAGCGCGCGGCCGGTCACATGGCACCAGAACAGCTCGCCGCGCTGCGGGCCGTCCAGCCGCTTCATCACCCGGTCGTCGGCATACCAGCCCTGGCTGTCCAGGCTGGCCGCGATGCGCGCGCCGGTGCGCTCGAACTCGTCGGCCGTGGGGTACAGCACCTCGAAGCTGCGGCCCACCAGCTGGCTGCGCGCGGCACCGAACATCGCCAGCACCTGCTGGTTGCAGTCGACGATCTGCCGCTGGCGGCTGAGCACCAGGCCGATGGGCGCCTGGTCGAACGCCGTGCGGTCATCCAGGGCTGGCCCTGTCACAGCAGTGCGTAGGTGGTGGTGGCGTGCGCCGCCAGCCGGCCGCCGGCGTCCAGCACTTCGATCTCGCCGAACACCAGGTTCTTGCCCAGGCGCAGCACCCGGCCCAGCACCTGGGCTTCGCCCGCCGGGTCGGTGCGGCTGCCGGGGATGGGGCGCAGGAAGCTGGTCTGCAGCTGCACCGTGGTCATCGGCTGGAAGCCGCCCAGCTGGGTGGCGATGGCCAGGATCATGGCGGTGTCGGCGGCCGACATCACCGCCTGCCCGCACAGCACACCGCCCACATGCACATGCAGCGGCACGATGGGCAGGGCCAGCGTCACCTCGCCCGGGCTGGCGGCCAGGACCCGCAGGTTCAGCTGGGTGACCCACGGCGCCACCAGCTCGGTCAGCATGGTCTGCAGGGTGGGCAGGTCAAGCAGCGGGGTGGCCGGCATCGGTGGGCTCCAGGGGCGGGTGTTAAGCGATCTTACGTAACCCCTGCGCCATGCAGTCGGTAGTACCCTCGGCGCCGCGCTCCGACCCAACCCCCCCACCTTCTGCGAAGGGCAACCCCGATGAACAAGATCTATCCCAGTGCCGCGGCGGCGCTGGACGGCATCGTCGCCGACGACCAATTGATGGCCGTGGGCGGCTTCGGCCTGTGCGGCATCCCCGAGGCGCTGATCGACGCGCTGCGCGACTCCGGCAAGAAGAACCTCACCGTCATCAGCAACAACGCCGGGGTCGACGGTTTCGGCCTGGGCAAGCTGCTGGAGACGCGGCAGATCAGCAAGATGATCAGCAGCTACGTCGGCGAAAACAAGGAGTTCGAGCGCCAGTACCTGGCCGGTGAGCTGGCCCTGGAATTCACCCCCCAGGGCACGCTGGCCGAGAAGCTGCGGGCCGGTGGCGCCGGCATCCCTGCCTTCTTCACCCGCACCGGCGTGGGCACGCTGGTGGCCGAGGGCAAGGAGCTGCGTGAATTCGACGGCCAGACCTACGTGATGGAACGTGCCCTGGTGCCCGATGTGGCCTTGGGCAAGGCCTGGAAGGCCGACAAGAGCGGCAACCTGGTGTTCCGCCGCACCGCGCGCAACTTCAACCCGGCGGTG
>JBBAPL010000262.1:0-4486 GCA_040400895.1 Aquabacterium sp.
TCTTGAGCGCCTCGTGGATGGCTTTGCGCCGCGCCGCGATGTCCTGCTCTTCCAGGTCGATCATCTCGGCTTCGTCCGGCGACCACTCGGGCGCGTCGTCCAGCGCCTGCGCCTGCTGCTCCAGTTCGGCATCGCGCCGCGCCAGGGCATCGAGTTCATCTTGCTCGAAGGCCGTGGGCTCGCGGTCGACGTGCGCACAGGGCGCGAACTGGCGTAGCGCCTGCGAGTCCACGCCAAGCCGCACCTCCACCCACTTCCATCCTTCGTTGCGCTCGGTGCCGGCCAGCGCTTCCAGCTTCTCGGTTGCCAGCCGCTCCAGCAGCGCCAGATCTGACAGGAAACGGCTCTGCGTGTCGTCGAACAGGTCGCGCCGCACAACACCACCGGCCGCCTCGTAGGCATCGATGCCCACGAAACGAACCAGCGCGCTGCCCGCAGCTTCGATCTCGCCAACGGTCAGCCGGCGTCGCAGCGCGGGCGGCGTGCGATCCCAAGGCTGCGCATCGAACCAGGTGCGCTCCTGCACCGCATGGTCGTCGCTCAGCGTCAGCGCCATCAGCTGGTCCAGGTTGATGCCGTCCTCGCGGTACAGCGCCAGCAGCTTCGGCGACAGTGCCGACAACTTCAGGCGGCGCTGCACCGTCAGCACCGACACGCCGAAGCGTGCCGCCACATCCTCGACGCCCTTGCCCTCTGCAATCAGCGCCTTGAAGGCCTCGAACTCGTCAGCCGGGTGCATGGCCTCGCGCCCGCTGTTCTCGGCGAGGCTGACCTCCAGCGCACGCTCGGGCGGCACCAGCTCGCACAGCACCTCGTGCCCCTTCGGCAAGCGCCCGCGTTGCGGCAACAACAGCATCGCACGCCGCCGCCGCTCACCGGCCGCCACCGCGAACTTCAGCTTGCGCGACTTGCCCCGGCCGACCTGTTGCTCGACAACCACCAAGTTGTGCAGCAAGCCCTGCGCGTCGATCAACGCCGCCAATTCCTCGACCTGACCTGCCGAGTCGCGACGAACATTGAACCGCGACGGCACCAAGCTGGCCAGCGGCACCGACAGCAACTGCTTCGTGTGTTCCATGATGATGAACTCCATAGGTTGAAGACACGCCACGACTGCCCTGCGACAGCTGTTCACGGCGGCACGCCGGGCCAGGGGTACGCCCCGGTTCTGTATGACATGGCAACATTTCGTAAATGGCGCACTGCCCACTGCCTGCCTTGAATCTCGCTCTGCATGACGCCCCCGCTTGCCTTCCAGATCTGAAAACCGCCTGCCCTGTTTTCCGAGGGAGCCGGATTCGGCTGTTGATCCCTCGTCATTGGCTTGAGCGGCTTTCTGCCCCGCATTCGTCGGTCACCGTGCGATACCGCCAGCGCTGCCGCACGGCGAGGAGCGCAAGGGCACCGTGGAATAAATGGAAGGGGCCCGCTACCGCAATGCGGTGGCGGGAAGGCGGCCGTTTGTGCCGCGAAAGGCCCTTGCGCTCCACGCGGGCAGCGCTAAGGTTCGCCCGTAGGTTGACCGATGAATGCCCCCATGCCGACCGATGCAGAGGGCATGAGTCCGTGGGTCCGGAAACTCTGGCCGGCAATCCGGCCGGCGTCGAATCGGCATCAGGCCGGTTGCACGTTTTGAGACGAAATCCATCGCGACGGATTGCCGCGATCGGACTAGATTCCAGCCATGGCAATTGATCCCCAGAAGACCCGGGAGCAACCACGGCCTACTTCGCGACATCAACCGCCCTGCCCTCGCAAAGCTCATCGAGGCGGCCAGACAACAAGTAAAGTCAAGATCTCCCTAAAAGAAGGTCGAGATGTTCTGACTTCTGAAGCTCACACGATTGAGCCACGCTGAAATGGGGTGAGCCTGAAGTCGCCCGATGCGGGAAATGCACCCGGTCGGCCCTTGGGTACCGCGAAGACGCAGGAGCGACCGATGCTGGAAGCAAGTGATCCGGCTCTTGAAGTTCAGTGCCCTGAATGCGGCGCGGTCGAGCGCGACGACTTCGAAGTGATCGGGTTGCGCGCGCTCTTCCAACTTCGTTGCTGGTCATGCCAGACGAGCTTTGGTGTCTGGCTGGAAGAGTGCAGGTTCTGCGGCGAAGAGGTTCTTGTTCCGCTGCCAGACCGCGAAGATGACCCCGCGTCATACCTGCCGTCAACATGCTCTGGTTGCCATGCGAAGGAGGCCTTTCATGAAAACGCCCCGTCCGATCGCGAATCCCTGGCGCAACGATGACGCCATCAGCGTGTGCAGTGACGACGGCGTCGTCGAGTTCCACTTGTCGCCGTGCGAAGCTGGTCTCTTCGTCGAACGCATTGAGCAGCACCGTCACCGAGCCCGCGTCGTGCAGTCCACGGTCTTCAGAAATGTCACGGCGTTTGACCGATGGTGCGATGCCGACGCCGTGCGGTTCGACTATCCCGTTGTCTACGTCAGTCTCAAACGCAATGGTGAACGCCAGCTGCCCTGAGCCGTCGGCGCCAAGGCTCGCCGACATCACCTCCGCGCCGGGATACCCTGGCGCGGTGAGCACGCTGATCCAAGCCGTTGGCAGTGCGGCTGACGAAGCCTGTGCGGTGACACTACTGGATCAGGCTGCCAGGCAGATGGGGGCAGAGTCGTCCGCGTTCGTGAGCTTCGTTCGCGACGACGGATCGCATGAGTCATTCCGGTTTCTGCTTGCCTGCGATCCGGTCTGGTGCCACGAGTACCAGCGCAGGGCATGGTATGCCCACGATCCTTGGCTGCAGTACGCACTCTCCTGTTCCGAACCAGCTTTGGCCTCCACGATCACCCTTGGTTCTGCAAAGCAGCGCGCGTTGGATGAGTTGGCACGCCAGTATGGCTTCGCGTCTGGATTGATCGTCCCCGCACCGTCAGCGACCTCCCTGTCCCGCGTCGGTGTGCTGTGCCTGGGCAGCAGCCAGGCGGGCTACTTCGAGGCAGGTGGCCTGGGGCCCTTGCGCATCGCAGCGCGCGCACTGGCGATGGAGTTGCATGACTGGTGGATCTCCCGCATCAAGGGAAAACTGCTGGTGAATGCAGGCTTGACCGAAGACGACATCGTTCTCCTGCGTTACGAGAGAAGTGGCCTGGGTACCAAGGCCATTGCTGCCACCCTGAACACCACGACGGGTGCGGTCGACAGCCGATTTCAACGCCTCAACCAGAAGCTGGGTGTTCCCAACAGGCGCGCGGCTGCCACCTTGGCTGCCGAGTACGGGCTCGTCTGACATGGCGACCGTCATCACCCCTCAGCGGCAGTGGCTCACAGCCAGCGGCTATGCGTTCATATTGCTGATGCCGTCACTGCTGGTGGCCGGCATGCTGACCGACCTGCCCTACCTGGCTGTCGGGGTGGCGTTTCTCGTGCTGCCGCTGATGCGGATTCTGTTGGGCAGCTACCGGGATACAGACTCCACCGTCTGGAACGAAGGGGTCGCCACAGCCCTGCATCGGCTGCCGATTGCCTACGCCTGCATGCTGCTCGGGTGCTTGGTCCTGGTTGCCGCATGGCTGTCGATCAACCCGAGGCTGGCCATCAGTGGCGCCATCGGGATAGGCCTGAGCCTATGGATCACGCTGCTGTTCGGCCTGTGCCCGGCGCATGAGCTTGTACACCGTCGTGATCGTCGAACGCGGCTCCTGGGAGCGGTTCTGTCGGGCGCGCTCGGCTACCCAGTCCTCGCCATGGAGCATCCGATTCACCACGCCCGTGCCGGCAATGCCGAACTGGCGGAGTGGCCTCGGTTCGACGAGTCTGTCTGGCGTTTTTCGTGGCGCCGACTGAAACAGGTCGCCGGCGACATGCTCACCACCCTGCTGTTGCCCTGGAGAACAGCCTCGCTGAGTTCCGCTCAGGTGCAAGTGCTCGGCGCCCTGGCCACGATGGCCATCGTCGCCGGGATGTTCTACGTTCTCGGTGGTGAAACCGGACTGTTGGTCTACCTGATCGCGGCCGCTGGATGTGCGCTCAGCATGCAGATCATCACCTACATCCAGCACTGGGCCTTGGCGGATGCGGAGTGGGTCGGCAAGGCGCCGCAAGGCTTGGCCTGGGAAGACAACTGCCGATTCCAGGCCTGGATCACCTTGCACATCAGCTTCCACCAAAATCACCACCAGAGCCCGTCCACGCCCTTCTACAGGCTCGGCATGGACGCCAATTCGCCGCGCTTGCCGGCCGGCTACATCGTGATGATGCTGATCTGCCTTGTTCCTACGCTTTGGCGCCGTGTCATGCTGCCAGCGCTGACTGAGTGGAAGGCAGGATCCGCCGGAATCCCACCCGCACCTCGAAGGCTGGCCTGCTTCGGTCTCTACCAGGTGCCGCAGCGCGGCGATCAGACGTCCGCCGAAGCATGAGCTGAAATCAATGTGGCAGCTGTCCGGGTCAGCGCAGCGCGCGACAGCGACGGCACCTCGATCACACTGCTTTGCTGCCTCACGCCGTAGTTCTTACTGGTCGACCGTGCGTAG
>JBBAPL010000263.1:0-1291 GCA_040400895.1 Aquabacterium sp.
GTGCCCCGGCACCGGGGCGTTGAGCACCGCCGATCAGGGCCCCACCTGGCCGAAGGCCAGCTGCCAGGTGGCTGATGCCACCGGCCGCGCGCCGCCGCCGCCTGATCCGGCCAGCGCGCCCAGGCCAACGCGCAGGCGCTGGCTGCCGTCGGCCAGCGGCAGGGCCGCCCAGGCCTGGGCCAGGGCCACCGCGCCAGCGGCACCGCGCACGCCGCCGCCGCCGGCCCCGCCGGCCAGCAGCTCGGCGCCCAGCTGCCAGCGCGTGGGCCTTGCGGCCGTGGCCACGCCGGCACCGATCAGACCGATGGAGTAGCCGCCGGCGTTGCCGCCCAGTGCACTGTGGGCCTGGCCGCTGAGATAGGTGTGCGGGCTGGTCCAGCGCTCCAGCACCAGGCTGACGGCCTGCAGGCCCTGGCGGCTGCCGTCACCACGCTGCAGCGCGCCGGTGTGCAGCAGGCCGCCGCCCCAGGTGGTGCGCACCACCGTGCCGGCCCGGCCGGGGCTGCCTGGCGCCGCCAGCGGTTCCAGATCGATGGCCAGCCACAGCGCGCGGCGCTGCGCCTGCATCGCCGGCGCGCGGCCCTGGGTGCGCCCCCAGGCGCCGCCGATCTGCCATCCCGGCGCCAGGTCCAGCGCCAGCGTGGCGTCGGCACGCAGCAGGCCGCCGCCGCCGGTGGGCACGGCGCTGCCGCCGCCCAGGCCGGCCGCGCCGCGCAGGCCCAGCTGCAGCGCCGGCATCGGCCGCCAGCCCAGCCCGGCGTGGGCCAGGATCTCCATGTAGCCGGCAGCCCGACCCTGGGCAGCGGCGGCGGCTTCCAGGCCCCAGCTGCCGTCCAGGCTGTCGAAGTTCCGGTCCAGCCGGGCGCCCACCAACTGGAAGGGGCCGGTGGCGCTGCCATCGCCGCGCGGCTGGTGGCGGGCCACGGTCAGCGCAAACCTGTCGATGCCCAGGCCGTTGCGCTGCGGCGCCGCCAGGCGCTGTCCGGCTGTGGATGGCGGCAGGCGGTCGAAGGTGCCGGTCCAGCCCAGCACCAGGCTGGCCTGCCGGCTGCGGATGGCCGTGCCCGGGAACTGCACCTGCGACAGCGTCAGCCCCGTTTGCAGCGGCCCCCACTGTCGCACCAGGCCCAGCGACGCCCGCAGCATCAGCCCGTCACCCACCGGTGCGCCGGCACCGCCGCCACCGCCGGCCGACAGGCCGCTGGCCAGGTGCAGGCCGCCGCCCAGCGGCCACTGGTGCTGCAGCGCCAGGCCGCCGCGAAGAAGATCAAGCCGAAGCGCCTTTCGAACG
>JBBAPL010000263.1:1301-4466 GCA_040400895.1 Aquabacterium sp.
CGAAGAAGCCGCCACGCGCCCCGGTGGCCGCGCCATGCACCACCGGGCCCAGCCACCAGGGGCCGTCCACATGGAACAGCAGCTGGCCGGTGACCAGGCCCAGGCGCTCCTGGCCGGGCAGCCGCACGGTCTCCAGGCCCAGGCTGGCCTGCACAGGCAGCGGGGTGTCGGGGGTGTCCGCGGCGCTGGCGGCCTGGGCGGCCAGGGCCAGCAGCCCGATGGCGGTGCGCCGGCGGTTCAGCGCAGCCACCCCAGGGCGAGCAGCGCCGCCGGCAGGCCCACCATCGCCAGCAGGGTCGACACGGTGACCAGGCCGGCCACATAGGCGCCGTTGCCGCCCATGCGGGTGGCCAGCACATAGGCGCTGGCGGCGGTGGGCATCGCGGCAAAGGCGACGATCACCGCCTGCTGCGCCGGTGGCAGGTCGAGCCACAGCACCAGGGCGATGCCCACCGCCGGCAGCACCAGGTGGCGGGTGCCCATCAGGCCGGCCGCCAGCCAGGGTGCGTCACGCAGGGCGCCAAAGCGCAGGCCGGCGCCCACCGCCATCAGGCCCAGCGGCAGGGCTGCCGCGCCGATGCGCGACAGCGTGGTGGCAACCAGGTCGGGCAACTGCAAACCGCCCAGATTGCAGGCCAGCCCAGACAGCGTGGCCAGGATGAGCGGGTTCCTGGCCAGCTCTTTCAGGTAGCCGTGCCCGCCCTGCTTGGCCAGCGGCCACACTGCCGCCACATTGCAAACTGGCACGCACACCGCCATCAGCAGCGCCTGCCAGGCCACGCCCGGCGCGCCGGCCAGGCGCTCGGCCAGGGCCAGGGCCACGTAGCTGTTGAAGCGGAAGGCGGTTTGCGCGCCGCTGGCGTGCGTCATCGGGTCGACGCCCGGCGCGCGGCCCATTGCATAGGCCAACGCGATGCCGGTGCCCACGATCGCCAGGCCCACGCCGCCCAGCGACATGATGTCGGCCACCCGGATGGGGTTGCGCACGATGGCCTGAAACAGCAGGCAGGGGAACAGCAGGTAGTACACCAGCCGCTCGGCGGCGTCCCAGACCGGGCGGTCGAGTGCGGTGTAGCGGCAGACCAGATAGCCCAGCGCGATGAGCGCGAAATCGGGCACCAGCAACAGCAGATCAGGCATGCGGCAGTGTGCCAGCCGCCACACCCGGCGCCGGCGGCAGCCGGGCACAATGGCCGCCGATCCATGCAGACACCCAGGAGACATCCGGCATGACCCACCTGACCCGCACCCTCCAACGATCCACCCTGCTGCTGGCGCTGGCCGCCGCGCCGCTGGCCGCCCTGGCCCAGGCCTATCCGGCCAAGCCGGTGCGCCTGGTGGTGCCATTTGCCCCTGGCGGCACCACCGACATCGTGGCCCGCGTGCTGGCCGAGAAGATCGGCCTGGCCCTGGGGCAGAACATGGTGGTGGAGAACAAGGCCGGCGGCGGCGGGTCGGTGGGCGCCACCGAGACCGCCCGCGCCACGCCCGACGGCTATGCGCTGGGCATGGCCACGGTCAGCACCACCGCTGCCAACCCGGCCATCAACCCCAAGATCGCCTACAACCCGCTGACCGACTTCACCCCCATCACCAACGTGGCGGCCACGCCGAACGTGATTGCGGTGCACCCGTCGTTCCCGGCGCGTGACTACAAGGGCTTTCTGGCCGAGTTGAAGAAGAGCCCAGGCAAGTACAGCTTTGCCAGCTCGGGCACCGGCGGCATCGGCCACCTGCAGATGGAGCTGTTCAAGAGCCTGTCGGGCACCTTCATCACCCACATCCCCTACCGCGGCGCCGGCCCGGCGCTGAACGACACCGTGGCCGGCCAGGTGCCGATCATCTTCGACAACATGCCCTCGGCGTTGCCGTTCATCAAGGAAGGCCGGCTGATCCCCATCGTGGTGGCCGCACCCCAGCGTCTGACCCAGTTGCCCAACGTGCCCACGTTCAAGGAAGTGGGCCTGGAGCCGGTCAACCGCATGGCTTATTACGGCATCTACGGGCCCAGGGGCCTGCCGAAAGAGGTGGTCGACAAGGTGTATGCGGCCGTCAAGGCCACGGTGGCCCTGCCCGACGTGCGCGCCCGCATTGAAGGCACCGGCTCGCTGGTGGTGGCGAACACGCCGGCTGAGTTCGGCGCGCAGATCGCTGCCGAGTTCGACGTCTACAAGAAGGTGGTCGCAACGCAGAAGCTGTCGTTGGAATAACCACAGCCATGCCCCTGGAAGAGCCCGGCCCGGCGCCGCTGCCGGCGGCCAGCCGGGCGGTCCTGCAGCGCTTCATCGACGCCCTGTGGATCGAGGACGGCCTGGCCAAGCTGACGCTGGAAGCCTACCGGCGTGACCTGACCCTGTACGCCCACTGGCTGGCCGACAGCACCGGCCGGCCGATCGCCAGCAGCACCGAGACCGACCTGCTGGGCTACATCGCCCACCGCCATGCCGGCAGCCGCGCCACCACCGCCAACCGGCGGCTGACAGTGTTCAAGCGTTTCTTCCGCTGGGCCCTGCGCGAGCGACTGGTCCAGGAAGACGCCACCCTGCGCCTGGGCCATGCCCGCCAGCCCCTGCGCGTGCCCCAGGTGCTGAGCGAGGCCCAGGTGGAGGCCCTGCTGGCCGCCCCCGACGTGGCGTCGCCCCTGGGACTGCGCGACCGCGCCATGCTGGAACTGCTGTACGCCAGCGGCCTGCGCGTGAGCGAGCTGGTCACCATCGCCAGCGTGCGGGTGGACCTGCGCGCCGGCGTGCTGCGGGTGGTGGGCAAGGGCAGCAAGGAGCGGCTGGTGCCTTTCGGCGCCGAGGCGCAGGACTGGATCACCCGCTACCTGGCCGAAGCGCGCAACGCCATCCTGGCCGGGCAGCAGAGCGACGCGCTGTTCGTCACCGCCCGCGGCGCGGCGATGACGCGGCAGATGTTCTGGGCCCTGGTCAAGCGCCATGCGGCCACGGCGGGCATCACCGCACCCCTGTCACCGCACACGCTGCGCCATGCCTTTGCCACCCATTTGCTGAACCACGGGGCTGATCTGCGCGCGGTGCAACTGCTGCTGGGGCATGCGGACATCTCGACGACGACGATCTACACCCATGTGGCGCGGGAGCGGCTGCGGGCGCTGCATGCGGCGCATCATCCGCGGGGGTAGCGCATTGGCGCCTTGTGCTG
>JBBAPL010000264.1:0-4450 GCA_040400895.1 Aquabacterium sp.
GGCGGCCGCTGCGCAGCGGCAGCGTGGGCTCGGCGTAGCCGGCCGAGCTGACCAGCGCGGCCCCGGCAGCGCCGTTGGTGGCGCGCAGCACCAGGCTCTGCGGCGCGGTGGCCTTGCTGGTGAAGCTGTAGCTCGGTGAACCGCTGGCCACGCCGGCGCTGAAGGCGCTGGCGGCGATACTCGCGCCCGACAGCGCGCTCACGCCCAGGCCGTTGGCGTCGGCGAACGTCACCGCCTGGGCGAAGCTGGGCGTGGTGGTGGCCGTGCCGTTGAAGTTGACGGTGGTGTTGCCCGCGGCGTTGCGCGCCGTCACCGTGGCGGTGACGGGTTGGCCGGCATAGCTGAAGGTGCCGCAGGCGTTGCTGGCGGCCACGGTGAAGCGGTGGGGGATGAAATCGCCCACCGACCCGTTGGTGGCGCTGGTGGCCACATACCAGCACCGCTTCGACGTGCCCGACAGCGGGTCGCCGAAGTTGCCGTTGCTGCAGGCCACCGTGCCGGTCTGGCCTGCCTTGGCGGCAAAGCCGCCGTTCTCGCCGTAGTAGACGGTGGCGGTGGTGCCGCCCGGCACCACGCAGCTGCCGTTCTCGACGGCACACTGCACGGCGCCGCTGGCCGGGCTGGCACCGAAGGCCCGCAGCGTGCTGCCCAGGTACCCGCTGGTGCTGGTGCTGCGGGCCACCAGGTCGCCACGCCCCACCTCGGTCCAGGCCAGATTACTGGCAGTGGCGCTGCCGCCGCTGAAGGCACCCAGGCTGCCGCTGAAGCTGCCCTTGGCGGCACCGCTGCCGCTGGGCTGCATGCGCACCCACGACAGGGTTGCGCCCTCGGGGCTGGTCTCGCGGCCGTAGTTGGGGGTGGTGGCGCCGGCGCTGTTGACGGCACTGACGGTGGCGGCAAAGCTGCTGCCTGCCTTGATCGGCCCGCTGGTGATGCCGCTGACCGTCAGGCCGCCGGGGGCGGCGATGAAGCTGTCGCTGCCGGTCATCACCAGGCCCGCTTCGCTGCCACCGGCCGCGCCGGCATAGCGGGCCGACAGCAGCATCTGGCCCACGTCGGCGTACTGCACCGTGGTGCTGGCCACGCCACTGGCATTGAAGGCCAGGGTCACGGCGCGCCCGCCCGCGTCGCAGGCTGCGGCTGCATTGCCGGCACTGTTCAGCGCCGCGCCGCCCACGCGCACCGGCAGGGTGCCGGTGGTCGGGTTGGTGTAGCCGCAGCTGAACGTGACGGCCTTGCTGGTGCTGGCGAAGGCCGGCACGCAGACCGTGGCGCCGTCGCTTTGCCGCACCGCGCTCACGTTCACCGTCTGCAGGGCTTCGCTCACGTGGTTGGCCACGTTGAACAGGAAGCCGGTGGTGCTGAAGGTGGTGTTGCAGCTGTTGCTGGCCGTGCAGGCCGTGCCGTTGGCACAGCACTGACGGGCGTTGGTGCCAGGTGCGCTTTCGCCAGACAAGGTCACAGTGATCGTGCTGCCCTGGCTGGCCCCGGGGTGAAGCAGCGTGGTGGTTGCCTTTCCGGTGCTGTCGAAGGTGAGCGTGGTGGTGCCCAGCGTGCCGGCGTTGGTGGCCAGTGTGGCGGTGCGGCCGCTGGCCTCGGTGAACGGGTTGGTACACGGGCTGCTGGCGTCGGCACAGGCCGTCACGGTCAGCGTACTGGCCTGGCAGGTCAGGCTGGCCGACGCCAGGCTCATCTCGTAGTGGTCGGGTGCCACGCTGCCGCAGGCATGCCGCGCCTGGGCCAGTGCGGCCACGGCGTCGGCGCCCAGCGCCTTGCCGAACAGTTGCACATCGTCGATGTTGCCGATGAAGCTGTTGCTGCCGTTGCCGCCGATCGTGGCGGCGCCCGCCTCGGTGTCGTCCCAGCCGCTGCTGTTCAGGCTGACCGGGTAGCCCGACAGCAGCTGGCCCTGGGTGTTGAACACATACAGCTTGCGGGTGACCACGGGGGCTGACGAGAAGTCGGCCACGGCGGCCACGAAGTACCAGGTGTCGTTGGCCAGCAGGCTGCTGCTGGCGCTGGGCGAATCGAGATGGGCTGTGTCGGCGGCCGCCGCGGTGAACCGCAGGCGGCCGGTACCGGCATTGCCGAGCACCAGGGCATAGCCAAGGCCACCGCTGTTGTGGCTAAAGATCCACTGGTTGGCCGTGCTGCTGGTGGTGGTGCGCACCCAGACGGCCACGGTGAAGCTGTCGGTCTGGTACGGGAAGTCTGTGCCCAGGTTGAGGTAGCCGCGGGTGATGGCCGGTGCGTTGCTGCTGAACACGCCGTAGCGGCAGCTGCCGTTGATGCCGGTCAGCGCCGGACTCAAGCCGCTGGTGGTGGCCCCGTTCACCGCCACGCCGGCGTAGTTGCCCGACTGGTCGGCTGCCTCGCCGGCGGTGCCCCGCCAGACGGCCTCCTCCATCAGATAGCTGGCTAGCGGCGGCGTGCTGACGGTGTAGGCCTCACCGGCCAGACTGCCGTTGCCTGCGCCGGTGCCGCCCAGGCGGTTGCCGATGCCGTCGACGACGGTGTCGTCGTCCACCAGGTTCAGGGTCAGGCTGCCGTCGCCATAGCCGGAATCGGCCGTCACCGTCCAGGTGGTGCCGCTGCCCGTCAGCCGCAGCAGGCGGGGACCGGCCAGGCCGCTGGCGGACAGGCTGAAGTCGCTCAGGTCAAGCCCGGTGACGGCTTCGGAAAACACCACTGTCCAGCCCAGCACCGCGTCGGTGCTGGGGCTGGCGCCAGTGCGGCGGATCTGTTGCACAGTGGGGGCCACCCGGTCGACGGTGTAGGCCTCGCCGGTCTGGCTGCCGTTGCCGGCGCCGGTGCCACCGAGCCCGCGGCTCTGGCTGTCGCTGATGCTGTCGTCATCGACCAGGTTCAGACCCAGCGTGCCCGCCCCGCTGATGCCGGTGGCCGTGACCGTCCAGATCGTGCCGCTACCGATGACCCAGGTGATGCTGCCCGCGGCGCTGCCGCTGGCCACCAGTTGGAAGTCGCTGGCGTCGACCCCTGTCACCGCCCGGTTGAAGGTGACCAGCCAGATCAGTGTGGCCGCATTGGTGGGCGTGCTGGTGGTGCGGGCCAGGCGCACCACATTGGGTGTGAGCTTGTCGACCGAGAACACTTCGCCGCTGCGGTTGCCGTTGCCCGCGCCGGTGCCGCCGAGCTTGTTGGCGCCCAGGTCGACGATGGTGTCGTTGTCCACCAGGTTCAGGCCCAGCGTGCCGGCGCCCGAGCCGGTGTTGGCGGTCACCGTCCAGGTGGTCCCTGAACCGGTGACCGATGCGATGGAGGCGCCCGTCAGGCCAGAGGCTACCAGCGCGAAGTCGCTGCTGTCGACTCCGGTCACGTCTTCGCTGAAGGTGACGGTCCAGGCGGCTGTGGCACCCGCGGCCGGGTTGGGGGTGGCGCGTGTGATGCTCGTCACCGCGGGTGCAATGCTGTCGGCCGTGTAGTGCACCGTGATCGACAGCACGTCCACCACGACCGAGTGGGCGTTGCCGGCGGAATTGGGCTTGGTGGCCGCGAAGGCGGCGCCGAAGCCGGCGCTGTTGATGTCGGCAGGGGTCCAGGTCTCGCCCCACAGATCGGTGGGGCCGCCGTGGTCCTCCTTCACCTCGGTGGTGGTGTAGATGGTGGCGGTCGACCGGTCGGTGGTGCCGACGACGCCGCCCTTGACGACACGCACCATGGCGTCTCGCGCACCGCCGTCGGTGATGCGGCTGGACCGGCGGGCCACGGTGACCACGATGCCGTTGATGGTGGCCGTGGCCGGGATGGCGAAGGCGTAACCGGTGCATTGCAGCAAGCGGCTGGTGGTGCCGTCCAACCCCACGCTGGCGTTGCTGTTGTTGTCGCTCCAGGCTCGGAATGGGTTGTTCCAGGTCCTGGTGCCGCCCGATGGCAGGCTGGTGCAGGAGTAGGTCTCTGCGGTGGTGCCCTGGATCGCAGGGGTCTTGGTCACGGAAGCGGCCCAGGCTGGTGCTGCCAGCGCCCATGGCAGCAGCCAGAGCACGGCCAGCACCAGCCACAGGCGCAGTGGCGTTGACCGGTTGGCGGCGGAGATCAGGTGCAAGGTGGCAGCGTGGCAATAAACAATAGCGCGGCGTGCCATGTCCAGTGGGCTGGCAGCCTGCGGGCTGCCTGATTCTTGGCTGTCGGGCCGGCTGGCGATCGCTCGATCAGACGGGCTTGCGCCGGCTGCTTTGACCTGCTGCGGCGCATGTCGGGCGCCAGCCATGTGCCGGTCAGAAGATGTCACGCACATGGACGGTCTTGCGGGTCTCTGGCGAGAAGATGCCGAAGCTGGCACGGGCGGCGGGGTCGCGGTCGGCGGTGGTGGCGCAACTGCCGTTCTGGGCCCGCAGCCACGGCCAGCCGGCGCCGGTGGTGGCCGGGTGCGCGCTGTGGCAGGACTGGTCGGCGCCAGTGCTGCCCAGGTTGACCGCCAGGTCCAGGCTGA
>JBBAPL010000265.1:0-4437 GCA_040400895.1 Aquabacterium sp.
CTGCCAGGCCCAGGTGCTGGCGCAGGGCACCGGCCGGCCGCTGGCGCCCGTCAACGCCGACCTGGCCGCCCGTGTGGCCGCGCAGATCCAGGGCGAGCGGCTGCAGAGCGAGCTCTTTTTCGAAGCGCTGCGGCGCACGGTGTAAGCCGCACGACCTGGCGCGATCAGCCCGGCGCGGCCAGCCACACTGGCGGCTGCAGCGGCACCTCGTCGCAATCGACCACGCCGCTGCGCCGCTCGACGACCAGAAAGTCCCCGGCGTCCAGCGCCAGCAGCGGGTGGTGCCAGGTGCCCGGCGCCAGCCACACGCCCTGCGCACCGTCGCTGACAAACGCCGCCAGATCGGCCAGCCCCTGCGGCGCCGGCCCCGGCCGCGCCACCACCAGCACCAGGCGCCGTGCCGCGCCCAGGGGGATGAAGCTCTGGCTGCCCAGGGCGTGGCGCTCCATGCCGGTCAGCGCCATCGGCAGCACCCGGGCCTGCGCCCGGCTGATGCTGAGCACCGGGCTGCCGGCCTCGGCGGTCAGCTGCGCATCGGCCAGCAATTCATGGCGCCAGGTGGTGCCGGCGTTGATCGGGTGGCCGCCGGCGCCGTCGGCCGGCACCTGCAGCACGCGGCCATAGGGGGCGAAGGCCGCGTCGGTCAGCGGCTGGGGGTGCAGCATTGTGGTGGTTGCCATGGAGGAGGGCATCGGTCAGGCGGCGCCCAGGCGCCAGAGTGAGGTGACTTCGGCCGCACGGGCGGCATGCAGCGGGTCGGTGGTGTCCAGCGGGCGGCTGTGGCGAGGGCGGGTGTCCAGCCGCCCCAGCACGCGCAGGCCGGCGTCGGCGATCCAGCGGTCCAGGTCGGCGCGGGGCCGCAGGTCCAGGTGCTCGGCCAGGTCCGACAAGATCAGCCAGCCCTCGCCGACCGGCGCTAAGTGCGCCGCCAGCCCGGCCAGAAAGCCGCGCAGCATGCGGCTGTCGGGGTCGTAAACCGCGCTTTCCAGCGCCGACCCGGCCGGTGCCGGCACCCAGGGCGGGTTGCACACCACCAGGCCGAACCTGCCGGGCGGGAACAGATCGGCCTGCTGCAAGGTGATGGCCCGCTGCAGCCCCAGGCGGCGGGCGTTGTCGCCGGCGCAGGCCAGCGCGGCGGGCGACAGGTCAGTGGCCACCACCGCCAGCTTGCGCCGCGCCAGCACCGCCGCCAGCACGCCGGTGCCGGTGCCGATGTCGGCCGCGCCATGGGCCAACGCCGCCGCCGGCAGCGGCGCCTGCGCCACCAGATCGACATACTCGCCACGCACCGGCGAGAACACACCATGGTGCGGGTGGATGGACGCTCCCAGCGCAGGAATCGGCACGCCCTTGCGGCGCCACTCAAACGCACCGATCAGCCCGAGCAGTTCGCGCAGCGACTGCACATAGTGCGCCGCCACTGGGCCGTGGGCCTGGGCGCCGGCGGCACGCACATCGGGGGCGCGGTGCAGTGGCAGGCTGTGGTCGGCGTCGAACGGCAGCAGCACGCCACCCAGCAAGCGGGCGCGCTCGGCCTGGACGGCGCGCTGCGCGAGGAAGGCATCGCGCAGGCTGCGGGTGGCGCCGGCACGGGGGGCGCGGGCCTGACGCGCATCGAGCCGCCGGCCCAGCGCCTGCAACAGGTGGCGGGCATTGGGATAGTCGCCCAGCCACAGCAGGCCGGTGCCAGCCTGCAGCAATCGCAGGGCGGCGTCCGCCCCCAGATCGCTGCCGGCCAGGACCATCCGGGCTGGCGGTGGATGGCCCGCCAGCGACCGCCAGTCGGCCTGCTGCTCCGCGCCGTCATCGCCGGTCCAGTGCACTGCGGGCGGAAGGATGGCGGAGGCTGGGGGCTGCATCGGACGGATTCTGGGCCGAAAGCGGCGGGAACCGCGCCGGCGCGACATCGCGCGCGTGGATTCCGCCTGGTGAGGCTTCTTGCGGTCGTTGGGGTGTTTGTCTTGCCTTGCGCTCGCTTCGCCGATGCGTTGCACCCCGCCGGGTTCCGCCCCGGCTGGCGGGTAACTTTCTTGTCCGGCGACAAGAAAGTCACCAAAGAAACGCCTGCCAAACTGGGCGTACGACACTGAGTGCTTGTCACGGACCGGGCGCTGCGCCTCGCCTGTTCGGCTCGAACACCTTGCTAGAGACGACCGCAGTCGCTTCGGCGCTGGTGAGGCTCAGCAGGCCGCCATCTGAAGAGGCCGTGGCATGCAACCGTGCCTTGCCGCGGTCTGTGCGTCACAGCCCTGACCGGGGTGGCACGGCCGTGGAATGTGTCGCCCTGGTTCCGGCTGCCTCTGTTCGAGCCGAACAGGCGAGTCCCGGCGCGGTGCAACGCATCGGCGAAGCCAGCGCAAGGCAAGACAAACACCCCAACGACGGCCCCGAGCCCTGAGCCGTCCAACAGCAAGCCGAGTCCAGACACGCTGGCAACCGTCACACCGCTCCGCGACAATCGGTCATGACAACGCCGACAACACTCATCGTCACGCAGAGCTTCACCGACGCTGAAGCTGCACTGGCCCACGCGGCCACCATCTACACCTCCGGCATCAACCACCTGCGGCAGAGTTTGCAGGACTTCGTGGCCGGCGCCCCGGTGAATGGCCGCATCCGTGCCTGCTACCCCTTCGTGCGGGTGCGCACCGACACCGTGGCCAGGGCCGACAGCCGGTTGAGCTATGGCTTCGTCGCCGGCCCCGGCGTCTACGAGACCACCCTCACCCGCCCCGACCTGTTCGCCAACTACTTCCGCGAGCAGTTCCAGCTGCTGCTGCAGAACCACGGCGGGCCGCTGGAAGTGGGCATGAGCAAGCAGCCCATCCCCATCCACTTCAGCTTTGCCCAGCACGACCACGTGGAAGGCACGATGTCGCCCGAGCGGCGCCAGCTGATGCGCGACGTGTTCGACCTGCCCGACCTGGCCGCCATGGACGACGGCATCGCCAACGGCACCTACGAGCCCGGCCCGCGCGACGCCCAGCCGCTGGCGCTGTTCACCGCGCCGCGGGTCGACTACTCGCTGCAGCGGCTGCGTCACTACACCGGCACCGCGCCCGAGCACTTCCAGAACTTCGTGCTCTTCACCAACTACCAGTTCTACATCGACGAGTTCGTGCGTCTGGGCCACGAGATGATGGCCAAGCCGCTGGGCCAGGGTGGCCTGCTGGGCAACTGGCCCAAGCACGCCGCCGAGAGCGACGACTACATCGCCTTCGTCGAGCCGGGCAACGTGGTCACCCGCCGCGCCGGCCAGCCGGCCCAGCCGGACGACGTGCTGGGCGCCGCGCCGCCGCGCCTGCCGCAGATGCCGGCCTACCACCTGGTGCGGGCCGACAATTCGGGCATCACCATGGTCAACATCGGCGTGGGCCCGTCGAACGCCAAGAACATCTCCGACCACATCGCCGTGCTGCGCCCGCATGCCTGGCTGATGCTGGGCCACTGCGCCGGCCTGCGCAACACCCAGCAGCTGGGCGACTACGTGCTGGCCCACGCCTACGTGCGCGAGGACCATGTGCTCGACGAAGAACTGCCTCTGTGGGTGCCCATCCCCGCGCTGGCCGAGGTGCAGATGGCGCTGGAGCGCGCGGTGGCCGACGTCACCCAGCTCGACGGCTACGAGCTGAAAAAGATCCTGCGCACCGGCACCGTGGCCAGCACCGACAACCGCAACTGGGAGTTGCTGCCGCACCCGGGCCCGGAGCGCCGCTTCAGCCAAAGCCGGGCCGTGGCGCTGGACATGGAAAGCGCCACGCTGGCGGCCAACGGCTTCCGCTTCCGCGTGCCCTACGGCACGCTGCTGTGCGTGAGCGACAAGCCGCTGCACGGCGAGATCAAGCTGCCCGGCATGGCCAATGCCTTCTACCGTGAGCGGGTCGACCAGCACCTGCGCATCGGCATGCGCGCCATCGAGCTGCTGCGCCGCCAGCGTCTGGACCAACTGCACAGCCGCAAGCTGCGCAGCTTTGCCGAGGTGGCCTTCCAGTGATCGCCTGCCGGCGCTGAGCCGGGCCCACTTCCGCCGCCTGCGATGACGCTGGACGCCCAGACCCTCATCGTCGTCATGTTGATGAACATGGCGGCGCTTGCGCTGGCCATCCCGGCCATCATGGGCCGGCAGCTCAGCACCGCGGCACGCCGGGCCCAGGCTGCCTTGGTGGTCCAGACCATCGGCTGGGCCTGCCTGGTCGTCTCGCGCGAGGCGGGGTGGCTGGAGCCCGCGGTGTCGGTGCTGGCGATGGCGGGCCTGTCCTGCGGCCTGGCGCTGACCTGGGAATCGGTGCGCGGCTGGTTGGGCCCGCGACGGGGGCGCGGCACCATGTGGGCGCTGGCCGTGCTGATGCCCGCCGGCTATGCGATGGGCTGGGGCCACTACCAGTTCCGCGTGGGCTGGGCCAATGCCGGCCTGGCGCTGCAGATGCTGGTGGTCTG
>JBBAPL010000266.1:0-4371 GCA_040400895.1 Aquabacterium sp.
TGGAGGCCCTGCCCGGCGTGGGCCGCAAGACCGCCAACGTGGTGCTCAACGTCGCCTTCGGCGAGCCCACCAACGCGGTCGACACGCATGTGTTCCGCGTCAGCAACCGAACCGGCCTGGCACCGGGCAAGACACCGCTGGCCGTGGAGCAGCAGTTGGATGTGCGGGTGCCGCCGGCCTTCCGGCAGGATGCGCACCACTGGCTGATCCTGCATGGGCGCTATGTGTGCACCGCCCGGTCGCCGAAGTGCGGCAGTTGCACCGTGCGGCTGCAGTGCGGCACCGGGCGCAAGCTGCCGGGGGCCTGATCAGCCGGCCGGGCACAGCAGGCGCACCAGCGCGCCTGCGTTGAAGGCCGTGTCCACCGACTTGGGCAGGCGGACGACCAACGCGGCGTTGTCGTCGGCACCGCAGAAACTCGCGTCCAGGTGCGCCAGGTCCACGCACACCAGGCGCGCCTGGATGCCACGCGCGATGACCTCGGCCGCCAGGCCGAGCCGGCCGCGTCCCCACAGCGGAAACACCGCCTGCAGCCCAGCCCGGCGGCAAGCCGGCTCCAGCCAGTCGCGGTGGGCCTGCAGATCGATGTCACCGACGACCATGGCCTCGACGCCATCGGTGCGCAGGCCGTCGAGCGTGGCGCCGAACACCTCGGCACAGGCAGTTGGCGACACGGCCACTGGCTGCCACTGGCCACCCAGCGCGGCCACCTGGGCGGCGATCAGCGCCGGCGGCAGCGCGTGGCTCTTGCTGTGGCTATCGGGCTCGCACAGCGTGACGAAGCGGGTGACGTCCAGCCCGGCCGCGCGGGCGTGCAGCAGGGCCAGGTCGCTGTCCTTGCCGGCGCTCCAGCTGATGGCGGCACGCATGCTGGGCTGCTTCACATCGCCGGCACGGCCACCCAGCGGGGGCCCTGCGGCGTGACCAGGCCTTCGATGGTGAACGCCTGCTCGAACACCGCCACCAGGCGCTGGCGCACCGCCGCGTCGCCGGGCGGGCCATCGGCCACCAGGCGGCCCTGTTGCAGCACCAGCAGGCGGTCTGCCGCCAGCGCCAGGTTCAGGTCGTGCATCACGGCCAGCACGGCAGCGCCGGCGCGGGCGCGCTGCACCAGGCTGCGCAGCAGCGCGCGCTGGTGCGGCGCATCCAGGTGGGTGGTGGGTTCGTCGAGCAGCAGCACCGGCGACTGCACCGCCAGTGCGCGTGCCAGCAGCACCCGCTGGCGCTCGCCGCCCGACAGCGCATTCAGCCGGCGCGCGGCAAACGGCGTGCTGGCGGTCTCGGCCATCGCTGCCTGCACCGCCGCCGCATCGTCGGCACCGGGCGCGCCGAACAGGCCCTGGTGCGGCAGCCGGCCCAGGGCCACGACGTCGGCGCTGGCGATGTCGCCCTCGGCCTCGCCCTGCTGCGACAGCCAGGCCAGGCGCTGCGCCCGCTGCCGCGCTGTCCAGCTGCCCAGCGGCCGGCCGTCCAGCAGCACCCGGCCGGCATCGGGCTGGCGCAGCCCGGCCAGCAGACCCAGCAGGCTGCTCTTGCCAGCACCGTTGGGGCCGACCAGCGCGGTCCACTGGCCGGGCGCCAGCGCCAGCGTCACCTGGTCGACCACCCGCCGGCCGCCCAGGCTGAGCAGCAGCCCGTCGGCCTGCAGCAGGCTGGCCGACGGGCCGGTCACCGCCCGGCCCCGTGGCGACGCAGCAGCACCAGCAGGTAGCCACCGCCCAGCAAGGCGGTGAGCACGCCCACCGGCAATTCTTGCGGGGCGATGGCACTGCGCGCCAACACATCGGCCGCCAGCAGCAGCACGCCGCCCGACGCGGCCGACAGCGCCAGCTGCGCCCGGTGGGTGACCACGACCAGCCGCCGCACCAGATGCGGCGCCACCAGGCCGACAAAGCCGACCAGCCCCACCTGCGACACCGCCGTGCCGGTGGCCAGCGCCATCAGCCCCACCAGCAGCAGGCGCAGCACCGGCAGGCGCAGGCCCAGGCTGCTGGCGCTGGCCTCGCCCAGCACCAGCGCGTCCAGCGCGCGCGCGAACTGCAGCGCCAGCGGCAACACCAGCCCCAGCACCCCCGCCAGCCAGGCCACCGCCGTCCAGCCCAGGAAACCGGTGGTGCCCAGCAGAAACACCTGCCGGCCACGCAGCGCCTCGGGCGACACCATCAGCAGCAGATCGGACACCGCGCCCATCAGCACGCCCACCACCACACCGCACAGCAGCAACTGCAACGGCCGTGCCGCACCGCCGGCCAGCAGCAGGGTGAGCGCCACGCCAGCCAGTGCGCCGCAGAAGGCGGCCAGCACCAGGCCGGTGTCGAGCAGCCAGCCCAGCTGGGCCACCAACGCCGTGCCTGCCAGGGCACTGCCACCCGCCAGCACCAGCACCACGCCCAGACCGGCACCGGCGGCCGACCCCAGCAGGTAAGGGTCGGCCAGCGGGTTACGGAACAGGCCCTGGGCCAGCGCACCAGCCAGCCCCAACAGCGCACCGGCAGCCAGCGCACCCAGGCTGCGTGGTGCGCGGATGGCGTGGATCAGGTCCGCGTCGGTGGCCCAGGCCAGGCTCCAGCCCTCGCTGCCCGCCGAGACACCTGCGGCCAGGCCCAGCAGCGCCAGCAACGCCAGCAAGGCGGCCAGACGCCAGGGTGTCAGCGTCGACCGCTGGACGCGCTGGGTGATCTGCAGGCCGTGGTGCATCACTTGCCCACGCCCAGCTGCGCCAGGCAGTCGGCCATCTGCTCACCGGCCTCGGCCAAACGGGGGCCGGGCCGCACCAGCACGGCATACCGGGCCTCGTCGAACCCGCAACTGCGCCCGGACTTCAGCGCCTGCAGCGTGCCCCAGCCCGGCCGGCCGGGCATCTCGGCCAGGTTGCGGGCCGACGCCATCAGGATGCCGGGCTGGGCCCGCACGACGAATTCGGGGTTCAGCTTGGGGAACGGGCCCATCGCCGCCGGCACCACATTGCCCAGTTGCAGGCGCGCCAGCACCTCGCCGACGAAGCTGACCTCGCCCGCCGCATACGGCGCCGACGAGACCTCGAAGTACACCTTCTGGCCGCGCAGCGCGGGCGGCACGCGGGCAGCGGCGTCGGTCAGGCGCTGGTCGATGCGGCCCCACAGCCGATCGCCGGCTCCTGGCTGACCCAGCGACTGGGCCAGCACTTCCAGCACACGGTGGGTGTCGGCCAGGGTGCGTGGCTCCAGCGCCAGCACCTGGATGCCCAGGCCTTCCAGCCGCGCCAGCGCGCGGGCCGACACCGCCGCCAGCACCAGGTCGGGCTTCAGCGCCACCAGGCGCTCGATGGTGGTGTCTTCCAGCCCACCCAGCTGCGGCAGCTGCTGCACCTGGGCGGGCCAGTTGGAAAAGCGGTCCACGCCCACCAGCCGGTCGCAAGCCTGCAGCGCGCAGACGCTCTCGGTCAGCGATGGCAGCAGCGACACCACCCGCCGCACCGGCTGGGCGATGCGGACCGGCCGGCCGCGGTCGTCGACCACGGTGACCGCCGGCTGCGCCTGCGCCTGCGCCTGCGCCAGCGGCGCCGCCAGGCCGGCCAGCACAGCCAGCATCGCCAGAAGCGGCAGCAACAGGCGCCGGCCGGGCAGCATGGGCGTCAGACCGGCTGCCAGCGCAGGCCGGTGAACACACCGCGTGGCGCCTGCTGGTAGCCGCGGGCCGTCTCGTAACGCGCACCGCCCAGGTTCTCGATGCGAGCGAACCACTGCCAACCAGCGCGCACCTGCCACTGCAGCGTCACATCGCCCACGGTGTAGGCCGGCAGGGTGACACCGCCATCGTCCAGTCGCGCACCAGCATGGCGAAGCGCCAGCCCAGCCCGCCAGCCACCACCCAGGTCGCGCGACAGCGACGCCGACGCCAGCACCTGGCTGCGCCGCAGGCGGCGCGCGCCCGTGTCGGCGTCCAGCGGGTCTTGCGCGGTCAGGGTGGCCCGCAGGTCGGTGGCGGCCACGCGGCCGTCGTAAGACAGCTCCAGACCTCGGTTGCGGGTGCGGGCCACGTTCTCGAAGCGCCCGGCGGTGGTGTCGTAGTCCAGCTCCTGGCGCACCCGAGTCTGGAACAGGGTGGCGCGCACCCGTTGGCCAGCGGCGGTGAACTGCAGGCCCAGCTCAGCCGACTTTGCCAGCTCGGGCTGCAGCTGCGGGTTGCCGAAGTACGGGGCATACAGGTAGCCCAGCGGCGGCGGGCTGAAGGCATTGGCCACCTGCCCGATCAGCCACGCCATCTGAAGATGCTGGAATTCGTCAGGGTCGAAGGCGCGGGTTTGTGCCGACCATGCCAACATTCCGAGCAGCGCCACCACGACCAGCAGGACGGTTGCGCGTCCGGCCGTCGCCGCCGTCGCACCTGTCA
>JBBAPL010000267.1:0-4229 GCA_040400895.1 Aquabacterium sp.
GCCCGGCAGCCGCGCTGCGCCGCCGGTGCAGGCTGCCGCCCCGGTGTCGCCCGTGATGGGCGCCGCGCCCACCAGCCAGCCCGCGCCCGCATCGGTCTTGCCGCCCGCCGCGCCACTGCCCCGCCCCGCACCGGCCCCGCGGCCTGCGCCAGCGCAGGCTGCAGCGCCCCTGCCGCAGCAGGCCACGCAGGCTGCGCCACCGGTGGCTGCAGCCCCCGCGGCTGCCAAGCCCAGCCCGGCTGCGCGACCGGCCGACGCTGCGCCGGCGCCTGCCAAGGCCCTGCCGCCGGCCGTCGCGTCCAACAGCAACAAGCGTTACCAGGTGCGGCAGGGTGACACGCTGTACCGCGTGGCCGGTCGCCATCCTGCCCAGGGCGTCTCGCTCGACCAGATGCTGGTCGGCCTGTACCGGGCCAACCCCGATGCTTTCATCGACAGCAACGTCAACCGGTTGCGCGCCGGCTCGGTGCTCACCGTGCCCGCGGCCGACGAGGTGCGGGACGTCACCGCCGGTGATGCCAAGCGCCTGCTCACGGCGCAGAGTGCCGACTTCAGCGCCTACCGCGCCAGGCTGGCCCAGGCTGCGCCGCAGGCCCAGGCACCTGAGGTCAGCCGCGCCACCCAGGGCAAGGTGCAGGCGGCGGTCGACGATCGCAAGCAACTGGCCGCACCGTCGCCCGACAAGCTCAAGCTCAGTGATCCGGCGATCAAGGCGTCCGCGCCCGCGGCCGGCACCGCGCCAGGCAAGGACAACGCCACCCGCGTGGCCGAACTCACCCGCAATGTCGAAGAGCTGAAGAAGTTGCAGCAAGGCACCGCAGCCGTGCAGGCACCCGCCGTGCCGCCAGCTGTTGCGCCCGCGCCCGCGCCGGCCGCCCCTGTGGCACCCCCGCCCCCCGCGCCCGTGGCCGCGGCGCCAATGGCGTCCGCGCCCGCCCCGTTGCCGGGCGGCACTGCGCCAGCTGCGACGCCGACGGCTGGCAACGGCGCAGTGCCTGCACCGCCGGTCCCGGCGGCACCTGCCGCATCCAGCGCCAGCGTGATCGACAGCCTCACCGACAACCCGTGGCTGCTGCCCGGTGCCGGCTTGCTGGCTCTGGCATTGGGCGGCTTTGCCGTCTGGCGGATGCGTGGGCGCATGCGCAAGACGGCCAGTGAGACCTCGTTCCTCGAGAGTCGCATGCAGCCCGATTCGTTTTTCGGCGCCAGTGGCGGCCAGCGGGTCGACACCCGCGACGGCAGCAACAGCAATGCCAGCTCGATGGGCTATTCGCTCAGCCAGCTCGACGCCATCGGCGATGTCGATCCGGTGGCCGAAGCCGATGTCTACCTCGCCTACGGCCGTGACCTGCAGGCCGAGGAAATCCTCAAGGAAGCGATGCGCTCCACGCCGGACCGTCTGGCGGTGCGCACCAAGCTGCTGGAGGTCTACGCCAAGCGCCGCGACACCAAGGGATTCGAGTTGCTGGCCACCCAGCTGTACGCACTGACCAAGGGCGTCGGCCCGGATTGGGCACAGGCGCAGGCGCTGGGCTTGCAGATCGACCCCGACAACCAGCTCTACCAGCCCGGCGGTCATCCGGAAGAGATCATCCTGGACGGCGAACGGGTGGTGGTGGAGCCGTTGAGCGCCACCACGCAGCCGCACTCCATCCTGTCGGCGCCGACCGAGCCGATGCTCGACTCCGAGCTGCCGCAGCTGACCGATCTTGACCTCGACCTGAACCTCGACATGCCCGACGGCGGGGTCAATGCCCGGGCGATGGAAGCCACCCAGCCCCTGGCGCCCAGCGCCCTGCGGTCGAACGACCTGAGCCTGGATTTCGACGCCGAGCCGACCATGCCGGTGCGGCGCAAGCAGCCGCCGGCCCCGGCACCGGTGGCGCCCGATCTCGATCTGGATTCGCTGGGCATGGACCTCGACGAGGTCCCCACCAGGAGCGAGCCCACGGTGAACCTGGGCAAGCGCGGCGGCGACACCACCATCGACTTCCGTGACTTCGACGACACCGACAGCGGCCCGCTGACCGGGTCGAGCACCGTGTCGTCGGACACGCTCGATGACGACCCGCTGGCGCGCAAGCTGGAACTGGCCGAGGAGTTCCGCCAGATCGGTGACCTGGAAGGCGCCCGCGACCTGCTGGAAGAGGTGGTGGCCAAGGCTGGCGGCACGCTGCGCGCCAAGGCGCAGGCCATGCTCGACGCCCTCACTTGACCCCCCCCGAACCGCCTTCGGCTCGCCTTGCAGGCCGCGCTGGGCCAGCGGCCCAGCCCTTCGGCAGGCACAAACGGCCAGCCGTTTGTGTCCGGCCTCAGCCCCCAGGGGGGGCGGCCCCGGTGGCCCGGCCAAGCCGGTTCCACGGCGCCTGCTTGCCTTGATCTGCGCAGTGCCTGCAGGGGGGCGCATTGCGTTGGGGGTCAGCTACCGTGGTGGCGCCTACCGCGGCTGGCAGAGCCAGGTGGGCGGGCAGACGGTGCAGGACGTGCTGGAGGCCGCGCTTTCCACCTTCGTCGACCAGCCGGTGACGACGGTCTGCGCCGGCCGCACCGACGCGGGCGTGCATGCCTTCAACCAGGTCGTGCATCTCGACAGCCCGGTCGAGCGCGAGCCGTTTTCCTGGCTGCGGGGCACCAACCGCCATCTGCCTGCCGACATTGCGCTGCAGTGGTGCCGCCCGGTGGCCGACGACTTCCATGCCCGCTTCCACGCCCGCGGCCGACGCTACCGTTATCTGCTCCTGGAGTCGCCGATGCGCCCTGCACTGGAGGCCGGCGCGGTGGGCTGGAGCTTCCGCCCGCTGGACGCTGGCGCCATGCGGGCCGCGGCGGCGCTGCTGGTGGGCGAGCATGACTTCAGCTCGTTCCGATCGTCGGAGTGCCAGGCCAGAAGCCCGGTGAAGACGCTGCGTGCCATCACCATCGGCCAGCGCGGCGCTTACTGGCGCTTCGACTTCGACGGCTCGGCCTTCCTGCACCACATGGTGCGCAACATCCTGGGCTGCCTGGTGGCGGTGGGCAGCGGCCGGCAGACGCCGGGTTGGCTGGGTGAGGTGCTGGCGGCGCGCAACCGCAATGTGGCGGCCCCCACCTTTGCCGCCGACGGCCTGTACTTTGCCGGGCCGTACTACGATGCCGCGTTGGGCCTGCCGGAACACACGCCGGCGATGGACTGGCTGCCCTGAGACGACCGAGACCGCGATGAGCTTTCACCCCCGCACCCGCATCAAGATCTGCGGCCTCACCCGCGAGGCCGATGTGGACGCGGCCGTCGAGGCCGGCGCCGACGCCATCGGCTTCGTGCTGTACGCCAAGAGCCCGCGCGCCGTCAGTGTCGACCGCGCTGCCGATCTGGCACGGCGTCTGCCTCCCTTCGTCACCCCGGTGTGCCTGCTGGTCAATGCCGACGCCGCGCTGCTGCAGGCCACGCTGGCGGCGGTGCCGCAGGCGCTGCTGCAGTTCCACGGCGACGAGACCCCGGCCGACTGCGAGGCGGTGCATGCCAGCACGGCACGCCCCTACTTGCGGGCCGCGCGCATGGCGCCTGGCTTCGCTTTGCTAGACTTCGCGGCTGCACATCCCCATGCAGCGGGCATCCTGCTCGATGCCCATGTCGACGGCTACGGTGGGGGTGGAAAGGCATTCGATTGGTCGCTCATTCCCGCCCACGTGCCCCGTCCGGTCGTTTTGTCTGGTGGGTTGCACATTGCCAACGTGATCGATGGCATCACGCAGGTGCAGCCCTGGGCGGTTGACGTCTCGTCTGGCGTCGAAGTTGCCAAGGGCCTGAAGGATGCGGCGCTGATGCGCCAATTCTGCGAGGCGGTGCGCGAGGCGGATGCCCGCATTGCCGACGCAGACCACTGAACCCACCCAATGTCCGGCCCAGATGCCGGACCTGAAGGACCACCATGCTGGATTACCACCAACCCGATGCCCGTGGGCACTTCGGGCCCGTCAACGGCTTGAACTACGGCGGCACCTTTGTCGCCGAAACCCTGACCCATGCGCTGGACGAGCTGAAGGCTGCCTACGCCCACTACAGCCAGGACGCGGCCTTCATGGCCGAGTACCGGCATGAGCTGGCGCACTTCGTCGGCCGGCCCAGCCCGATCTACCACGCCGCCCGCATGAGCCGCGAGGTCGGCGGCGCGCAGATCCACTTGAAGCGCGAGGATCTCAACCACACCGGCGCGCACAAGATCAACAACACCATCGGCCAGGCGCTGCTG
>JBBAPL010000268.1:0-4193 GCA_040400895.1 Aquabacterium sp.
CAATCGTGCCCACGTTGACGTGCGGCTTGGTCCGTTCAAATTTGCCTTTTGCCATTTCAATCTCCGTCTAGAAAAGAGCGTTGCCCATGGATGTTTAAGGTTTCCGGCGCATGGCCTGCCATGGGCAGCAGACCCACCACAGCCAGGGTGTGGCTGTGGGCACCGAAGACCGGCTTGGTGTTGCTAGCGTCTTGCGCTTACTTGGCGCGGGACGTGATGATCGCGTCGGCCACGTTCTTGGGCGCTTCGCTGTAGTGCTTGAATTCCATCGTGTACGTGGCACGACCTTGCGACATCGAGCGCAGCGTGGTCGAGTAGCCGAACATCTCCGACAGCGGCACCTCGGCCTTGATGACCTTGCCGCCGCCAGGCATGTCGTCCATGCCCTGCACCATGCCGCGGCGGCTGGACAGGTCGCCCATCACCGAGCCAGCGTAGTCTTCTGGCGTTTCCACCTCGACGGCCATCATCGGCTCCAGGATCACCGGGCTGGCCTTGCGCATGCCATCCTTGAAGCCGATCGACGCGGCCATCTTGAAGGCGTTTTCGTTCGAGTCCACCTCGTGGTACGAGCCGAAGGTCAGCGTGACCTTGACGTCGACCACCGGGAAGCCGGCCAGCACGCCGTTCGGCAGCGTGTCGACCAGGCCCTTCTCCACCGCGGGGATGAATTCACGCGGCACCACGCCGCCCTTGATGGCGTCGACGAACTCGAAACCCTTGCCGGGTTCCTGCGGTTCGATCTTCAGCACCACGTGGCCATACTGGCCCTTGCCGCCCGACTGCCGCACGAACTTGCCTTCGACATCGGCAATCGACTTGCGGATGGTCTCGCGGTAGGCCACCTGCGGCTTGCCCACGTTGGCTTCCACGCCGAACTCGCGCTTCATGCGGTCGACGATGATTTCCAGGTGCAACTCGCCCATGCCCGAGATGATGGTCTGGCCCGATTCTTCGTCGGTGCGCAGACGAAACGACGGGTCTTCTGCAGCCAGACGGCCCAGCGCGATGCCCATCTTTTCCTGGTCGGCCTTGGTCTTGGGCTCGACAGCCTGCGAGATCACCGGCTCGGGGAAGATCATGCGTTCCAGCGTCACGATGGCATCCGGGTCGCACAGGGTCTCGCCCGTGGTCACGTCTTTCAGGCCCACGCAGGCGGCGATGTCGCCGGCCAAAATTTCCTTGATTTCCTCACGCTGGTTGGCGTGCATCTGCAGGATCCGGCCGATGCGCTCCTTCTTGCCGCGGATCGGGTTGTAGACCGAGTCGCCCGACTTCAGCACGCCCGAATACACACGCACGAATGTCAGCTGTCCGACGTACGGGTCGGTCATCAGCTTGAATGCCAAAGCTGAGAACTTCTCTTCGTCCGTGCGGTGGCGCACGACGGGCTTTTCGTCGTCGTCGGTGCCAGGCACCGGCGGGATGTCAGCCGGCGACGGCATGAAGTCGACCACGCCGTCGAGCATGCGCTGCACACCCTTGTTCTTGAAGGCGGAGCCACAGAACATGGGCTGGATCTCCGCGGCGATGGTGCGGGTGCGGATGCCGGCGCGGATCTCTTCCTCAGTCAGTTCACCCGACTCGAGGTACTTGTTCATCAGCTCTTCCGTCGCCTCGGCCGCTGCTTCCAGGAGGTTCTCGCGCCACTTCTTGGCTTCTTCCAGCAGGTCAGCCGGAATCTCGCGGTAGTCGAACTTCATGCCCTGCGAGGCCTCGTCCCAGATGATGGCCTTCATCTTGATGAGGTCGATCACGCCGGTGAACAGGTCTTCAGCGCCGATGGGGATGACCACGGGCACCGGGTTCGCCTTCAGGCGCACCTTCATCTGGTCGATGACCTTGTAGAAGTTGGCACCGGTGCGGTCCATCTTGTTGACGAAAGCCAGACGCGGCACCTTGTACTTGTTGGCCTGGCGCCAGACGGTCTCCGACTGCGGCTGCACGCCGCCCACGGCGCAGTACACCATGCAGGCGCCGTCGAGCACGCGCATCGAACGCTCCACCTCGATGGTGAAGTCGACGTGCCCGGGGGTGTCGATGATGTTGATGCGGTGCTCGGGGAAGTTCATCTCCATCCCCTTCCAGAAGCAGGTCGTGGCCGCCGAGGTGATGGTGATGCCCCGCTCCTGCTCCTGCTCCATCCAGTCCATCGTTGCGGCGCCGTCGTGCACCTCACCGATCTTGTGGTTCACACCGGTGTAGAACAGGATGCGTTCCGTGGTGGTGGTCTTGCCGGCGTCAATGTGCGCGGAAATGCCAATGTTGCGGTAGCGCTCGATCGGGGTCTTGCGGGCCATGGTGTCACTCCAAATACAGGGGCCGCCCTCGGGTCAGTGATAACCCGGGTGGGGCGGCCGTGAGGCTTGAGGGGGAAAGGCTTAGAAGCGGAAGTGCGAGAACGCCTTGTTGGCTTCGGCCATGCGGTGCACTTCGTCACGCTTCTTCATGGCACCGCCGCGGCCTTCGCTGGCCTCCAGCAGTTCATTGGCCAAGCGGGCAGCCATCGACTTCTCACCACGCTTGCGGGCTGATTCCTTCAGCCAGCGCATGGCCAGGGCCATCCGGCGCACGGGGCGAACTTCCACGGGAACTTGGTAGTTCGCACCGCCGACGCGGCGGGACTTGACCTCGACCATCGGCTTGATGTTGTTGATGGCGACCATGAAGATCTCCAGCGGGTCCTTGCCGGCCTTCTTCTCGACCTGCTCGAGGGCACCGTAGATGATGCGCTCAGCGATGGCCTTCTTGCCGGATTCCATGATGACGTTCATGAACTTGGACAGATCGACCGATCCGAACTTCGGATCCGGGAGGATGTCCCGCTTGGGTACTTCGCGACGACGTGGCATGTCAGTTCCTTTGTGTGCTTCAGCGGGTGACCGGGCTGCCTGTCGGCATGCTTGCCCGCACCGGAGGGGCCACGCAACGGCCCCTCGCTTACTCGGCGGCGCTCATGCACCGACCGCAAAAATCACTGCACTGGCCCGCAGGCCGATGGTGACAACCAGTTGGCTCGCCCGATGACAGGCTTGCCGGTGAAGACCGATCAGGTCTTCTTCGGACGCTTCGCGCCGTACTTCGACCGCGACTGCTTGCGGTCCTTGACCCCCTGCAGGTCCAGCGAGCCACGCACGATGTGGTAGCGCACGCCAGGCAGGTCCTTGACCCGGCCGCCGCGCACCAGCACCACGCTGTGCTCTTGCAGGTTGTGGCCTTCGCCACCGATGTAGGAGATGACCTCGAAGCCGTTGGTCAGGCGAACCTTGGCGACCTTCCGCAGCGCGGAATTCGGCTTCTTGGGCGTGGTGGTGTACACGCGGGTGCACACGCCACGGCGCTGCGGGCAGTTCTGCATCGCAGGCGACTTGCTCTTGACGGCTTCGACCTGACGGCCTTGGCGCACGAGCTGGTTGATGGTTGGCATAGGTAACTTGTTCCCGTTTGAAGTCACGTCATTCCGACAATCCTTGCCTGCCGCCGGAAACACAAACGGCGCCGAGCCCCGCCAACACTGCGAGCCACGACGCCAGAAGGTCTTCCGTTCAACGTTTCACCCAACGATGCGGGTGATGCAATTTGCCGAAAAGCCCTCGATTATAGTCAAACGCCCCACCAGCAGCAAGCCGTCTGTGGTTTGTTCTTTCACACTGTCTCTCCAGACCATCCATGACCGCGCAATCTGCCGAAGCCGCCACCGCCAGGCCATCGATGGTCGTGCTGGACACCAATGTCGTGCTCGATCTCTGGCTGTTCGGGGACATGCGTGCACAGCCACTGCAGCAGGCGCTGCAGGACGGCCGGCTGACTGCATTGGTCACGGCGCCGATGCTGGCAGAGTTGGTCGACGTGCTGTCGCGCCCGTTCGCCAACGGATGGCCAGTGGCGCCGTCCCAGGTGCTGACCACGCTGCAGACCCGCAGCCGGCTGGTCGATCCACCCGTGCCCAGTCCACCCGCACCACGTTGCACCGATGGCGATGACCAGAAGTTCATCGACCTGGCCTGGTCCTGGCCTGCCAGCATGCTATTCAGCCGCGACCGGGCGGTGCTGAAGCTGGCCCGTGCCGCGCTGCGGCACGGGCTGCAGATCACCACGCCCGAGCGCTGGGCCCTGCAGCAAGCCCCGGTCTGACAAGAAAAAGGCTCTTTGCGCATTGGGTAGTGACAGGCGCACGCGATGAGCCAGCGGGA
>JBBAPL010000269.1:0-4118 GCA_040400895.1 Aquabacterium sp.
CCCCCGGGCCTGCCGGCCCTCCTTCCTTTTACCTGCGTCGGCCAGTCACCCACCGGCCTCGTCCTGCCACCACCTGTGCGTGCAGCGAGTGCCTCGCTGGTGCCTGAGCGTCGGGTGGGGCGGGCCTGTCCTGCGTAAGTATTAGGGGGAGGGCCGCAGGCCCGGAGGACATGGAGCAGGACAGGTCCGCCCCACCCGACGCTCAGGCCATCGAACGCCCGCTTTCAGCATCCACAGCAAAGGGCCACAAAGAACCCGTAGCAGCCAGCGCCGAGCCAAAGCACAACACTCGGGCCGGCCCCAGCAGCTACCACCGGCAACTGACCGCAGAATGGGCGCTTTGGCTCTTGAAAATCGCCATGCCCCTCAGTGACATCGAGATCGCTCAGCAAGCCCAACTGCGCCGCATCACCGACCTGGTCCAAGACCGCCTGGGCATAGCCGACCAGCACCTGGTGCCCTATGGACACCACAAGGCCAAGTTGTCGCTGGATTACATCCACAGCCTGGCCGACCGGCCCGATGGCAAGCTGGTGCTTGTCACCGCCATCAGCCCCACGCCGGCCGGCGAGGGCAAGACCACCACCACCGTGGGCTTGGTCGACGCGCTGAACCACATCGGCCAGAAGGCCATCGTGGCGCTGCGCGAACCGTCGCTGGGCCCGGTGTTCGGCATGAAGGGCGGTGCAGCCGGCGGCGGCTATGCGCAGGTGGTGCCGATGGAGGAGATCAACCTCCACTTCACCGGCGACTTCAACGCCATCGCGCTGGCCAACAACCTGCTGGCCGCAGCCATCGACAACCACGTGCACCACGGCAACGCGCTCGACATCGACGTGCGCCGGATCAGCTGGCGCCGGGTGATGGACATGAACGACCGGGCGCTGCGCGACATCACCGTGGGCCTGGGCGGGCCGGGCAATGGCTTCCCGCGCAGCGATGGCTTCGACATCGTGGTGGCCAGCGAGGTGATGGCGATCTTCTGCCTGGCCAGCAGCCTGGCCGACCTGAAGCAGCGGCTGGGCAACATCGTGGTGGCGCACACCCGCAGCCGCCGGCCTGTGCATGCGCGTGACCTGAAGGTGCACGGCGCCATGGCCGTGCTGCTGAAGGACGCGCTCGCGCCCAACCTGGTGCAGACGTTGGAAAACAACCCCGCCATCCTGCACGGCGGGCCGTTTGCCAACATCGCCCACGGCTGCAACTCGGTGCTGGCCACCCGCGCAGCGCTGAAGCTGGCCGACTACGTGGTGACCGAAGCGGGCTTCGGTGCCGACCTGGGCGCCGAGAAGTTCATCGACATCAAGTGCCGCCAGTCGGGCCTGCGGCCGCAGGCTGCGGTGGTGGTGGCCACGCTGCGGGCGTTGAAGTACCACGGCGGTGCCGTGCCCGGCGAACTGGGGCGCGAAGACCTGGGCGCGCTGGAACGCGGCCTGGCCAACCTGCAGCGCCATGTGCACAACGTGCGCGAGGTCTACGGCCTGCCCTGCGTGGTGGCGGTCAACCACTTCAGCGCCGACACGGCGGCCGAGCACGCGCTGCTGGCTACCCGCGTGGCCGACTGGGGCGTGCCGCTGCGGCTGGCCCGGCACTGGGCCGAAGGTGGCCGTGGTGCGGCCGATCTGGCACATGAGGTGGTGCGCCTGTGCGAACAGCCCGCCACGGTGCGCTTCGTCTACCCCGACGACGCCAGCCTGCTGGACAAGGCCACGCTGGTGGCGCAGCGGGTGTACGGCGCGGCCGGCATCAGCGCCAGCGCCGCCGTGCGGGCACAGCTGCAATCGCTGGAGGCCGCCGGCCATGGCCACTTGCCCGTGTGCATCGCCAAGACGCAGTACAGCTTCTCCACCGACGCCAGCCTGCGCGGCGCGCCCAGCGGCCACACGCTGGATGTGCGCGAAGTGCGCCTGGCCGCAGGCGCCGGCTTCATCACGCTGGTGTGCGGCGACATCATGACGATGCCGGGCCTGCCGGCCAGCCCGTCGGCCGAGCGCATCGACCTGGACGCCAACGGCCGCGTAGTCGGGCTGTTCTGACGGGGTCTGCAACCGGGACAACACCTGCGGGGTGAGGTGCCTGCGGACCCGCTCCGACCTGGCCACCGATCGCTGGGCGGGCCGTCCGGTCGCCGGGGCCGGGCAGGCGAAGGTCAGTCGATCTCGATGCCCTTGGTGACGGTGCCCCACATCGCGCGTTCCTTGGTGGCCTGGGCCACCAACTCGGCCGCCGGGCCGGACCAGGGGCTGTAGCCCAGGGCCGCCAGGCGCTGCTGGAAGTCGGCCGTGGCCAGCACCTTGCGGGTGGCGTCGGCCATGCGGTCGGTGGCGGCGGCCGGCAGCCTGGGCGGGCCGTAGATCGCCATCCAGCCCACCACCTCGTAACCTGGCATGCCGGCCTCGCGCATGGTGGGCACGTCGGGCAGCATCGGGTTGCGGGTGGCCGATGTGACGGCCAGCGCCCGCACCTGCCCGCCAGAGATGAACTTCTGCGCGCCGCCAACGATGTCGAACATCATCTGCAACTGGCCGCCGATGACGTCGTTCATCGCCGGCGCGTTGCCCTTGTACGGCACATGTGTCAGCTGCACATTGGCCTGGTGGGCCAGCAGTTCCCCGCTCAGGTGGTTGGACGCGCCCACGCCGGCCGAACCGTAGAACACCTTGCCCGGGTTGGCCTTGGCCTGGGACAGCAGGTCGGCCACCGACTTCAGCGGGCTGGACTGCGGCACCACCAGCACGTTGGCGTAGGTCAGCAGCGGCGCCACCGGCGTCAGGTCGCGCATGGCGTCGAACTTCAGCTTCTTCTGGATGTGCGGCACGATGGTGACGGTGGGGCTGGCCGCAAACCAGAAGGTGGCGCCGTCTGCTGCTGCGGTGCTGGTCAACTCACCGGCCAGTGCACCGCTGGCGCCGGGCTTGTTCTCGACGATGACGGTGGCGCCCAATTCCCTGGACAACGCCGGGGCAAAGATGCGGGCCATGGCGTCCACCGGGCCGCCGGCGGCATAGCCGACCAGCAGACGCACGCTGGCAGCGGGCGCCTGGGCCAGGGCCAGGGGGGACAGTGCAGCCAGGGCGAAGGCGGCCAGGGCGGTGCGGCGGCAGAAGTGGGTGGGCATGGTGGCGTGGGCGCAATGGTGGCGATGGGCGCAGCTTCTCGCACCTGGGCCACCGCGGCAATTCGCATTCACCCAAGCTGGGGTTAGCGCGTAGGCCGAGCCCTTGCTTCGCCGCCGGGCGTGGGGCCCCTTTGGCAAAGCCGAATGGCGCTGCGGCACAGGCTTGGGCAGACTGCGGGCACGATCCGTTCAGCGCTTGCGCAACCGACATGACCCAATCCCAGCAAGGCATCCAGGCCCGGCACCAGCAGGCGCTGGACCAGGGCCGCTTCCTCATCCAGCACTGCGCCGCCTGCGGCAAGCATGTGTACTTTCCAAGGGCCATCTGCCCACACTGTGGCGCTGGCGAGCCGGCCCTGGTGGCGCCGGCCGGCCTGGGCACGGTGGCTGCCGTCACCACCATCGGCCGCAAACCCGACCAGGGCGGCAACTACCACGTCTGCCTGGTCGACCTGGACGAGGGCGTGCGCCTGCTCAGCCGGGTGGAAGGCCTGGCGCCCGACGCGGTGGCCATCGGCATGCGGGTGCGCGCCCGGGTGCAGCTGGCCGACGGCAAGGGCCTGGTGGTGTTCGATGCCGAGGTGCAGGCATGAGTCGCTATCCCCGCCCCATCACCCTGACGCCGCAGATGAAGGCCTTGCGTGGCGCCACCGCCATCAGCGGCATCGGCCTGTTCGGCAATGGCGAAACCCCCGGCTACACCGAGATCGAGCTGCTGGCCGAAGCTGCCCACCGCGCCGTGGCCGACGCCGGGCTGACGATGCAGGACATCGACGGCCTGTGCACCGCCAGCGTGCTCAGCACCATGTGGCCGATGCCGGTGATCGAATACCTGGGCATCAACCCGCGCTTCATCGACGGCACCATGCTGGGCGGCAGCAGCTTCATCGCCCACCTGATGCCGGCCATGCTGGCGCTGGCCGCCGGCCAGTGCGACAACGTGCTGGTGTGCTACGGCAGCACCCAGCGCAGCGGCACGATGAACCGCGCCGCCGTGGCC
>JBBAPL010000270.1:0-4096 GCA_040400895.1 Aquabacterium sp.
AAGCAGCAAGTGCTGACGCTGGATGCCAACATCGCGGCCTTCGGTGCGGCGGCCTACTTCCCGTTCCTGGACAAGCGTCAGGGCATCGTGCATGTCATCGGCCCGGAGCAGGGCGCCACCCTGCCGGGCATGACGGTGGTGTGCGGCGACAGCCACACCAGCACCCATGGCGCGTTTGGCGCGCTGGCCCACGGCATCGGCACCAGCGAGGTCGAGCATGTGATGGCCACCCAGACGCTGCTGGCCAAGAAGGCCAAGAACATGTTGGTCAAGGTGGAAGGCACGCTGACCCGCGGCCTGACCGCCAAGGACATCGTGCTGGCCATCATCGGCCGCATCGGCACCGCCGGCGGGACGGGCTACACGATTGAGTTTGGCGGCAGCGCCATCCGCGCGCTCAGCATGGAAGGCCGCATGACGGTGTGCAACATGGCCATCGAGGCCGGCGCCCGCGCCGGCCTGGTGGGCGTGGACGAGACCACCATCCAGTACGTCAAGGGCCGGCCGTTCGCCCCCAAGGGCGTGGAGTTCGAGCACGCGGCGGCGCTGTGGCGCACGCTGCGCAGCGACGATGGCGCGCACTTCGACGCGGTGGTCGAACTCGACGCCAGCACGCTCAAGCCGCAAGTCACCTGGGGCACCAGCCCCGAAATGGTGCTGTCCATCGACGACCGCGTGCCCGACCCCGACAAGGAGCGGGACGACACCAAGCGCGGCGCCATCGAGCGCGCGCTGGTCTACATGGGCCTGGAGCCCAACAAGCCGATCGCCGACATCCGCATCGACAAGGTCTTCATCGGCAGCTGCACCAACAGCCGCATCGAGGACATGCGCGAGGCGGCGGCCGTGGTGCGCCGCATCGGCGGCCGGGTGGCGTCCAACGTCAAGCTGGCGATGGTGGTGCCCGGCTCGGGCCTGGTGAAGGCGCAGGCCGAGGCCGAGGGCCTGCACGAGGTGTTCAAGGCCGCGGGCTTCGAATGGCGCGAGCCCGGCTGCAGCATGTGCCTGGCGATGAACGCCGACCGGCTGGAGCCCGGCGAGCGTTGCGCCAGCACCAGCAACCGCAACTTCGAAGGCCGCCAGGGCAATGGTGGGCGCACCCACCTGGTCAGCCCGGCCATGGCCGCAGCGGCCGCGCTGAACGGCCATTTCGTCGACATCCGCCGCATTGCCTGAAGGAGGCTTCCATGAACCGACTGATCCTCGTTGTTGCCACCCTGGCCATCACGGTGGGCCTGTCCGCCTGCAACACCATCAGGGGCATGGGGCAGGACATTCAAAAAGCCGGCGAGAAGATCGAAGGCGCAGCAAAGAAGTGAGCTGAAACACCATGCAAGCATTCACCGTGCACCAGGGCCTGGTGGCCCCGATGGACCGCGCCAACGTCGACACCGACGCCATCATCCCCAAGCAGTTCCTGAAGTCGATCGCGCGCACCGGCTTCGGCCAGAACCTGTTCGACGAATGGCGCTACCTGGACAAGGGTGAGCCCGGGCAGGACCCGGCGAGCCGACGGCCCAACCCCGACTTCGTGCTGAACCAGCCGCGCTATGCCGGCGCGTCGGTGCTGCTGGCGCGCAGCAACTTCGGCTGCGGCTCCAGCCGCGAGCACGCGCCCTGGGCGCTGGACCAGTACGGCTTTCGCGCCATCATCGCGCCCAGCTACGCCGACATCTTCTTCAACAACTGCTTCAAGAACGGCCTGCTGCCGATCGTGCTGCCCGAAGCTGCGGTGGCGCGGCTGTTCGACGCGGTGGCGGCCTTCCCCGGCTACCGGTTGACGGTGGACCTGCCGCGCCAGGTGGTGGTGCTGCCCGACGGCGCCGAGCTTGCGTTCGAGGTGCAGGCCTTCCGCAAATATTGCCTGGTCAACGGCTTCGACGACATCGGCCTGACGCTGCGCCATGCCGACAAGATCAAGGCGTTTGAAGCCGAGCGCATCGCCAAGATGCCCTGGCTGACCCACAAAGAAATCTGAACCCGAGGAATCCACATGAAGATCGCCATCCTGCCCGGCGACGGCATCGGCACCGAGATCATGGCCGAGGCCGTCAAGGTCCTGGCCGTGCTTGACCTGCCCTTCGAGACCGAGACCGCCCTGGTCGGCGGCGCTGCCTACGAGGCCCACGGCCACCCGCTGCCCGAGAGCACGCTGAACCTGGCCAAGGCGGCCGACGCGGTGCTGTTCGGCGCCGTCGGCGACTGGAAGTACGACAAGCTGGAGCGCCAGTTCCGGCCCGAGCAGGCGATCCTGGGGCTGCGCAAGCACCTGGGGCTGTTCGCCAACTTCCGCCCGGCGATCTGCTACGAGCAGCTGACCCACGCGTCGTCGCTCAAGCCCGAACTGGTGGCTGGCCTGGACATCCTGATCATCCGCGAGCTGACCGGCGACATCTATTTCGGCCAGCCGCGCGGCCGCCGCACGGCGATCGATGGCCATTTCCCCGGTGCCGAGGAAGCCTTCGACACCATGCGCTACAGCCGGCCCGAGATCGAGCGCATCGCCCACGTGGCCTTCCAGGCCGCGCGCCGGCGCAACAAGAAGGTCACCAGCGTCGATAAATCCAATGTGCTGGAGACCTTCCAGTTCTGGAAGGACGTGGTCACCGAGGTGCACGCCCAGTACCCCGACGTGGCGCTGGACCACATGTACGTGGACAACGCCGCGATGCAGCTGGTCAAGGCGCCCAAGGCCTTCGACGTGGTGTTCACCGGCAACATGTTCGGCGACATCCTGAGCGACGAGGCCGCGATGCTGACCGGCTCGATCGGCATGCTGCCCAGCGCCAGCCTGGACAAGGCCAACAAGGGTCTGTACGAGCCCAGCCACGGCAGCGCGCCCGACATCGCCGGCAAGGGCGTGGCCAACCCGCTGGCTACAATCTTGTCCGCTGCCATGATGCTCCGCTACACGCTCAACCAGACTGAAGCCGCCGACCGGATCGAATCCGCGGTCAAGGCGGTGCTGTCGGCCGGTCTGCGCACCGGCGACATCTGGTCCGAGGGCACGCAGAGGGTTGGCACGCGCGAGATGGGCGATGCGGTCGTTGCCGCCCTGTCCAGCAAGACCATCACCACGATCACCAAGCGCTAGTCAGCTCCGGAACGTCTCGCCCCCACTTGGACCCCGGCGAAACGCGCCGGAGAACCCAGGGGTCCGGATGGCAACTGAAAGGCTTTGAAATGGCACTCGTAGGATTGGTCGGCTGGCGCGGCATGGTCGGCTCGGTGTTGATGGACCGCATGCAGGCCGAGGACGACTTCGCGCTGATCGAGCCGGTGTTCTTCTCCACGTCGGACGCTGGCGGCCGTGCCCCGGCGATGGCGAAGAACGAAACCACGCTGAAGAGTGCCTACGACATCGACGCGCTCAAGCGCTGCGACATCGTCATCACCTGCCAGGGCGGCGACTACACCACCGAGGTCTTCCCCAAACTGCGCGCCGCCGGCTGGAACGGCCACTGGATCGACGCCGCCAGCACCCTGCGCATGGACCCCAGCGCAGTCATCATCCTCGACCCGGTCAACATGCCGGTGATCGAGAACGCGCTGGCCAAGGGCGGGCGCAACTGGATTGGCGGCAACTGCACCGTCAGCTGCATGCTGATGGGCGTGGGCGCGCTGTACAAGGCCGGCCTGGTCGAGTGGATGAGCACCCAGACCTACCAGGCCGCCAGCGGCGGCGGCGCGCAGCACATGCGCGAGCTGCTCACCCAGTACGGCACGCTCAACGCGTCGGTCAAGGCCTTGCTCGACGACCCCAAGAGCGCCATCCTTGAGATCGACCGCCTGGTGGCGGCCACCCAGCGCGGCCTGAGCGCCGAGCAGACGGCCAACTTCGGCGTGCCGCTGGGCGGGTCGCTGATTCCCTGGATCGATAAGGATCTCGGGATTGGCAAAAGCCGGGACGAGCCCGGCTGGGGCGTGTCCAAGGAAGAGTGGAAGGGCATGGCCGAGACCAACAAGATCCTCGGCCAGGGGGCGGACTTCGGTACCGCCGCGTTGCCGGTCGATGGCTTCTGCGTGCGCGTGGGCGCCATGCGCTGCCACAGCCAGGCATTGACCTTCAAGCTCAAGAAAGACGTGCCGCTGGCCG
>JBBAPL010000271.1:0-4068 GCA_040400895.1 Aquabacterium sp.
TCACCGTCACCGGTGCGGGCAGCAGTTCGCTGCTGCCGACCTTCACCACGCGCAAGGCCGAGACCACGGTGCAGCTGATGGACGGCCAGAGCTTCGCCATCGGCGGGCTGATCAAGAACAACACCACCACCAACATCAAGGCCTTCCCGTTCCTGGGCGAGACGCCGGTGCTGGGCGCGCTGTTTCGCAGCACCGAGTTCCAGACCGACCGCAGCGAACTGGTGTTCGTGATCACGCCGCGCCTGGTCAAGCCGCTGCCCGCCGACTACCGCCTGCCCACCGACCAGTACCAGCCGCCCAGCCGCCAGGAGCTGATCCTGGAAGGCCGCACCGAAGGCCGCCCGCCCGCGGCCGGCACCCCCAAGGACGCCCGATGACCCGCCCCCTGCCCCGCCGCCAGCGCCCCTGCGCCCGCCTGCTGACCGCTGCCTTCGCCGTGCTGCTGGGCGGCTGCGCAGCCAGCGGCTCGCCGGTGCTCGACCGCCACTTCGGCGAGGCCTCGCGGCTGATGCGCCAGCAGCAGGCCATCGACCCCGACGCCGCCCGGCGCGCCGACGCGCGGGTGCCCGCCAGCGACGGCCGCACCGTGCGCCACGCGATGGACCGGCTGGCCGACAGCTACCGCCAGCCCGCCGGCAGCAGCGTGGTCGGCGACGGCGGCAGCGCGGGCGGCGCCAGCCTGCCCTCGCGCTGAGGTGCAGGGCCCGCCATGGCAGCACCGAGGCGCCGCGCGCCACTGCGCCGCCGTCCACCAGGCGGGGCCGTGGCCATCCTGGTCGCGCTGGCCATGACCACGCTACTGGGCATGACCGGGCTGGCGCTGGACAGCGCGCGGCTGTTCGTCAACAAGACCGAGCTGCAGACCGCCGCCGACGCCTGCGCCCTGGCCGCGGCCACCGAGCTGAACTGCACCACCGGCACGGCCCAGTGCCTGGTGGCGGCCGAGGCCGCCGGCCAGTCGGTGGCGGCACGCAACCGCCGCGACTTGCAATCCAGCGCTGTGGCCATCGCCGCGGCCGACGTGCGCTTCAGCACCGCGCTGCAGCCCAATTCGGGTTACCTGGCGCGCAGCGCCGGTGCGCCGGCCGCGGCGCGCCACGCCCTGTGCATCGCCCGCAGCACCGGCCTGGCGCCGTGGTTCCTGGGGCTGATCGGTGTCGGTGACGGCAGCGTCAGCGCGCAGGCGGTGGCCACCCAACTGCCCGCGGGCAACGGCGGCTTCTGCGTCAGCGTGCCGGTGGGCGTGTGCCCGCGCACCAGCGGCGGCAGTTACGCGGTGGGTGAGTGGCTGGCCGCCAACGCCACCAGCAGCAGTGGCAACAAGGACGCCGGCCTGGCCGCACCCAAGGGCAGCTACAGCAGCAGCCTGGTGCGCGGCAGCTTCCGCTGGGTGCAGATCAACGGCGCGGGCAACCCCGGCAACGGCAGCGATGCACTGGCCAAGCAGCTCAGCGGCAGCCTCAGCACCTGCGGCGTGGTGACGACCGCACTCACCGCCACCGGCCAGGGCAGCAAGCAGGATGTGCGCGGCGCGTGGAATTCGCGCTTTGGCATCTACGGCGGCAACGGCGCCAGCTACACCGCCACCAATGCGCCGCCGGACCGCAGCGGCTTTGGCTACCCGTCGAAATCACCGGCGTCGCCGGTGATCTCGGTGGGCGTGTCGGCCTATACCGATTTCCGCAACCGGCAGGCCACCTTCACCTCGTTCCAGGGCAGCGGCAGCTATGCGGGAGGCGGCACCGGCAGCCAGACGGTGTCGGGCACGGCCAGCACCAGCACAGCGCACAAGAGCTACGGCGTCAACCGGCGGCTGGTCACGCTGCCGCTGCTGGCCACCTGCCCGGGGTCGGGCACGTCGACCACGGTGACGGCGATGGGCTGCTTCCTGATGCTCAGCCCCATGTCGAACAGCAGCAATGGCGACGTGTTCCTCGAATACCGCGGCCTGGCCAATGCCAGCGGCACACCCTGCCTGCAAGGCGGCGCGCCCGGCGGGCCGGGCGGCAGCGGGGCCATGGTGGCCACCCTGGTGCAATGAGCCAACGCCGCCACGCCTGCCCTGCCGCCATGCCGCGCCGTGGCAGCGCCACCGTCGAGTTCGGCCTGACGCTGGCCGTGCTGCTGCTGCTGGCCGCCGGCGTGGTCGACCTCGGGCGGGCGCTGATGCAGTACAACACCCTGGCCAAATCGGTGCGGGTGGCGGCGCGCCACCTGGGCACGCTGACGCCGGGCACCGGCCACGACGCCGTGCGCTGCCTGGCGGTGACCGGCTCGACCGACACCGACGACGGTGACTGCGCGGGCGACCCGCTGGTGCCCGGTCTGACGCCGGACGCGGTGGTGGTGTGCGACCGCAGCAACTGCGCCGACCACAACCTGCACGACACCGGCCAGGGCCAGCTGCATCTGGCCTCGGTCACCATCCAGGGCCTGGTCTACACGCCGGTGACCGGCCTGGTGCTGCAGAGCCTGGGCTTCAGCACCATCCGGGCCACCTTCTCGATGCCGGCCACATGAGCACCAACCGCACCCCGCTGCGCCGTCTGCCCGATCTCCGCCTGCCGAGGCGCGGCGCCGCCGCCGTCGAATTCGCGCTGGTGGCGTCGGCGTTCTTCATGCTGCTGTTCGGCGTGATCGAGCTGGCGCGGCTGATGTATCTGTGGAATGCCGCCGCCGAGGCCACGCGGCTGGGCGCCCGCACCGCCGCGGTGTGCGACCTGAACGCCGCGGCGGTGAAGGCACGCGTGCGCGCGCTGATGCCGGGTCTGACCGATGCCGACATCGACCTGCGCTACAGCCCGTCGGGCTGCGCCGCCGCCACTTGCAGCTTCGTCAGCGTGCGGCTGGTGCCCACGCAGCCGGTCCAGACCGCCATCCCGTTCCTGCCCCTGTCGGTGAACCTGCCCGCCTTCAGCACCACGCTGTCGCGCGAAAGCCTCGCCAGCACCGTGAACGGTACCCAGAACCCGGTCTGCCAATGACCCGATTGCCGCTGCCATGAAGATCAAGATCATCACCACCGACCCCGCCCGCGCCGACACCTGGGTCGACGCGCTGGCCGCCGGCGACCCGCGCTGGCAGATCGAGACCGCGCCCGGGCCATTGCACCTGGCCGGCCCGCTGGCCGCAGGCGGCCTGCCCGACCTGCTGGTGACCGACACCGGCGACGCCCGCGACCTGGCCGCGCTGGAAGCGCTGGCGGCCGCGCACCCGGGGGTGGACACGCTGCTCATCGGCGACGACCTGCCGGCCGACCACCTGCTGCGGGCCATGCGCGCCGGCGTGCGCGAAGTGCTGCCCGCGCAAGCCGGCGCCGCCAGCCTGCGCGCCGCGGCCCAGCGGCTGTGGCGCCAGCGCCCGCCGGCCACGCCGGCGCCATCGACCGTGGGCACGGTGCTCGCCTTCATCAGCTGCAAGGGCGGCAGCGGGGCCACTTTCATCGCCGCCAACCTGGCCCACCTGCTGGCCAGCGGCGGCAAACGCGTGGCGCTGATCGATCTGAACCTGCAGTTCGGCGATGCGCTGCTGTTCATCAGCAACGAGCGGCCCGCCAGCGACGTGGCCGACGTGGCGCGCAACCTGCAACGCCTGGACGCCGACTTCCTGCTGTCGGCCATGGTGCCGGTGGCGCCGGGCCTGCATGTGCTGGCCGCTCCCGAAGACCCGGCGCTGGCCAGCGAGGTGACGCCGCAGCAGGTGCAGGCGATCCTGACGCAGGCCCGCACGATGTTCGACTACATCGTCGTCGACGCCGGGCGGTCGCTCAGCGGCGTCACGCTGCAGGCGCTGGACATGGCCGACAGCATCCACGCCGTGCTGCAGCTGACGCTGCCGTTCATCCGCGACGCGCGCCGGCTGCGCGAGATCTTCCGCTCGCTGGGCTACCCGCCCGACAAGCTGCACTGGATCGTCAACCGCTGCGAGAAGAACGGCCAGATCACCCTGGACGACGTGCGCGCGACCCTGGGCGCCGACCGGCTGATCACCCTGCCCAACCAGTACGGCGCCGTGGCCGCCTCGGTCAACCAGGGCGTGCCGGTGGCCGACCTGCCCGGCGGCGGCGCC
>JBBAPL010000272.1:0-4041 GCA_040400895.1 Aquabacterium sp.
CAGCGCGCTGCGCAGGCGCTGGTAGCCGGCCGGGGTGATGTAGTTCTTGCCGCCAGGCGGCAGCGGTGGCAGGGCCGGGCCGCCGTCGTCGTCGTCGGCGGCATCGCCGTCGGGTTCCTTGGTGAACGCTTTGTTCATGCGCCGCAGTCTATCCAGGCAACGCCGGGGCCTGCTGCGCGCTGCGCCAGGCGCCGGGCGCGCTGCCGGTCCACTTGCGGAAGGCGCGGTAGAAGGTGCTCGCGTCCTCGAAGCCCAGGCGCGTGGCGATGTCGGCCACGCTGAGCCGGGCCTCGGTGAGCAGGTGCATGGCCAGGTCACGCCGCACGCTGTCCTTCAGCGGGCCCCAGGCCGCGCCCTCGGCGTCCAGGCGGCGGCGCAGGGTGGCGGTGGACAGGCCCAGCGCCAGGCCCAACTCAGCCAGCGTGGGTGCGGGCCGGCCCTGGTCCAGCGCGCTGCGGCACAGCCGGCGGGCCCGGTCGCCCAGGCCGGTGGCTACCACCTGCTTGAGGAAGACCGACTGCGGCGCGTCGCGCAGAAACACCTTCAGGCTGGCCGGGCTGACGCTGGCCGCGGCAGCCAGCACCCGCGCGTCGAACACCGCCACGGTGGCGGTGGCGCCAAAGCGCTGCAGCGGGCTGAACATGCGCCGGTACTCGTCGGCGTGGGCCGGCATCGCATGCGCCCAGTCCACCCGCGCCAGCGGCACACGGCGGCCGGCCAGCCAGCACAGCAGGCCGTGCAGCATCACCAGCAGGGTTTCATCGGCAAATCGGCGCGCATCGGCCACGCCGGGGCCCGCGGGGATGCGGTTGTCGATCTGCAACATGGCCTGGCCACCGGCCACCCGCAGGCTGGCGCCGATGTCGTCGAAGAACAGGCCGAAGCCGCGCAACGCCTGGCGCAGCGCCGCGCCCACCGTCGGCTGGCCCGCCAGGGCATGGCACAGCATGGCAAAACTGCCCACTTTCATGCGCCGGGCGTCCAGGCCGAAGAACTCATCGTCCAGCGCCTGGGCCACCGCCATCCACAGCCGGGCAAAGGCCTGGGCCGGCACCCGGGCCTGGTGATTGGCCAGCAGCGCCGGGGCAATGCCGGCATCGGCCAGCGCGGCGGCGCGGCCGGTGGCGTCCAGTGTGCGCACGGCGCTGCGCACGAAGGCGATGGAGACGCTGTGCGGGGTGTCGACGCCAGGTGGGTTGGACATCGGCACATTCTGGCAAATCCGCTCAGTGCACCGCGCGTTTGCGCCATCGCGCCCGGGCGGCGGTCGGCCTAGACTCAGCGCCTGCCGGCGCCACGCACGGCACAGCCCGATCCAGGAGACCACCCGATGACCGATCTGTCCGCCGAATTCAAGGCGCTGGCCAACTACCGGCCCACGCACAAGGTGCGCTTCGTCACCGCCGCCAGCCTGTTCGACGGCCACGACGCGGCGATCAACATCATGCGGCGCATCCTGCAGGGCATGGGCGCCGAGGTGATCCACCTGGGGCACAACCGCTCGGTCGACGAGGTGGTGACCGCGGCGCTGCAGGAAGACGTGCAGGGCATCGCCGTCAGCAGCTACCAGGGCGGGCACAACGAGTACTTCACCTACATGGTCGAGCTGCTCAAGGCCCGCGGCGGCGAGCACATCCAGGTGTTCGGCGGTGGCGGCGGCGTGATCGTGCCGGCCGAGATCCAGATGCTGGCCGCCCACGGCGTGCGCATCTTCAGCCCCGAGGACGGCCAGCGCATGGGCCTGGCCGGCATGATCGGCGAGATGGTGATGCGCGCCGACCGCGACCTGACGGTGCACGCGCCCACCACGCTGGCGGCCATCCAGGGGCACACCGAGGCGGCCTGGCGTTGCCTGGCCCAGCTGATCACCGCGCTGGAAAACGGCAAGGCCTCGGCCGAACTGGCGGCCGACCTGCACGCCGCCGCCAAGCAAGCCAAAGCCCCGGTGCTGGGCATCACCGGCACCGGCGGCGCGGGCAAGAGCAGCCTGACCGACGAGCTGATCCGCCGCATCCGCCTGGACCAGGGCGACGCGCTGCGCATCGCGGTGATCAGCATTGACCCGTCACGCCGCAAGAGCGGTGGCGCGCTGCTGGGCGACCGCATCCGCATGAATGCCATCGGGCCGTGGAGCGCGGGCCAGCGCGTCTATGTGCGCAGCCTGGCCACCCGCGACACCGGCAGCGAGATCAGCGCCGCCCTGCCCGACGTGCTGGCCGCTGCCAAGGTGGCGGGCTTTGATCTGATCATCGTCGAGACCTCGGGCATCGGCCAGGGTGACGCCGCGATCGTGCCGCTGGTGGACGTGCCGATGTACGTGATGACGCCCGAGTTCGGCGCCGCCAGCCAGTTGGAGAAGATCGACATGCTCGACTTCGCCGAGTTCGTGGCCATCAACAAGTTTGACCGCAAGGGCGCCGCCGACGCGCTGCGCGACGTGGCCAAGCAGGTGCAGCGCAACCGCGAGGCGTTCACCGTGATGCCCGATGCGATGCCGGTGTTCGGCACCATGGCCAGCCGCTTCAACGACGACGGCGTGACCGCGCTGTACCAGGCGCTGAAGCTGCGGCTGGGCGCGCTGGGCCTGCCGCTGACCGAGGGGCGCCTGCCGTTGGTCGCCACCAAGCACAGCACCCACCAGACGCCGGTGGTGCCGGCATCCCGCACCCGGTATCTGGCCGAGATCACCGACACCGTGCGCGGCTACAAGGCCCGGACCCGGGCCCAGGCGACGCTGGCGCGTGAACTGCAGCAGCTGCGTGCCACCGCGCGCATGCTGGCCGAGGACGATGCCGCGAAAGACGGCGCCAAGAACACCGTGCTGCGCCTGGCCGACCAGCGCGCCGTCAAGCAGGACCCGGCCGCCGCCAAGCTGCTGGCCCAGTGGCCCGAGATGCAGAAGGCCTATGCCGGCGACGAGTACGTGGTGAAGATCCGCGACAAGGAGATCCGCACCACCCTGGTCCACACCACGCTGAGCGGCAGCAAGATCCGCAAGGTGGCCCTGCCTGGCTATGAATGCCATGGCGAACTGCTGAAGTGGCTGATGCTCGACAACGTGCCCGGCAGCTTCCCGTACACCGCCGGCACCTTCGCCTTCAAGCGCGAGGGCGAGGACCCGACGCGCATGTTCGCCGGTGAGGGCGACGCCTTCCGCACCAACCGGCGCTTCAAGCTGGTCAGCGAGGGCATGCCGGCAAAACGTCTCTCCACAGCATTTGACTCTGTCACGCTGTACGGCAACGACCCCGACCGCCGGCCCGACATCTACGGCAAGGTGGGCAACTCGGGCGTCAGCATCGCCACGCTGGACGACCTGAAGGTGCTGTATTCAGGCTTCGACCTGTGCCACCCGGCCACCAGCGTCAGCATGACGATCAACGGGCCGGCGCCCAGCATCCTGGCGATGTTCATGAACACCGCCATCGACCAGCAGGTCGAGAAGTTCACCACCGACAACGGCCGGGCGCCGACAGATACCGAGGTGGCCAAGATCCGGGAATGGGCGCAGGCCAATGTGCGCGGCACGGTGCAGGCCGACATCCTGAAGGAAGACCAGGGTCAGAACACCTGCATCTTCTCCACCGAATTCAGCCTGAAGGTGATGGGCGACATCGCCGAGTACTTCGTGCACCACAACGTGCGCAATTTCTATTCGGTGTCGATCTCGGGGTACCACATCGCCGAGGCCGGCGCCAACCCGATCAGCCAGCTGGCCTTCACGCTGAGCAACGGCTTCACCTTCGTGGAGGCCTACCTGGCGCGCGGCATGCACATCGACGACTTCGCGCCCAACCTGTCGTTCTTCTTCTCGAACGGCATGGATCCGGAGTACACCGTGCTCGGTCGGGTTGCCCGCAGGATCTGGGCGGTGGCCCTGCGCGACAAGTACGGCGCGAACGAGCGCAGCCAGAAGCTGAAGTACCACGTGCAGACCAGCGGCCGATCCCTGCATGCGCAGGAGATCCAGTTCAACGACATCCGCACCACGCTGCAGGCGCTGATCGCCATCTACGACAACTGCAACAGCCTGCACACCAA
>JBBAPL010000273.1:0-4033 GCA_040400895.1 Aquabacterium sp.
GCAAAAGCAGGTGACTCGTTCATGCTCAAACGGATGTAGACCGACACGGCCAACAGCAGGATGGAGACGATGAACGGCACGCGCCAGCCCCAATCGGCAAAGGCAGCTTCGCCGATCGCGGTGCGGGTACCCAGAATCACCATCAGGCTCAGCATCAGGCCCAGTGTGGCCGTGGTCTGAATCCAGGAGGTGTAGGCGCCGCGTTTGCCCATGGGCGCGTGCTCAGCCACATAAGTGGCAGCGCCACCGTACTCACCGCCCAGGGCCAGGCCTTGCAGCAAGCGCAGCACAATCAGGATCACCGGCGCGGCCACGCCAATGGTGGCGTAATTGGGCAGGATGCCGACGATGAAGGTCGACAGGCCCATGATCAGGATGGTGACCAGGAAGGTGTACTTGCGGCCGATCATGTCGCCCAGGCGGCCGAACACCAGCGCGCCGAACGGGCGCACGATGAAGCCTGCGGCGAACGCCAGCAGCGACGCGATGAACTGCGCCGTGGGGTCCAGGGCTGCAAAGAAGTGCCTGCCGATGAACACGGCGAGCGATCCGTACAGGTAGAAGTCGTACCACTCGAACACCGTGCCCAGGGAGGACGCGAAGATGACCTTCTTCTCCTCCTTGGTCATCGGCGCGTCGTGCGCGGGGGCCTTGCCGGCCATGCTGGCAGTTGCCATGGATGTCTCCTCGGTGCGTGGGTGAACGACAGCCCGGCTGTCGTATGCCCCCGATGATTCACAGGGCGTCTGACCTGTCTCTGACGCACAGCCAACACAGTCTGACGAAATCAGGTGTAACCCTGAGTCTGCGTTCCGCGATGCGGGATTTGAGGCGTCCGGGATGAAAACTTTGCCAGCGTCATTGGCCCAACCCCTTGTTTCTGGGGGGGGGGGACCGGTCAGCCGGTGCCGGTGGAACTGCATGGGCGCGGCAGCAGCCCTGCAGTCGCGCCGTTCAACCGCACGGTGCGGCACAGGCCCTGGGCGGGGCCGTTAAGCTGCGTCTGATGCTGAACTTCCACCACAGCGGGCGCCGCCGCCTGCATGCCACTGCGCTGCGTCTGCTTCTCGCCCTGGGACTGGGCCTGACCGCCAGCGGCGCTGCCCAGGCCTGCGGCCGGCTCACCCTGGCCAACATGAACTGGCAGTCGGCCGAACTGCTGGCCCAGGTCGACCGGCTGATCCTGCAGGCCGGCTACGGCTGCCAGGTCGACCTGGTGCCCGGTGACACCGTGCCCACGCTGACCAGCATGATCGCCAAGGGCCAGCCCGATGTGGCGCCTGAGGCCTGGATCAACGGCGTGCGCGAGCCGCTGCAGAAGGCCGTGGCCGCTGGCCGCCTGCACCTGGCCGGCACGGCGCTGAAGGACGGCGGCGTCGAAGGCTGGTGGATCCCGAAGTTCGTCGCCGACGCCCACCCCGAGATCCGCACCATCGCCGACGCGCTGAAGCGGCCTGATCTGTTCCCCGCGCCTGAGAACCGCCAGCAGGGCGCGGTGCACAACTGCCCGTCGGGCTGGCAGTGCCAGATCGTCATGGCCAACCTGTTCAAGGCCCACGGCGGGGCGGCCAAGGGCTTTGTGCTGGTCGACCCCGGTGCGGCTGCCGCGCTGGACGGCAGCATCGCCCGCGCCCAGCAGCGCAAGCTGGGCTGGCTGGGCTATTACTGGTCGCCCACGGCGCTGCTGGGGCAGTACGCCATGGTCAAGCTGGCCGAGGGCGTGCCGCACGACCCGGCGGAGTGGCAGCGCTGCACCAGCGTGGCCGGCTGCGCCGCGCCCCAGCCCAATGCCTGGCCAGTGGCCGCGGTGCACACCGTGGTGACCGACCGCTTCCGCCAGGCCGGTGGCCCGGCCTATGCCTACCTGGCCCGCCGCAGCTGGGACAGCGCCACCGTCAACGCCATGCTGGCCTGGATGGCGGCGCAGCAGGCCACCGGCGAGCAGGGCGCACGCCAGTTCCTCAAGACCCGGCCCGAGGTCTGGCAGCCCTGGGTGGACCCCGCGGTGGCGGCGCGGGTGCGGGCCGCGCTGTGATCCGGCCCCGGGTGCCGCGGCCTTGAACGCCGGCTTTCCGGCGCTGGACGCCGACACCCTCACCGGACTGAAGCAGGCCATCGACCAGGGCTTCCTGGCTTTCAGCCAGCGCCATGGTGCGGCCATCGAGGCGGCCTTTGCGCCGCTGCAGGGCCTGCTGATCGGTGCTGAGCAGATCCTGCTGGCCACGCCCTGGCCGCTGCTGCTGGCGGCGCTGGCGGCGCTGGCCTGGGGCGCGTCACGCCGATGGCTGCTGGCGCTGGGCAGCGCGGCCACGCTGGCGCTGCTGGGCCTGTTCGGCCTGTGGGACGACACCCTCAAGACCCTGGCGATGGTGCTGGTGGCCACCGCGCTGGCGGTGGCCATCGGCGCGCCGCTGGGCGTGGCCATGGCGCGCTGGCGCGCTCTGCAGCGGCTGCTGAGCCCGCTGCTGGACCTGATGCAGACCCTGCCCAGCTTCGTCTACCTGATCCCGGCGGTGATGCTGCTGGGCATCGGCCGGGTGCCGGGCCTGCTGGCGGTGGTGGTGTATGCGCTGCCGCCGATGGTGCGGCTGACCAGCCTGGGCCTGCGCGAGGTCGACCGCGACGTGCTGGAGGCCGCCGATGCCTACGGCGCCACGCCCTGGCAGAAGCTGTGGGGCGTGCAGCTGCCGCTGGCTCTGCCCACGCTGATGGCCGGCGTCAACCAGACCATCATGATGGCGCTGGCCATGGTGGTGGTGGCGGCGATGATCGGCGTGCAGGGCCTGGGCCAGCCGGTGCTGAAGGCCATCAACAACCAGTACTTCGCGCTGGGGCTGTTCAACGGCCTGGCCATCGTGGCGATTGCCATCGTGTTCGACCGCATTGCCCAGGCCTGGGGCTGGCGGCTGCAGCGGCATCGGCAGGCGCCGGGGCGGCACGGCCATGGCTGAGCCCGCGCCCGGGCTGCAGTTGCAGTGCCTGGCCAAGCACTATGCGGGCGCGGCGCGGCCGGCCCTGCAGGGTGTGGACCTGCAACTGCCCGGTGGGGCGATCACCGTGGTGATGGGCATGTCGGGTTCGGGCAAGAGCACGCTGCTGCGTCTGGTGAACCGGCTGGTCGAGCCCAGCGCCGGCCGGGTGCTGTGCGGCACGCTGGATGTGACGGCCCTGGCCCCCGAGCCCCTGCGCCGCTGGCGCCAGCAGGCCACGGCGATGGTCTTCCAGCGCTATGCGCTGCTGCCACACCGTAACGTGCTGCAGAACGTGGCCTATCCGCTGGCGCTGCGCGGTGTGCCGGCAACTGCCGCTGCCGACCAGGCACGCCAATGGCTGCAGCGGGTGGGGCTGCACGGTGTGGAGGCCGCCTGGCCGGCGGCACTGTCGGGCGGCATGCAGCAGCGCGTGGGCCTGGCCCGCGCGCTGGCCGCCGATGTGCCAGTGCTGCTGATGGACGAACCCTTCGCCGCGCTCGACCCGCTGCACCGCCAAGAGATGCAGGACCTGCTGCTCGGCCTGCAGCAGCAGTTGCGCAAGACCGTGGTCTTCATCACCCACGATCTGGACGAGGCGCTGCGCCTGGCCGACCACCTGGTGATCCTGCGCGACGGCCGGGTGGTGCAGCAGGGCGACCCGGCTGCCACCGTGCTGCAGCCGGCCGATGCGCAGGTGGCCGACTTCGTGCGCGGGCTGCACCGCGGTCGCCTGCTGCGCTGCGCGGCGCTGGTGCAGCCGGGCGCGCCGGTGGACGGGCCGGTGCTGGCGGCCACTGCCACGCTGGCCGAGGCCGCGCGCGCCATGCTGGCGGCCGGTTGCAGCCAGGCCAACGTGCAGGCCGCCGACGGCCGTCACCTGGGCACGCTGGCCTTGCCGGCGGTGGTGTTGCAGTTGGCCGCCTGATCCGCATCAGCGCGCGGGTTCGCGCAGCGTCACCCAGCCATAACCCAGCCGCAGCCGGCCCTGGGCCTCCAGTTGTTTCAGCGCCAGGTGCACCCGCTGGCGCGACGCGCCGGCGGCGTTGGCCAGCTCGGCCTGG
>JBBAPL010000274.1:0-4013 GCA_040400895.1 Aquabacterium sp.
GTTCAACGCCCTTGAGCGGCATCTGCGAGGCCATCAGTCGAAGGGCTCTGGGCTGGTGCGGCACTGGCAGCGCTGGGAAGCGCGCGGGAACGGGGTTGGGCTGCAGCGGCATCCGCTGCACGCCCAGGCCACGTGACATCACACGTCACTGTCATCACTTTATCGAGGTCATCGCAGTAACAATCGGGGTGGCATCCGGAATTGAATACCGGTATCTTCGCTTTACAGCTTATTGACATTGTTCGAGACTGATGCGGAATCAGCCGCACGTCAGCGGTTCGCGCCAGGCCGATGGTCAGGCGCGGTGGTCGTGACTGCTGTGGTCACCTGCCCAGATCGACGGAGAGTTCGAAGTGCGGTGGTGCAAGTGGACCTGCAGGCCATGAAGACGTCAGCGACGCCGAGCGACCCGGCTCCCTCCAGCATGTCAGTGCCGGGGCAGGCCGCGGATGCTGCATTGCGTCGCACAGTTACCCGTCATCCGCATGCCTGCGCTCAAGCCCGGGCCCAGCACGGCGCCGCTGCTGCCCTTTGCACACCCACCCCCGCCCAAGGTGCGCTTGCCAAGCGCCGCCTGAACGCGCGCCCCCGTGTCAACCACTGCCAGCCTGCCCAGCGCCGCCTGACCGCCAGCAAACCTGTCCCTCTGTGGAGAAGTTCCCAGCACCATGGCCAAGCCCATCTCCCTCGTCTTTGAAGGCACCGAATCCAGCTTCGACCACACGAAGCTGGACCGCGCACGGCTGTACGGCGCGCGCAAGCGTATTCCGCTGGACCAGGCTGGCCAGCCCTGCGTGAAGGCGGCGCTCACCACCGACGGCCTGTATTTGCTGCAGAGCGGCATGACGGCACAGGGCTACTTCGATGAAGAGGGCCGATGGCTGCAGCGCAGCCAGTTGGTGGGTTTGGACACCGATGGTAACGCGCTCGAACTCAGGCCATCAACGCTCGGGGTGCCGAAGGAGGCAGTTGCGGTTGACCCGTCTGAAATGCTGCGCCACACCATCGACGCGGTCTACGTCCTGTCCCCCACGGCGCTGGACGGCTCGCTGGGCGGCCGCCTGGATGCCGGTGCGGTGGTGCGCTTCGGCTTCAACTACGGCGCGGCCTACCGCGAAGAGACAGCGTTCCTGGTCAAGAACGCTGAGGGCTACTTCTGCATGGTGGCCAGCCCCACGCTGCCGGCCTGGTGTGAGCCGGGACAAGTGGCGGCCGTGGAGGCTGCCGACGAGGCTGCCGGCGACGACCTTGACTTCGAGATGTTCTGAACATCAGACGAAAGAGATCACACCGATGGCCAGCAACATCAGAATCACCAATTCAGCCGGGCGCGATGGCTCTGTTCAGGCAGCAGTGCCGGCACGTGCACCGGAGGTCAGCGCCGGGCTGCCCGGGCACACCGTCAGCTTTGTGCGGTACCTGGCCACCACCGAGGCCTGCCGCGGTGAAGCCCTGTCAGCCCGACTGGGTGAAGACTATGCCCAAGCCCTGATCGATGGCGACCCCGAGGTCGACACCGAGCATGTGGGGCGCAGCATTGGCGAGACCAACACCGTCTACCTGACGGCCGCAGGCGAATTTCTGCACAGCCCGCCTTCGGTGGTGGAGGTGATCACGTTGGCCGATGGCTCTGAAAAAGAGCGGCGCGCCCCGGTGGACATCGACGCCAACATCGATGACGAACACCCGGTGCGCTGGACGGGACGCAAGTTTCCGATTGCCGATGCGGTGCGCCGCTTCGTCTTCCGCCGCAGCCTGCAAGTGATGCATGTGGATGGTGTCACCTACGACTTCCTGCATGCGATGGCGACCGAACTGGCCAAGGACCAGGCCGTGATGCTGGTGGGCGCCGGCGCCAAGGGCATCGACCCGCTGGTGTTTCAGGCCAACGGGCGGCCCTGCCGGGGCTTTCTGGAAGGCCGGGTGGACGGCCAGCGCTACCAGCTGATGCTGCACCTGAGCGACATGGAACTGAAGCGGCCCGCGCCGAAGGAGGCCTGACATGGAACTGAAGAACGCCAGCCCGCTGGGCAAGGGATCCTGGCATCCCGCAGGCTCTGTGGCCGATGCGGACCTGATGGCGGCAGTGCTCAGCTACCGCAGGCGCGTGGCGGGCGCGTACCGGTCCGTCAAGCCCGGTGAGATCACGACCGGGGTGCTAGGCGCGCCCTTTCATGTGTCGCCCAAGGTGGACGGTGAACTCTGGTTTCTGGTGCTCGGCCAGGGCCAGGCCACGCTCGTCAGCATCAACGGCAAGGCCATCAGTGGCGACGTGCCCTTGCTGACAGAAGTGCGCAAGACAACGCAGCCGCTCAATGGCCGCGTGGTCATCGCCGGTGAACTGTTCGCCGTCTCGTCAGGCAAGGGCCGCCCCCGTGTGGGGGACGTGTCTGCCGCCCTGGCGGGCGGGGCGCAAGCAGCGGTTGAGAAACTCGGCTTCCTGGCCTTCGACCTGATCGAAGGCGTGATCGCCGAAGGGCCGCTCAACTGCCCATACGCGCAGCGCCTGGAGGCAGTGGCCGGGCTTCTGGCATCGGGCAAGCGGGCCAAGGCCGTGCGCACTGATGTGGTGGACGCTGCCGCCGGCCTGCCGGCGCTGTTTGCCGAGCTGGTGGACGGCGGCAAGGCCGAAGGCCTGGTGGTGCGCTCGTCACAAGGGGCGATCTACAAGATCAAGCCCGAATTCACCATCGACGCGGTGGTCATCGGCTTCACACGCCGCACCGAAGACCCGCTGGCCGTGCGCAGCCTGCTGATGGGCCTGACGCGCGAAGACGGCCGCACACAGGTGGTGGGCTTTTGCGGCAACCTGGGCAGCGACCAGGACCGCCGGGCCTTGATGGCGCGCCTGTCTGCCCTGGTGTGCGACAGCACCTTCCGCTGCCCGAGCAGCTCGGGCGATCTCTACACCTTCGTGCAGCCGGAGGTGGTGGCCGAGATCAACGTGACCGACCTGCAGGCTGAGGCCAGCGACGGCCGGGTGATGCGCTCGATGGTGCTGGACCACGACGCGACAGGGGGCTGGAAACCGCTGGTGCAGATGCCCACCGCCAGCTGGCTGCACCCCGTTCTGGTGCGGTTGCGCGACGACAAGGCCCCCGGCTCGGTGGACACACGGTTTGCCCAGATCCTGGAGCGTTGCGCCGTGGTCGAAGCAGCCAACGCCACGCAGGCGCTGAAGCTGCCGCAATCGGAAGTGGTGACGCGCCGCGTGTGGACAAAAACAGCGAAGGGCAAGGTGGCGGTGAGAAAGCTGCTGGTCTGGAAGACGCACAAGTCAGACGCCGACCCCAGCTACCCGGCCTATGCCGTGCACTGGACCGACTACTCCGCAGGCCGCGGCACGCCGCTGGAGCGCGAAGTGCGCACCGCCCCGACGGCCGAACTGGCTGAGGCGATTGCAGCCAAGCTCATTGAGGACAACGTCAAGAAGGGGTGGGAGGAGGTGGTGCGATGAGCCCGCTCAAGGAAGCCTTTGCGACTTGCATGAAGTTGGAGGGCGACCCACTCGCGTCGTGGCTGACTGACGAAATCTCTTTCGGCCATCGACGGTTAAGGCGCGATGTCTATCTGTTTGACTTTGCAATAGACCGCGGCAACGAAGACGTCGTCCTGAAAATCATTCACCAGTGGAGGACCACGTCTTTCAAAGAAGGTCTGGATCGCTTGGCCAACTCACTGCTGCTGCTTGCCCAATCATCGAGACAGGCTAAGTCCGGAATGGTCAAACTGCTCATGGCACAAGGTGCGCGTTCTGATGCCACAAGCTACTACGGCCCAGTTCTTCGTCAAGCGATAGAGCGCGACCATCAAAAACTCATTCGACTTCTCTTGGGTACCCGCCTTCCTCCAAACGCGCACTCCGAATCGTTTCATCTGGAGTTCTCGTCTTTGATCAAGTCGACATTGAGGATGTATCCGAGCAAAGAGCGACTTGTTTGGAATGAGTCCACTGCAAGAGCACTTATTGACGCTGGATGTGATCTCAACCGTACGAATATCGAAGGGGACAG
>JBBAPL010000275.1:0-3822 GCA_040400895.1 Aquabacterium sp.
CCCACTCGCCTGCCTGCTGTGCAGCGCTGAGTACCGCGCACTCCAGCCCTCCCGGGCTCACAGACTTACACCACGCGCTGGGACACGATCGTCACCCGGACCCACATCTTCCAGGTTCTGCATCCGCAAAGCTGCCGCTCGTGACCACCAGGACCCGGCCATTACCGGCCGCTCGTGCTGCGCTCTGAATTTTCCCCGCTTGGCCGCCTTGGATGACTGGTTTGCGGCGGCCAATTTGGACTCCGCTTTGGCTCGTCCCAGCCATTTGCGGGTACTGGCGTGCGGCAGGTTGGGTGCAGGTCAGTTGTTGATCCTGACGCGGCCGGGACCTACGGCGTGTTCGATCTCGACCTGGACCATGGCCCGAACTGCGGCGGCGAGCTGAAGCTCATCGTGGTCATCCCAAAGCAACCAGGGATCGAGAAGATTCTCGGTGAGCGTCTGGCCGCCCCATCTTGACGCTGGGGCCTGAACCCCCGCTATCGCCGCGGTTTGTCCGCCCCGACGAAGGCGACGCACTCCACCAGGTTGAGCGCGCCCATCATCAGGTACTTCTCCGCCTCGGTGCGCACTGCCATCAGGTCGTGGTCGCCCAAGTAGCCGTAGACGAAGGCCAGCAGGTAGCGCTCGGCATGTTCGTTGTGGAACTGCTCGACGACCTTGTTCGCCAAGTCTTCTGGCAACCCTTCGTTGAAGCGCGCCCGGGCCGTCAGGCGCTGCAGGCAGCCGTCCTGGATGTCCTCGGTGATCAGCGACCATGGGTGGCCACTGAGCTTCATCGCCTGGAAGGTGACGAACAGGATGTGCAGCGCCACTTCCAGTTGCACCATGTCCACCCCCATGCGCGGCAGCGCCAGGATCGAGGCCAGCATGTTGGGCTGCTGGGCGTAGATCTCGTCGGCCAGGCGCACCTTCTGGTCCTGGCGCATGCGGCGAACGGCGAGGTCGGCCTTGATCACCACCAATTGCGCGAGTCGTCCCATTGTCAGGACGGCCGCCAACGATGCGGCAGCAACTCGTCGAGTCGGTGGTTGGGGTGCGTGTGGATGCGCGCCAGCACGTCGCGCAGGTACGCCCACGGATCCAGGCCGTTGAGCTTGGCCGACTGCACCAGGCTCATCACCACCGCCGCGCGCTGCCCGGCCAGCGCGCTGCCGGCGAACAGCCAGTTCTTCGCGCCCAGCTTCCAGGGCTTGATCTGCCGCTCGATGAGGTTGTTGTCGATGGCCACCGCCCCGTCGTCCAGGTGCAGCGTGAGCGCCTTCCAGGCGTTCAGGCTGTAGCCGATCGCCTCGGCGATCTTGGTGCCATCGGGCACCTGCGTGCGCTGCAGCTTCAGCCACACCTCGAACTCCTCCCACAGCGGCCGGCTCAGCACCTGGCGTGCGTGCCCACGCTCCTCGCAGCCCATGTCGGCGAAGGCCGCCTCGGCACGGTAGATCCTGGTCCAGCGCAGCATCGCCTCGGTGGCCACCGCGCTGGCACTGTTGCCCCCGCGGCTGAGCTCCTCGAAGCGACGCCGGGCATGTGCAGCGCAGGCCGCTGACTTGCGCTGCGGGTAGACCTTGGCATCCAGCACGCCGTTGTAGCCGGCGTACTGGTCGGTGATCAGGGTGCCGTTCCACACCGGCTCAGGCGATGGCGGCCCCTTGCCGCCCAGGAAGGCCACCGGGTACTGCGCCCCGCGTCCCAGGCAGAACTCGTAGACCACGCCCGGGTGCGGGTCGTGGTGGCTACGCGCCCAGGCCCAGACGTAGACCTTCTTCGTCTTGCCCGCGCCCGGATCCAGCAGCGGTATCGGCGTCTCGTCAGCGTGCAGCACCCGGCAACTGAGGATGAAGCACCGTTGCCGCTCGAACAGCGGCTCCAGTGATGCGCCGCCCGCGCCGCCCCAGGACGCCAGCGTCGAGCGCGGCGTGTGCACGCCCGAGCGTGCGTTGATCGGCGCTTGCCGGTAATACGGCAGGTGGTCGACGAAGCGGCTGATCAGTGTGTGCGCCACCAGGCCGGCGGCCGGGATGCCGCCGTCGACCACGTCTGGCACGGCCGGCTCCTGGCGCAGTTGCTGGCAGCACTTGCAGGCCCACTTGCCGTAGATGTGCCGGTGCACGAAGAACTTCGCCGGGATGATGTCGAGCTTCTCGCTGACGTCCTCGCCGATGCGCTGCATCGGCCGGCCGCAGTCGGCGTTCGGGCAGGTGGTGTCCTCGGGCTCGTGGCGGTGTTCGACGCGTTCCAGATGCTCGGGCAGCGCCTGGCGACGCGGCTTAGCGCGCGGTGCCTTCGGCGTCTGGGGTGTCTCGGGCAGGCCGCGCTGCAACTCGGCGAGCTTCGCCTGCAGGCTGGCCTCGTCCTCGGCCAGGGTGTCTGCGAACAGCAGCCGCTGCGCGGCCGTCATCGACTCGGTCCTGGCATCGAACTTCCAGCGCTTGAGCCGTGTGAGCTCGAAGTTGAGCTTGTCGATCTTCACCCGCGACAGCGCGATCTCGCGGTCGCGCTGGGCAAGTGCCTGCGCATCGGCCTGGGCCTGCTGTTGCAGCCGTTCGATGAAGGCGGCCACCTCGGCCGGCAGGCTCGTCAGATCGATGGTGTCGGCAGCAACATCCGGCATGCGCAGCATGGTGCCGCGATCGGCAGCGGCTGACCATTGGCGCTTGTTCTGTCAACGGTCTTACGGGCTGCTTCAGCAGCGCCTGATGGTGGCCAGTTCGCCCAGACGTTGCCAGGGCAACCCGAGCACCAGCGCATCGAACTGCTGTGTGCTGAGTTGCAAGGCCGGCGCTGCCGACCCCGCCTCGGGCGTGTGCCAGATGAAGCGGCCGGTGTGCAACCGCCGCGTGGCGCACCACACGCCGAAGCCGTCGTGCACGAGCAGCTTGATGCGGCTGGCGCGCGCATTGGCGAAGAGGTAGCCGTGGTGCGCTCGGGCCTCGCCGAGCGTGTCGATCACCACCGTCAGCAGCCTGTCGGCACCGGCGCGCATGTCCTGCGGCTGGCTGCACAGCCACAGCGCGTCGATCTTGATCATGGTGCCGGTCAGTCCTTGAGCGCCACTGCGGCCAGTTCGCGCAGCCAGGCGGCACATGCGGCAGCCTGGGCCGATGGCCAGCGCACCGACAGCTGTGTCGCGCCGCGGGTCAGCTCGACCTGAATCTCGGTCGCCGGCGGCTCGGATGGTTCGGGCGTGGCGGGTGCGGAGATGGGCGCAGGCACGATCTCCACCGGGATGAACTGCAGCGGCGCTGACGACGTGCCATCGGCGCCCCCCTTGCGCGCCACCGTCCTGAGCGCGGCCAGCCCACTGCGCTTGATGCCGCGGCCGACGAGCCACTTACGCAGCAGGTTGACGTTCAGGCCGTGTGCCAGCGCGATGGCCGCCACCGACGCGCCGGGCTGCTGGCACTCGGCCAGGACCTGCATCTTGAACTCAGCGCCGTGCACGCGCCTCTGGGATCTGGGTTGCATAGGTGCCCACCTGTTCGAATTGGTGGGCACCATCGTCCACGGCGCCGTAGCGCAGTTCAAGATGGAATGGCCAGACGCTCACGATTCTCGCCTTGTGTCCGCAGGCCAATGCACCGCCGCGGGCACCAGCCAGTGGCCAGGCCCTGCAAGTGGCCTGACGCTGGCGAACAGTGACCGTTCGGGCGGCTGGCGTCCCATCCAGTGGTGTAAGTCTTTCGCCGCGCGGCGAGACGCGTAGGGCGTAGCCCGAAGCGGATTGCCGCGCGGCGGCGGCCGTCCCTGCGGGGGTGGTCATCGTGATCCCGGATAGGGTTGAGGTGCGAATACCAACCTTGATCCTTGAATGGAAAACACGAT
>JBBAPL010000276.1:0-3815 GCA_040400895.1 Aquabacterium sp.
CTGCAGCATGGTGAAGTTGTTGTAGCCCTGGCCGATGCCCAGCGAGATGGTCTCGCCCGCATACCACTTCTGCTGCTCGGGCTTCTTGTAGGCGCGCTTCTTCCAGGCGGTGCTGGGCAGCAGGCCGGTCACCTCGCCGTCCAGGTCGATGTCGGTCTTGCGACCGAGGCCGAGGGGCAGCAGTTGCTCGTACATCAGGTCCACGCCCATCTCGTTGGCCAGCGAGTAGTAGTAGACGTTGCTCGACAGCACGATGGAGCGGCGCATGTCCACCGGCCCCAGGCCGTGGTCACCATGGCTGCGGAACTCATGCCCGCCGAAGTTGAAGCTGCCACCGTCGTGGACGATGGTGCCGGGTGCGCGCTTGCCGCTGTGGAGCGCGGCCATCGCCATGAACGGCTTGAAGGTGCTGCCCGGCGGGTAGGTGCCACGCAGCGCGCGGTTGAGCAGCGGCTTGTCGATGCTGTCGTTGAGCGCGCGCCAGTTCTCCACGTCGATGCCGTCGACGAACAGGTTGGGGTCGAAGCTGGGTTTGCTGACAAAGGCCAGCACCTCGCCGTTGCGCGGGTCGATGGCCACCAGCGCGCCGCGGCGGTCGCCGAAGAGCTGCTCCACCAAGGCCTGCAGCTTGATGTCGATGCTCAGCACCAGGGTGTTGCCGGGGGTGGCTGGGTGGGTCTTCAGCCGGCGTACCGCACGGCCGCCGGCCGAGGTCTCCACCTCTTCGAAGCCGGTGGTGCCGTGCAGTTCCTGCTCATAACGCTGCTCCAGGCCCAGCTTGCCGATGACCTCGGTGCCGCGGTAGTTGGCCAGCACGTCGTCGTCCCAGTCCTCCATCGCCTTCTTCTCGGCGGCGTTGATGCGGCCGATGTAGCCGATCAGGTGGCTGCCCACCTCGCCGGCGGGGTAGCTGCGGAACAGCCGCGCGCGCACATCCACGCCAGGAAAGCGGAAGCGCTGCGCCATGAAGCGGGCCACTTCCTCGTCGGTCAGCTTGGTGCGGATGGGCAGCGACTCGAAGCGCTTGCTCTCGTCGGCCAGGCGCTTGAAGCGGCGGCGGTCGCGGGGCTCGATGGGCAGCACCTGGGCCAGGCCGTCGATCACCGTGTCCAGTTCGGCCTTCAGCCGCGAGGGCGTGATCTCCAGCGTGTAGGCCGAGTAGTTGGTGGCCAGCACCACGCCATTGCGGTCGACGATCAGCCCGCGGTTGGGCACCACCGGCAGCACCGCGATGCGGTTGGCCTCGGCCTGCAGCGCCAGTTCCTCATGGCGCACCACCTGCAGCACCACCAGACGCCAGCCCAGCAGGCCGAAGCACACCAGCACGAACAGCGCGGCCACCAGCAACCGGGTGTTGAACCGGTCGAGGTCGCGTTCGAGATTCTTCAACTCTGCCATCGGTGCCGCAGGCCCTTCACAGGGGTCGATTCTTGTCGGGATCCGGCGCGCGGCGCTGCGGGGCGAGCAGCAGCACCACCACCAGCGGCCACAGCAAGGCCTCGAACACCGGCGCCAGCAGCACCGCCCAGCCGGGGAACATGCCGCCTGCGGCCAGGCGCGCCACCAGGGCCACCACATGCGCGGCAAAGAACACCGGCAGCACATGCAGCGCCTGGGCGGGCACGCTGAACCACAGCACCCTGCGGTGCACGGTGATGGCCAGGTAGCTCAGCAGGGTATAGGCCAGGGCATGCTGGCCCAACACGGCGCCCTGGTGCACGCCCATCACCAGGCCGAAGGCAAAGGCGAAACCCACGCCCACGCGACGCGGCTGGTGCACGTTCCAGAACACCAGCACCAGGGCCAGCAGGTCGGGCGCGGCCGGGTGGCGGCCACCGGGCAGCATCTCCAGCAGCAGCGCGCCCAGCAGGGTGAGCGCGATGAAGAACGGGTTGACCGGCAGCAGCAGCTGGTCGGTGCCACGGGCCATGATCATCGGGGCAGCTCCTGGCCTGCAGCCGGCCGCCCAGGCCGGCCCGGGTCGGACGCCGCCGCGCCGGGCCGCGCCGGCCCGCTGGCGCGGGCGCCGGCCTTCGCGGCCCCCGGGATGGACGGCAGGGCCTCTGGCGGACGCGGCGGCATCTGTGCTGACATCGGCTCCAGCACCAGCATGTGGCGCAGGTTGTCCAAGGCCGCCATCGGCGCCAGCTGGATGCTGGCAAAGCCGGCGTCCGAGCGGCGGTCGACCCGGGTCACCCGCGCCACCGGCAGGCCGGGCGGGTAGACGCCATCCACGCCGCTGGTGGTCAGCGCATCGCCGGCCTGCACGTCGGCATTGCCGGCCATGAAGCGAAGCTCCAGCGCCGTGCCGCCTTCAGCGCCACCAAAGGCCGCACCGCGCTGCTGGGTGCGGGTGTTGAGCACCGGGATCGCCGCGTCACGGTCGGTCAGCAGCGTGACCACCGCGCTGAGCGGGTAGACCTCGGTCACCTGGCCCAGCACGCCGGATTCGTTGACCACCGGTGCACCGGCCACCACGCCCTGGCGCGCGCCGCGGTCGATGAAGATCTTGCGCGAGTACGGGTCGCCCGCCTCGTACAGCAGCTCGGCTGCCACGCTGCGCACCTGCAGCGCCGGCTGCAGCTCGAGCAGCGCGCGCAGCCGTTCGTTCTCGGCGGCCAGCTGTTCGGTGCGGGCGGCGCGCTCGCTCTGGCGCGCCAGTTGCAGGCGGGCCGCTGTCTCGCGGGCCTGGGCGTCCTTGATGCCCTGCAGGTAGCTCTGCCCTTTGCCGGCCAGCACGGCGGGCATCTGCAGTGCCTGCTGCAGCGGCAGCAGGGCCGTGGCCAGGGCGGCGCGCAAGGGCTGCGTCAGCCGCCAACGGGTGTCGGCGGCCATCAGAAAGACGGCCAGTGCCGAAAACAGCGCCAGCTTGGTCAGCGCCGACGGCCCCTGCCGGAAGAAGGGCAGCGGCGTGCGGTCGATGGTGCCCAGGGCCATGGCGGATCAGCCCCTGGCCTGAATGACAACGGCCGGCCGCATCCAGGATGCGCCGGCCGGGTGACGGGACGCCAAGGCTTACTCGGACGTGAAGATCGAGCCGCGGCCTTCCATGCGCTCCAGCGCCATGCCGCAGCCGCGCACCACGCAGGTCAGCGGGTCTTCGGCCACCAGCACCGGCAGGCCGGTTTCCTCGGCCAGCAGGCGGTCCAGGTCGCGCAGCAAAGCGCCGCCACCGGTCAACATCATGCCGCGCTCGGCGATGTCGGCACCCAGCTCGGGCGGCGTCTGTTCCAGCGCGTTCTTCACCGCGCTGACGATCTGGTTCAGCGGGTCGGTCAGGGCTTCGAGGATCTCGTTGCTGCTGATGGTGAAGCTGCGTGGCACGCCTTCGCTCAGGTTGCGGCCCTTCACCTCGATCTCCTTCACCTCGCTGCCGGGGAAGGCCGAACCGATGTTCTTCTTGATCATCTCGGCGGTGGGCTCGCCGATCAGCATGCCGTAATTGCGGCGGATGTAGTTGATGATGGCTTCGTCGAACTTGTCGCCGCCCACCCGCACGCTGCCCTTGTAGACCATGCCGCCCAGGCTGATGACCCCCACCTCGGTGGTGCCGCCGCCGATGTCGACCACCATCGAGCCCGAGGCCTCGCTGACCGGCAGGCCGGCGCCGATGGCTGCGGCCATGGGTTCCTCGATCAAGTAGACATCCGATGCGCCGGCGCCGAGTGCAGATTCACGGATGGCGCGGCGCTCGACCTGGGTGCTGCCGCAAGGCACGCAGATGATGATGCGCGGGCTGGGGCGCAAGATGGACTGCGGGTGCACCATCTTGATGAACTGCTTGAGCATCTGCTCGGTGACGGTGAAGTCGGCGA
>JBBAPL010000277.1:0-3725 GCA_040400895.1 Aquabacterium sp.
TGACGCTGGCCGGCGCCAGCAGCCACAGGGGCGGCACACGTGTGCTGCAGGGGCGACTGGTGGTCAGCCGCGACGACCAGCTGGGCGCCACCACCTGCGTGGTCACGCTCGACGGCGGCACGCTGGCCACCACCGGTGCCAGCCCGGTGCCGCTGGATGCCGGCCGCACCCTGGAGCTGGGTGCGGCCGGTGGGGCGCTCGACACCCCGGCCTCGGCCGGGCTCACGCTGGCCGGCCCGCTGGCCGGCGGCGGGGCGCTGGCCAAGCAGGGCGACGGTGCACTGGTGCTGTCAGGCAACAACGGCAGCTTCGGCGGCGCCGTGACGGTGCAGGCCGGCAGCCTGCAGTTGCAGCATGCCCAGGCGCTGGGCCCGGGCAATGCGCTGATCCTGGACGCCGGCAGCCGGCTCGACGTGGCGCAGAGCGTCACCTTGCGCAGCCTGGCGGGCGACGGCGATGCGGTGCTGGCCGACGCCACCACCTTGTCCACCGGCCTGGCCAGCAGCCGCTTCGATGGCACGCTCAGCGGCGGTGGTGCGCTGCGCAAGCTGGGCGGTGGCACGCTGACGCTGGCCGGTGCCAACCTGCAACGTGGCGACACCCAGCTGCAGGCCGGCAGCCTGCAATTGCGCAACAGCCAGGCCTTGCCCGACGACGGCGCACTGGTGATGTCGGGCGGCAGCCTGCTGGTCGATGCCAGCGAGCAGCTGGGCGCGCTCAGCGGCACCGGCACGGTGGTGCTGGTCAACCGCAGTGTGCTGACCCTGGGCCATGCCGGGGACGGCGCCACCACCACCTTTGCCGGCAGCTTCAGCGGCGACGGTGCGCTGGCCAAGCAGGGGCCAGGCACGCTGCGGCTGACCGGCGCCAGCAGCCACACCGGCGGCACCAGTGTGCTGGCGGGCGTGCTGGCGGTGCAGGCCGACACGGCGCTGGGCGCGCCGGCGGCCACGCTCACGCTGGACGGCGGCAGTCTGCGCACCAGCGGTGCCGCCCTGCTCGCCTTGTCGCCGCAGCGCACCGTGGCCACCGGCGCGGCGGGTGGCACGCTGTCGGTGGCTGCCGGCACCACGCTGCAGCTGACCGGGCCGCTGTCTGGCGACGGCAGCGTCACCAAGGCAGGCGCCGGCACGCTGGCGCTGGCGGGCGCCAACCCCGGCTTCCGTGGCGCGGTGCACGTGGACGGCGGCAGCCTGTCGCTGCAGCAGGCCCAGGCGCTGGGCGCGGCCCATGCGGTCGACCTGGCCGCCGGCACCACGCTGGAGCTGGGCGTGGCCGTGCGGCTGGGCCCGCTGTCGGGCAGCGGCGCGGTGCAGTTCAACGGCTTCACGCTGGCCACTGGCGGTGCCGACAGCACGTTCAGCGGCACGCTGACCGGCGGCGGCGGCGGCGTGCTGCAGCAGCTGGGCGGTGGGCGCCTCACGCTGGACGCCGCCACCGGCTTCACCGGCAGCACCCAGGTGCTGGGCGGCACCCTGGCCCTGGCGCATGCCGATGCGCTGACCGGCAGCCCGGTCAGCGTGGCCGCGGGCGCCACGCTGGCGGTGCAGGCCAGCAGCCGCATTCTGTCGCTGTCGCAGCCGGGGGGCGGCGCCGGCCAGGTGCTGCTGGCATCCGGCACCACCCTGTCCACCGGCGACAGCGCCGACACGACCTTCAGCGGCCCCATCAGCGGGGCGGGGGCGCTGCGCAAGCTGGGCAGCGGCCGCTTCACCCTCAGCGGCAGCAACAGCCACACCGGCGGCACCTGGGTGGATGCCGGCACGCTGCAGGGCGACAGCCTCAGCTTGCCGGGCAACTTCACCCTGGCGGGCGCGCTGGTGTTCGATCAGGCCACCAATGGCAGCTTCAACGGCCGGTTGGACGGCGCAGGCAGCCTCGTCAAGCAAGGCAGTGGCGCGCTGCAGCTGACGGGTGCGCACCTGCACGGCGGCGGCACCCAGGTGCTGGCTGGCACGCTGCGGCTGGCTGGCAGCCAGGCGGTGCCCGATGGCGGCGCGGTCAGCCTGGCGGCCGGCACCACGCTGCAGGTGGATGACACCGAGACCCTGGCCCGCCTGACCGGCAGCGGCCTGCTGCAGCTGCAGCCCGGCACCACGCTGACCCTGGGCGACGCCAGCAGCATGCGCTTCGACGGCACGCTGGCCGGCAGCGGTGGCCTGGTCAAGCAGGGCAGCGGTCAGCTGGTGCTGGCCGGTGCCAGCGGCCACAGCGGTGGCACCCTGGTGCAGGGCGGCAGCCTGGCCCTGGCCGCACCCGACGTGCTGGCCGCCAGCACCGTCACCCTGGCCGGCCTGCCGGGGGTGGAGCTGCGGCTGCTGCGCGGCGCCCACATCGGCGCACTGGCCAGCAACGACGGGCCGGCCGTGCCTGCGGTGGTGCTGGACGGTTTCAGCCTGTCGGCCGGCGCCAATGGCGACAGCACCCGCTTTGCCGGCAGCACCCTGGGCACCGGCAGCCTGGTCAAGCAGGGCGACGGCATGTTGACGCTGGCCGACAGCAACGGCCACACCGGCGCCACCCAGGTGCAAGGCGGCAGCCTGGCGCTGCTGGGCGCGCAGGCCTTGTCGGTGGCCAGCCCGGTGCAGGTGGATGCCGGCGCCAGCCTGGTGCTGCAGGCCACTCAGACCATCGGCGCGCTGGCTGGCGCCGGCGCGGTGCAGCTCGGCGGCTTCCAGCTGACCACCGTGGTGCCGGGCGACAGCCTGTTTAGCGGCCAGATCAGCGGCAGCGGCGGCCTGGTCAAGCAGGGCGACGGCCGCTTGACGCTGGCCGGCAGCAACAACTTCACCGGCGCCGTCGACCTGCTGCAGGGCACGCTGGCGCTGAACGGCGGCGCGGCCCTGGACGACGGCGTGGCGGTGCGGCTGGCGGCCGGCAGCCGGCTGGTGGCGGCCGCCAGCGAGGCGGTGGCTGCGCTGTCGGGTGCCGGCGCCGTCCAGATCGACGCCGGGACGCTGACCACCACCAGCGCCGACAGCGCGCACACGCTGTCGGGCAACCTCAGTGGCCCGGGCCGCCTGGCCAAGGCGGGCAGCGGCAGCCTCACGCTGTCGGGCACCAACACCCACACCGGCGGCCTGGCGCTGCTGGGCGGCAGCCTGGTGGTGGCCGATGACAGCGCGCTGGGCGCCATCCCCGATGCCGCCCAGCCCGCCAGCCTGCTGCTGGACGGCGGCACGCTGCGCGCTGCGGGCAGCTTCAGCCTGGCGGCCGGCCGCAGCCTGGTGCTGCAGGGAGCCGGCGGCACGGTCCAGGTGGATGCGGGCCACACCCTCGGCCTGCCGGCCGCGCTGGCCGACGGCAGCAGTGCCGGCGCGCTGGTCAAGACCGGTGCCGGCACGCTGTTGCTCACCGCGCCCACCGACAGCAGCCGCAGCGGCAGCACGCTGGTTCGGGCCGGTGCCCTGGCACTGCAGCGTGATGGGCAGCTGGGCACGGCGGCCGGTGCGCTGGTGCTCGACGGTGGCACGCTGCAGGTCGACCAGACCCTGCGCCTGGCCGACGCCCGCGCACTGCAGCTGGGCGCCGCCGGTGGCACGCTGCAGGTGGCGACCGGGGCGGCGCTGCAACTGGGTGGCCTGGTGGCCGACAGCGCAGGCGCCGGCGGTGGCACGCTCACCAAGTCCGGTGCTGGCAGCCTGCTGTTCGACGGCGCCGCCGACAACACCCACACTGGCGCGACCCGCTTGCTGGGCGGCAGCATCGCCATCCAGCGCGACGGC
>JBBAPL010000278.1:0-3699 GCA_040400895.1 Aquabacterium sp.
CGCCAGCGTCTCGGGTGTGATCTGCACATGCGCCGGGTAGTGGCTGTGGTCGCAGCCCAGCTTCACGGAGGCCCCGGCGCGCACCGCCTGGCGCGCTGCCGGGGAGAATTCAAAGCGCACGAAATGCACCGCGCTGGTCTTCTCGGCGTTTTCGCGGTCGAGGTCTTCATCGGCGATGGCATACACGCGGGCATGCCCTTCCACCTCGACGAACATGCGGTCTTCCACGCCGATCAGCCGGGACAGCTCGCGCTTGCGCTCATGCGGGTCGGGGTATTCGATCAGCAGCGTGGCCTTCCAGTTGCTGCCGTCGGGCACCAGCGGGGCATAGGCGTCGATCTCGGCCTGGATGCCGTCTTCATCGAAGATCTTCTCGATGTGCAGCATCTCCTGGATCTGCCGGCGGATGGTGGCTTCGTCCTCGAACTGCAGCGTGATGTGCTCACCCAGGTGCACGCTGCGCAGCTTGCGGTGGGCGATGGCGGCGGGCTTGCTGCTCTTGCGGACCTTGCTGTAGCCCTCCAGCGTCAGCAGGTTGTCGCGGTGGATGGTGGGCATGGTCAATTGATTCCGTAGGCGTATCGGAGCAGGCTCAGGGGGTGCTGCAGCGCCTTGGCCGGCGTGCCGGCCTGCTGCATGCCCTGGGCGATGTGGTGGCCGGCCAGCGCGCAGTCGCTGCTGATGAAATCGGGGCCATCCTTGGCCATGGCCTTGAACACCGGCTTGCCGATCTTCATGGCCACCGGGTGGGTGGCGGTCTTCACGCCGTAGGTGCCGGCATGGCCGCTGCAGCGTTCCACCGTGGTCAGCTGCACCGCCACCGTCTGGCCGATCAGCTTGAACATCTCTTCGGTCTTCTTGCCGATGTTCTGCACCCGGCCATGGCAGGGGATGTGGTAACTCACCTTGCCCAGGTCACGCTGGAAGTCGGTCTTGAGCAGGCCGTCCTTCTGGCGCGCCACCAGGTACTCGAACGGGTCGAACATCGCCGCCTTCACCGCCTGCACGTCGGCGTCGTCGTGGAACATCAGCGGCAGTTCCTGCTTGAACATCAGGGTGCAGCTGGGCACGGGGGTGACGATGGCCCAGCCTTCGCGCGCATAGCGGGCCAGCACCGGGATGTTGGCTTCCTTCTGCTTTTCCACGCCCTTCAGGTCGCCCAGCTCCAGCTTGGGCATGCCGCAGCAGCTTTCCTGATCGACCAGCACCCAGGGGATGGCGTTGTGATCGAGCACCTTGATCAGGTCGTGGCCGATGCCCGGCTCGTTGTGGTTGATGAAGCAGGTGGCGAAGATGGCCACCCGCCCGGGCGTGCGCTGGCCACTGACCACCGCCGTGGCGCTGCCCTGCCCGGGCGCCGTCTGGCGCAGGCGCTTGTCGGCCAGGCCGGGCATCCAGGCATCGGGATGCACGCCCAGCATGCTGTCGAGCAGGCTGCGGCCGGCCTTGCTGCCGTTCACCGCATTGACCGCCTGCACCACCACCGGAATGCCGGCAAAGCTGCCATGCACGTCGGTGCGGGCCAGCATCTTCTCGCCCTCGCCCACCAGGCCCTGGCTGTGCTTGATGGCCTTGGCGCGCAGCATCAGGTGCGGGAAGTCCAGCTGCCAGGGGTGCGGCGGCGTGTACGGACACTTGGTCATGTAGCACAGGTCGCACAGATAGCACTGGTCGACGACCTTGGCGTAATCGGCCTTGGCCACGCCGTGCACCTCGCCGTCGGCGGTGGCGTCGACCAGGTCGAACAGATTGGGGAAGCTCTGGCACAGGCTGACGCAGCGGCGGCAGCCGTGGCAGATGTCGAACACCCGCTCCATTTCCTGCTCGCAGGCTTCGCGGTCGTAGAACGCCGGGTTCTTCCAGTCCAGAGGGTGCCGGGTGGGCGCCTCGAGGTTGCCTTCGCGCTTGCTCATCGTGGGCTGCTGCGGGTTGGGGGACCAAGAGAAACACACAAGGGGCCATGACGACCCCTTGTGCAGGTTGGCGTGGCGGCCGGTCAGTCGACCAGCGCGTCCAGGGCCTTCTGGTAGCGGTTGGCGTGCGAGCGCTCGGCCTTGGCCAGGGTTTCAAACCAGTCGGCGATCTCGTCGAAGCCTTCGTCGCGTGCGGTCTTGGCCATGCCAGGGTACATGTCGGTGTACTCATGGGTCTCGCCGGCCACGGCAGCGGCCAGGTTCTGGCGGCTGCTGCCGATGGGCATGCCGGTGGCCGGGTCGCCCGAGCCGTTCTCGAGGAACTCGAGGTGGCCGTGGGCATGGCCGGTTTCGCCTTCGGCCGTGGACCGGAACAGCGCGGCCACGTCGTTCTGGCCCTCGATGTCGGCCTTGTTTGCGAAGTACAGATAACGGCGGTTGGCCTGGGATTCGCCGGCGAAGGCGTCCTTCAGGTTCTGCTCGGTCTTGGAACCCTTCAAACTCATGGGATGCTCCTCTTGCAGGTCGGTCAGGGCTGGCGGGCGCCAGCACAACGGATGTGCCCACGCCCGTTGAGGGCTGCAGACGGCTGGACGCTAGCAGCCAAATGAGGCAGGCGCCAATGCAATGCATCAATGCATCGCATAGCCATGCTCGATTTAATGGTTATCCCGAAGCCGGCAACCCGAGCAGACGCAAGCCATGACGGTGCGCTTGGCCAGCCGGGTCGACCAGGTCGTGCAGCACGGTGAAGTGGTTCAGGCCCGGCAGCGCCTCGCACACCGGCACGCTGCTGGGGCCCCACTGATCGCGGATCAGCTGGTTCTGGCGCTGGAACTCTTCGCTCTCCAGCGCGCCCACCAGCGCGGCCAGCGGCCCGCGCGGACGGGGAAAGAAGGCCGGGCTGAGCCGCCGCACCGCGGCCGGCGTGAGTTGCAAGTCGGCCGCCAGGAACGGTGTCTGGCGGATCGGTTCCAGGTCGAACAGGCCCGAGATCGCCATGGCGCCGTGCACCAGGCGCTGCGGCAGGTCGTCGCCTACCGTCTTCCAGCGGCAAGCCAGCAGCATGGCCGCCAGATGGCCGCCGGCCGAGTGCCCCACCACCACGATGCGGTTGCGGTTGCCGCCGAAGCGGGCGGCATGGCGCCAGACCCAGGCCAGCGCCTGGCTGGTCTGCAGGGCAATCTGCTCGATGCTGACGGCCGGACACAGGCTGTAGCTGGGCACCACCACCATCGCCCCGGCCTGCACGAAGGCCGGCGCCACGAAGCTGTGGTCGGCCTTGTCGAGCGAGCGCCACCAGCCGCCGTGGATGAACACCAGCACCGGCGCGCCGGGCTCCCGGGCCGGAAAGACATCCAGCGTTTCGCCGGGCGATGCACCGTAGGGTTCATCAAGCACGCAGGTCATGCGCTCGCGCGACAGCGCCGACGCCTGGGCCCAGCGCGGCAGCAGCACATCGGCGGCTTCGGGCACGCGAGCGCGGTTGTTGTATTGGGCGTCGTGCCAAGCCGCATCGTGGAGAGCCATGGAATCGGTCCGTCGGTCGAAGAAGCCGAGGTTGTACCGCGACTGCGACCGGACGCGGCTGGCATTTTGCTGCTGCTAGAATTTCTGCTGTTCGTGGGGGCGTAGCTCAGCTGGGAGAGCGTCGCGTTCGCAATGCGAAGGTCAGGAGTTCGATCCTCCTCATCTCCACCAAGAAATCAGCAATCGGATCAAGGGCTTGGCGCACGCCAAGCCCTTTTTCTTTGGGCGGCGTGGGCTACGGATGGGCTACAAATGG
>JBBAPL010000279.1:0-3609 GCA_040400895.1 Aquabacterium sp.
GAACGGCGACCTGCCGGCGGCCTGCGTCAAGATGACTTGGCCGGACGCATACGCTTCCACCACGTCGGTGCGGGTGCGCCGGAAGACCTGACCGCCAGCCGCTTCCAATGCCAGGTCGACCGGGATCACCCGCTCCTCTTCGATCTCGGCCACCAGTGCCACCTTGCCCGGCAGCAGATCCTGGGTCGCGGCTTCAATGAAGTCCAGGCCCACACCTGCCGCCCAGAAGTCGCGGACGGCGCCGGCCACGGTGCCTGCGGCGGCACCAGTGGCCATGCCCACGGGCCCGCCGAGCAGGCCGATCAGGCTGCCGACCGCCAGCCCGGTGACGGTGCCGGCTGAGTAGGTGTCCTTGGACTTCCTGACGCTGACCGAGCCCTGGGTATCGCGCGCCAACACGCCGGTGGCGTACAGGGTGATGTCGCCCGCAGCATGCAGGGCGCGCAGGGCATTCAGTCCGGCATCCGCAGCGCCGTCATGGTCGAAGATGGCAACCAGCAGCTTGTTCATGGGAGGTCCACTTCGGTTGTGTCGGGAACGAGGCCGGCACGGCGTTCGCGATTCAGCCGACGGCCTTGCCCTTGGCAAGGTCCCTGGCCGCTGCCGCGACGAAGGCGTCGCGCTTCGTGGTGTCGGCGGCATCGGCGAACCCGGGCATGGCCATGTTTGGTGGGGCTGTTGTTCATGAATCGATTCCTCGTGAGCCGGTGCCGCCGTGTCGTGCGTGGCGGATGTCGGATGGACTGAGGTGGTTGTAATCTCGCCGAGCCCGCCGGTCGGTTCGAAAGCGCACGCACACTTGGCCGCGTGCCGCAACCTCGACCGCCGGCGGTCCATCTGAACCACCAGCCGCCCAGGTCATGCTGACTGGCCTCAGGATGACCAACGTGACCGCGAACTTGCCCGCAGGCGATCGATCTCGTCCAACAGGTCCATCACCAGCGCCACGGCGGCCAGGTCCAGCCCGAGATCGCGGGCCAGCCGCAGCGCCCTGCGGGTGAGCGGCAAGGCGTCACCCAGGAACTGCCAGTCCACCGGGCTGACACCGGTGGGCCGCAGCAGGCCTTCGGCCACCAGCGCCTGGACCTGTTCGGGGTCGGCGCCGGTGGCATGGCACAGCGTTGTCAGGCTGAACGACACACGCTCTTCGACGACCAGCGTTTCTGCGGTCCAGGTGGTCACGGCAGCCATGGTCTTCAAGCCTCCAGTGCAGAGCGGGGGTTGTAAGCGGCAAAGGCGCTCGCAAAGGCGCCATAGGCCGCCTTCTCGGCGTCGGACACCGATGGGGGAAGCGCGATGTTCAGCACCGCGTAGAGGTCTCCGGGTACTTTGCCTGGCAGGCCCTTGCCCTTCAGCCGCAGCCTGCGTCCCTGGGGCGACCCGGCCGGAACGCTCAGTGCCACGCTGCCATCGGGCGTCGGCGCCGTGACCGTGGCGCCCAGCGCGGCTTCCCAGGGAGCGACTGGCAGGTCGAAGCTGAGATCGCCGCCGTCCACCCGGAACACCGGGTGCGGCAGGAACTGGACTTCCAGGTACAGGTCGCCAGCCGGCGCTCCGCCGAGGCCCGCGCCGCCCTGTCCTGTCAGCCTGAGGTGCTGGCCCTCGCGCACGCCCTGGGGGATGCGGATGTCGAGCTGCCTCTGCTGCAGAGTGGCTCGCCCCGCGGTGTCGACCATGGGCATGTGCAGCGAGATCGTCCGTTGGGCGCCCTGGCAGGCATCCAGCAGTCCGATGGCCACCTTGGCATGGTGGTCACGGCCCTGCACCGGCCCACCAGCCGCGCTGCGCCGGTGCATGTCCTGCGGGCCGCCCCGGCCGAACAGCGACTCGAAGAATTCACTGAAGTCTGGGTCCGCGCCGGTGTCGGCCGCATGGCCCCGAGCGGTCCGGCCTGGCGCGCCGCCGCGTCCGCTGTACTCGAAGCCGGTGTCCCAACCCGGTGGCGGCTCGAAGGGCTGGCCGCTGGCGTGGCGCTGCGCAATGTCGTCGTAGGCTGCGCGGCGCTCGGTGTCGATGAGGGCTTCGTGCGCTTCGGCCACTTCCTTGAAGCGCGCCTCGGCATCGGGCTCCTTGCTGACGTCGGGGTGGTACTTGCGCGCCAGCTTGCGGTAGGCGCGCTTGACCTGGTCCTGCGTCGCGGTGCGCTCGACACCCAGCGTGGCGTAGTAATCCTTGAATTCCATGGTGTGCTTTCAGGCCGAAGCCATGTCCGCCCGGCACTGCCAACTGGCCCACAGCCAGCCGCCGTCGGCCAGCGGCCGGGCCTGCAAGCTGAAGTCGCCGACCAGCGGCCCGTTGGGCAGCCACGGCCTCACCGCCATGGAGGCCCGTGTCGTCGCCATCAGCCACGCCACACCATCGTCCAGCAGAAGGGTGCTCAAACCCTGTTGGAGAACCTTCTGCATCACCACCCAGGTGGGGCTCTGCGACCAGCGAAACGCCAGGCCAGCAGCGCTTGGCCCTGCACGTGTTGCTGTCGTGCTGAAGTGACCTCAGCGCAGCCAGCAGCTTACCGAGTGACCGCCGGCTCAACCGTGCGGCACCGTACGCAGGCGCAGTGGCTCCGACGTTTGTGCTCGCGGGTTCGCGGCGGTGCCCGCCAGGGCCGAGTGATGATTGGCGTGCGCAGGCGTTGCGCACTCACTCCCAATCGCTGCGCAGGCTCACCGGGTCGGCCAGCAGGCGCAGCGCGGCATCCCCGCTGGAGCGCAGGTCCTTGCGCGCGGCCGTCAACCGCTTGAGTTCGACCGCCAGCAAGGCCGGGCGGCGTCTGGCGATGGCCTCGCGGTGCACGGCCGACTTCACGAAAGCCGCCCGCGCGTCGTCGCTGGCCCCCACGCTCATCGTCCAGCCTGCGTTGCCGAAGATCTGCCGCCCTGCGGCATCGCCCAGCAGGCCCGGTTGTTGACCCATGCTGGCCAGCACGCGGCTGTTCTGGCGGTCAAACTCGGCCCGCTGCGCTACATCGACCACGACGCGTGTGCGCACCAGAACGACGGTGTTGTCGGCCAGTGCGACCGATCGCTGCGCCAGATCTGGCCAGCGTATGCCGAAGGCGCAGCCGTTCAGCCACAGGCCCATCGCCGAGAGCCGGGCCACCGACGCGTGTCTCGTCCACGCCCTCAAGCCGGAGTCCTCGCCGGCACGACGGTCTCGACACTTCCCGCCCTAAGAGGGCGCTGCTGGGTTGTGGAGGTGCCACGAGGATTTGCGGTCAAGGGCTGCATGGTGACCGCCGCTGATGTCCAGATCACGCAGCGGGTTGTTGAAAGTGTCCACCAGTGCTTCTAGAGTTGTTGACGCTGTCAACCCGCGTCGAAAGACACGATCTGCAGGCTGCTGGCGCCGGTGATGCAAACAACCTGGAGAACCGACATGCCCCCGCTGCCCGCCTCAACCCGACGAACCGCCCGCAGGTCCCTGCTGGCCGCTCTGGCCCTGGTGGTCTGCAGTGCCAGCGGCGCTGCGCAGCTGCTTGTGCGCGTCAGTGGCCTGACCGAGCCGTTGGGCCAGGTGGCCTGCTCGCTGTTTGCGGGCGCCGCCGGGTTTCCCATGGACAACACCGGGGTTCGCACAGTCTGGTTGCCTGCAGATTCAAGAGACGTCACT
>JBBAPL010000280.1:0-3585 GCA_040400895.1 Aquabacterium sp.
GCCGCTGCTGGTGCTGGGCGGCACCTTCTTCCAGCTGGAGATCATGCCCGGCGCCATGCAGGCGGTGGCCCAGCTCAACCCCATGCTGCACATGAACCAGGCCTTCAAGGGCGTGGCCGCGTACGGGCTGGGCGTGGCGGAACTGCGCTTCGAACTGGCGTTCCTGGTGGCGTTCTCCGGCCTGTCACTGGCGCTGGGTGTGCGGTCGTACCGGCATCTGCTGGTGCTGGAGCAGCGGCCATGACGGCGGCCAACACAGCGGCCCTGCAGATCGACGGCCTGCACAAGCGTTTTGGCCTCCGTTCCGAAGGTCGGCAGGTGCTGGACGGCTTCAGCCTGCAGGTGGCGCGCGGCGAGGTCGTGGGGCTGCTGGGCCCCAACGGTTGCGGCAAGTCCACCGTGCTCAACATCGTCTGCCAGCTGCTGCAGGCCGATGCCGGGCAGGTGCAGCTGATGGGTGAACCGTTGCGCCAGTCCGGCGCGCGCGCGCGGGTGGGCTTGTGCGCGCAAGACTGCGCCCTGTACCCCGACTTGCTGCCGGCGGAGAACCTGGACTTCTTCGCCCGCCTGCACGGCTTGCCCGCCGCGCAGCGCCGTGCCCGGGTGGCGCAGTTGATGGACCGCTTCGGCCTGGGCCCGCATGCGGCCACCCGCGTGGGCCGGCTCTCGGGTGGCTGGCAACAGCGCCTGCACCTGGCTGTGGCGCTGGTGCACAGCCCCGAGCTGCTGGTGCTCGACGAGCCCACGGCCGCTGTCGACGTGGCCGCACGGCTGGACCTGTGGCGCCTGATCGACGGCCTGCGCGAGGCCGGCACCACCATCTTGCTGACCACGCACCAGCTGGCCGAGGCCGAGCACCTGTGCAGCCGTGTTGCGCTGATGCAGGGAGGCCGTGTCGTGGCCCAGGGCAGCGTGCCCGAGCTGCTGGCCCGTGTGCCCGGCCAGGCGGTGGCCAGGCTGCAATCGCGTGACAGCGCGGCCACGGTGCAACGTGCGCAGCGCCTGGGCTGGGCCGTGCGCCAGCGCGCCGGGCAGCTGAGCTGCCTGCTGCCCAGCCACTTCAGCCTGCGCGAGGTGGTGGACGCACTGGACGGCCCCGAGGTCAGCGCGGTCAGCGTGCAGGCGCTGACACTGGAAGACGCCTACCTTGAAGTGGTGGGCGACGGCGCTGGCCTGGCTTAGTGCGCGGGCAGCACCGGCGCCAAGCCCGGTGGCAATGGGTTACAGCGACGGGTCGATCAGCACCTTGGCACCGGTGTTGCGGGCGGTGTAGTAGGCCACCGTGTCGGCCTGCAGGGCGCCAGCCAGCGACACGGTGCGTGCGTAGTGGCTGGCGAAGGTGGTCTTCAGCTCGGCGGCCACCCGCTCGCGCAGGGCCTGGGCCGCGGCCGGGCCGATCTTCTGCAGGAACGGGAACAACAGCCAGCCGCCGATGCCCCAGGCCATGCCAAAGGTGCGCACGATCTCGGTGGGCCGGGTGTCGAGCATGCCGTAGAGATACACCTGCTTGTGCACCGCCGAGCCGTAGCGGCTGTATTCCTTGGCATTGCGGTTGATGGCCGCCTCCATGCACTGCAGGATCTGGCCGGCCAGCGTGCCGCCGCCGGTGGCGTCGAAGGCCACGGTGGCGCCGGTGGCGGCCAGCGCGTCGGTCAGGTCGGCCATGAAGCTGGGTGCGCTGCTGTCGCACACGTACTGGGCGCCGATGCCGCGCAGCAGGGCCGCCTGCTCGGGCTTGCGCACGATGTTGACCAGGCCGATGCCGTCCTTCTGGCAGATCTTGTTGAGCATCTGGCCCAGGTTGCTGGCCGCGGCGGTGTGCACCAGGGCGGTGTGGCCCTCGCGCCGCATCGTCTCGACCATGCCCAGCGCGGTGAGCGGGTTGACGAAGCACGACGCGCCGTCGGCCGCCGTGGCGTCGGCCGGCAGCACCAGGCACTGGCTGGCCGGCATGGCGCGGTACTGGGCATACATGGCGCCGCCGATCACCGCCACCGTCTTGCCCAGCAGGGCCTGGGCGGCGGGCGATGCGCCGGCCGCCACCACCAGGCCGGCGCCCTCGTTGCCCACCGGCAGGCTCTGGCCCAGGCGGGCGGCCATGGCGGGCATGGCCCGCTCGGGGATCGGCGCGGTGACCACCGGCCGGTCGGCCGTGCCGGCCACCGTCAACGCGGCCAGGTTGCCCGCGCCGAACAGCAGGCCGATGTCCGACGGGTTGATCGGCGTGGCCTGCACCTGGATCAGCACCTCGTCGGGGCCGGGCGCGGGCACCGGCACGGTTTCCAGGTGCACTGTGAGGGTGGCATCGGGCTGCACGGTGGAGCGCAGCTGCAGCGCGGTGGTGGGCAGGGTCATGGTGGTCTCTTGGTGAGGTGGGAGGAAATCAGAGCTTGTACACGCGCCGGGCCGTGCCTTCAAACAGCGCGGCCTTCTCGCCGGCGCTGGCGCCCGCGGCGATGCGCTTGAAGGCATTCCACAGCACGGCGTAGCTGGCAGCACCCTTGTCGACCGGGAAATTGCTCTCGAACATGCAGCGCTGCGCGCCGAACTGGGTGATGGCCGTCTCCACCCAGGGGCGCCAGGCGTCAGCCACCTGCTGCGACGTGGGCGGTGCAGGACGGGCGTGGTGATCGAACATGCCGATGCGCATGCCCAGGCCACCCAGCTTGACGCTGACGTTGGGGCAGGTGGCGAGCTCGGCCATGTGGGTGCGCCACTGGGCGAACGTCTGCTCTGCCTGACCGGCGTAAGGGCCCACCCCGAGCGGCCCGCCCAGGTGGTTGAGGATGATCGCTGTGTCGGGGAAGGCGCGCGCCAGCGCCGTCACCTCGGGCAGCTGCGGGTGGAACTGCCAGGCTTCGAAGCTCAGCCCCAGCGGCGCCAGCTGGGCCAAGCCCTGGCGGAAGGTGGCATCGCCATACAGCCCTGGCGGCGGCCTGGTGTGGCTGTTGTGGATCAGCGGGCTGGCGTCCCAGCCGCCGGCATGGCGGATGCCCTTGAAGCGGCCGCCTGCGCCACCAGCAGCGGCGATGTGGGCCAGCAGCACGTCGCGGGCGGCGGCGCCCAGCGTCAGGTCGGCATGGCTGACGATGCCGGCGCAGGCGCGCAGCTCGCCATAGGCGCCGCTGGCACACATGGCGGCCACGCCGTTGGCGAATTCGGTCTCGCCGACCGGGCGCAGCGCCGGCGGGCCGTCGGCACGGTAGAACGCCAGGCAATCGACGAACACCGTGGCCACGATGCGGTGGCCGCTGCCGGTGTCCTGGCGCAGTTCATCCAGCAAGTAGCGGTGGCGCTTGTGGTCCCACAGGTGGTGGTGCGGGTCGACGATGGTCAGGTCGGGTTCGAGGATGTCGTCCAACGGACCCGATGCCAGCCAGGCGTCGTTCGGCACGACGCCGGTGCCGATGGCGTCGCGGGATTTGTCGGGCGCGGGGGTGCTGGCCATGTCTCGCTCCTGATCGGCTGCTGTGACCAGATCATCCGTGCCATGGCCCGGACGGACTGTCACCGAGAGGTCTGTGCGCCGGCGGCTTGGGGCTCTTTGTGGCCCTTTGCTGTGGATGCTGAAAGCGGGCGTTCGAT
>JBBAPL010000281.1:0-3568 GCA_040400895.1 Aquabacterium sp.
ACTTACTTCCACGATTAGTTCCTGAAACTTTGGCAATGGAGCGAAGCGCTGATGCGATTGCGCGGTGCGGGTGGGCGACATGCCCGACAGCAACCTGATTTCCATCCGCCTGGCCGACAACCGCCGGCTGTGCGTGGCCGCGCCGGCCTACCTGCAGCGCGCCGGCACGCCGCAGCACCCGGGCGACCTGGGCCGGCATGAATGCCTGACCTTGTCGTCAGACGCCAGCCAGACCCGCGGCTGGGCCTTCCAGATCGACGGCACCGTCAGCCACCTGCGGCCCAGCGGCCGCATCGACTGCAGCGACGGCCAGGTGCTGCATGCCTGGTGCCGCCAAGGCCTGGGCCTGGCCTGGCGCAGCACCTGGGAGGTGGAGGGCGACATCGCCGCCGGGACCCTGGTGCCGGTGCTGGAGGCGTACGCCGCGCCGCCCAACGGCATCTACGCCGTGCTGCCGCAGCGCAAGCACCTGCCGCTGCGGGTGCGGCTTTGGATCGACTACCTCAAGCACCACTACGGCGACGCCGGCTACTGGCGCCAATCGGCGGCCTGAAAGCGCCACGCCGCCCGCAGGCGGCGTGGGTCGGGCGCCTGTCAGGTGCCCGCAGGGCGCCAAGGCTGCATCAGGCCTTGGCGTCAGCCACGCACTTCTTGGTGAAGCTGGTCTTGGCAGCGCCCGCCAGCTTCTTGTCAGCGGCCTGCTTCTCGCACGCGGCGGTGGCGTCGGGCTTCGCAGCGGCAGCGTCGGCGCTGGGGCCGCCGTCGGTCACGCACTTCTTGGTGAAGCTGGTCTTGGCAGCGCCGGCCAGCTTCTTCTCGGCCGCGGCCTTGTCGCAGGCCGCAGCAGCCGGCGACGCGGCGGCGCTGTCAGCGTTGCACTTCTTCAGGAAGCTGGTCTTGGCGGCACCCGCCAGTTTCTTGTCCTCGGCCTGCTTGTCGCAGCTGTCGGCGGCCTGGGCCAGGCCTGCGCACAGGAACATGGCTGCCAGCGTGGCGGTGATCTTCTTGAACATGTGTCGTCCTCGTCCTCGGGTGGTGGTTGGCGCGAAAGCCGAGAGGCATTGGAGCAGAGCCCCCGGGCACCCGCAATCCTTCAACGCTGCCAGCCACCCAACGGTGCACACGGGGGCGAAGGCGGTGCCTACAGGATGCGGCGCGGGTGGTGCAACTGCTCGTGCGCCGCATGCAGCCGGCGCACCAGCACACGGATGAAGGCAGCGTCGAACAGGTGGCGGGTGGCGGGGCTGAGCACTTCCACCGCTTCGGGCGTGAAGGTGATGGTGGTGGCCGGCTCGGCCACGATCACATCGGCGCTGTGCACCCGCAGGTCCGCGCTGGGTGCCAGGTAGGCCATCTCGCCCACCGAGGTGCCGGCGCCCAGTTGCGCCACGCGCTGGCCGTCGCGGTACACGTCGATGCGACCCAGGGCGATGATGTGGAAGGTGTTGCCCTCGTCGCCCTTGCGGTAGAGCGCCCCGCCGTAGCGGTGGCGCAGCCATTGGGCACGGTGCACGACCTCCCACAGCTCCACGTCGCCGAATCCTTGAAAGAACTCCAACGTGCGCAGCAGGTTGAAGCGCTCCGAATCCAGCACGTCCTGCAACCGGCCCACTGGCACCTCCCCGTTGGCCACCAGCAGCGACCATTCCCGCGCAAACACATCCCAGTCGGCTGGGCGCTGGCCCGGTTGCTTGGCCAGCGCCTGGCGCAGCAGCGCGTCCATGCGGGGCGGCACGCCCTCGCGCAGCCCGGCCAGCGGCACCGGCTCGGCGTGGTAAATCTGGTGCATCAGCGCCACCTGGTTGGGCGCATCGAACGGCGGGCGCCCGCAGATCAGGTGGTACAGCACCGCCGCCAGCGAATACATGTCGGCCCGGGTGTCCAGCGTGCCGCCGTCCAACTGCTCGGGCGACATGTAGGCCAGCGACCCGACGCGAAAGACCTGGGTGCGGTCACTGGTCTGGTCGAACACACTGCCGAAGTCGGTGATCTTGATGTCCGTGATCTGCCCGTCGCCCAGCATCGCCAGGATGTTGGCGGGCTTCACATCGCGGTGGATCAGCCCGTGGCGGGCCACATAGGCCAGCGCCATCGCGCACTTGAAGCCGATCTCGACGATCTGGTCCAGCGCCAGCAGGCCGTCGGGGCGGCAGTAGCGGCGCAGCGTGGCGCCGCTCACGTACTCCATCACCAGGTATGGCTGCACCGGGTCGTCGACGGCGTCGAAGATCTGCACCACGTTCGGATGCTGCAGCTTGCCCACCAGGGCCGCCTCGGCGGCGAAGAAGTGGCTGCGGTAGTGGTTCTCCACACTCTCGCCGGCGGTGGGCAGGCGCACCCGCTTGATGGCCACGTTGCGGTGGTTGAACGCGTCAACCGCCAGGAACACCTCGCTCGTGGCGCCCTCGCCCAGCCGCGACACGATGTTGTACTTGCCGATGCGGCTGGGCAGGCAGGCGTCGTCGGCGTCCAGCAGGTCCTGGGCGTCGGGTGGCGGGAGAGGCAGGCGGATTGACATGGGCGGCGGCAGGTCCATCCTGGTTGTCGGCCGTTGGCACCCGCAACTGAAGCCGGCTGGCCGCCGACACCCCCGCCTTAGAATTGCCCCCCATGATCCAAGCCAAGCAGGCCCTGCTCGCCGCACTAGCCGACGCCGTGGCCCAGGTGGCGCCCGGCACGCCCTACAGCCCAGCGTTCGAGTCCCCCAAGCAGGCCGCGCATGGCGATTTCGCCATCACCGCAGCGATGGGCCTGGCCAAGGCCCAGAAGCGCAACCCGCGGGAACTGGCCGCCGCGCTGGTGGCCGCGCTGCAGGCACAGCCAGCGGTGGCGCAGTGGGTGGACACGCTGGAAATCGCCGGCCCCGGCTTCATCAACCTGCGCCTGACCCCCGCCGCCCGACAGGCGGTGGTGGCCGAAGTGCTGGACAGCGGCAGCCAGTTCGGCATGCGCGCGGCCCACGGCCGCAAGCTGATGTGCGAGTTCGTCTCCGCCAACCCCACCGGTCCGCTGCACCTGGGCCATGCCCGCCAAGGCGCGCTGGGCGACGCGGTGTGCCGGCTGTATGAAAGCCAGGGCTGGGCCGTCACCCGAGAGTTCTACTACAACGACGCCGGCGTGCAGATCGCCACGCTGGCCAGCAGCACCCAGGCGCGCCTGCGCGGGTTGAAGCCGGGCGACGCCGGCTGGCCCGAGAACGCCTACAACGGCGACTACATCGCCGACATCGCCGCCGACTTCCTGGCGAAGAAGACGGTGCACGCCGACGACCGCCAGTTCACCGCCAGCGGCGACCCGGACGACCTGGAGTCCATCCGCCAGTTCGCCGTGGCCTACCTGCGGCATGAGCAAGACCTCGACCTGCAGGCCTTCGGCGTGCAGTTCCAGAACTATTTCCTGGAATCCAGCCTGTACGCCAGCGGCAAGATCGCCGACACCGTGGCCCGGGTGCAGGCCGCCGGCAAGTCCTACGACAAGGACGGCGCGCTGTGGCTGCAGTCGACCGACTTCGGCGACGACAAGGACCGCGTGATGCGCAAGTCCGACGGCACGTACACCTACTTCCTGG
>JBBAPL010000282.1:0-3494 GCA_040400895.1 Aquabacterium sp.
AGTTTTCAGTCGGCACTACGCGGTTTGCCTGGTCAATTTTCGGTCGGCGCCAACACTGATGCCACTCCAGAGAGCCACGACCATGCGATATGCGCAAATCTTCCGTTACGTCCTGACCTTGAACGAGACCGAGTACCAGGAACACTGGGTGCGCCCCTATGCCGATGCGATTGCCCAGGTGCCCGGCCTCATCAGGAAGACCTGGATGGCCGACTTCGACACCGGTACCTTCGCCAGCGTCTACATCTGGGAGGACAAGGCGTCGATGGACGCCTTCATGGCCTCACCGGCCATTGCCAAGGTCGCGGCCGAGCCCTTTCTGAAGGACTTGAGCATCACCGCGATTCCGGTGCACGAGGGGGCTTCGCTGATCACGCGCGGCTGAGGTCCGGCAGGGAGAGAGGACGTCAAAGAAAAATATAGACGACCGGTCTAAATTGCGTCAATAATGCGACCGATCGGTCTATTTGTTCTTTTCGATGACCACCGCTTCCCTGCCAACCCGCCGCCGCGGCCGCCCGCCGCGGGATGCTGCATCGTCACGACACGACACCCGCGAACACCTGCTGCGCACTGGCGTGGCCGTGCTCACCGAGAAGGGCTATTCGTCCGTTGGCATCGACGAGATCCTGCGCCTGGCGCAGGTGCCCAAGGGGTCCTTCTACTATTACTTCGACAGCAAGGAAGCCTTCGGCCAGGCGCTGATCGCGGCTTACGCGGACTACTTCGCCACCAAGCTGGACCGCTGGTTTCTGGACGCATCGGAACCACCGCTGCAGCGCCTGCGCCACTTCATCGCCGATGCCCGGGCCGGCATGGCGCGGCACGGCTTCAAGCGTGGTTGCCTGGTCGGCAACCTGGGGCAGGAGATGGGCACGTTGCCCGAGTCGTTCCGGGCCCAGTTGCAGCAGGTGTTCCTGGACTGGCAGTCGCGCACCGCCGCCTGTCTGGCCGAGGCGCAGCGCGCGGGCGAGATCCCGCCGCAGCTGGACTGCGCCGCCCTGGCCCAGTTCTTCTGGATCGGCTGGGAAGGCGCTGTGCTGCGCGCCAAGCTGGAACGATCCCCTGAATCGCTGGACGTCTATGCGCACGGCTTCCTTGAATGGATGCGAATCAAACCGTGACCCTCCGAACCAAGAGGAGAGCTTGTCAATGTTCCGTGGATTGCTGATCGACAAACTGGACGGACAACAGACTGCCGCGGTGCAGCAGTTGCCCGAATCCGCCTTGCCTGAAGGCGACGTCACCGTGCGGGTGGCCTGGTCGACGTTGAACTACAAGGACGCGCTGGCCATCACCGGCCGCTCGCCCGTGGTGCGCAGGTTTCCGCTGGTGCCCGGCATCGACTTCGCTGGCACCGTCGAGGCATCGGCCGACCCAGCCTTTGCCGTTGGAGACCCCGTGGTGCTCAACGGCTGGGGCGTGGGCGAGGTGCATTGGGGTGGCCTGGCAGAACGCGCTCGCGTGCCGGGCAAGTGGTTGATCCCGCTGCAGGCGCCGTTTACGCCACGGCAGGCCATGGGCATCGGCACGGCCGGCTACACAGCGGCGCTGTGTGTGCTGGCGCTGGAACGCCATGGCGTGACGCCGACCCAAGGCCCGGTGGTGGTGACCGGTGCCGCCGGTGGCGTGGGCAGCGTGGCGGTGGCGATGCTGTCCAAGCTGGGCTACGAGGTGGCCGCCGTGACGGGCCGTCCGCAGGAGGCCGATTTCCTGACGGCGCTGGGCGCACGCCAGATCATCGACCGCGCCGAGCTGTCCAAGCCCGGCAAGCCGCTGGACAAGGAGCGCTGGGCCGGCGCCGTGGATGTCGCCGGTGGCCAGTTGCTGGCCAACGTGTGTGCGGCCATGCGCTACCGCGGCGTGGTCACGGCCTGCGGCCTGGCGGCCGGCATGTCCTGGCCCGCCAGCGTGGCGCCGTTCATCCTGCGCGGCGTCACCCTGGTCGGCATCGACAGCGTGATGGCGCCCTTTGCCGAACGCGTGCAAGCCTGGCGCCGGCTGGCGCAAGACCTCGACCTTGCACTGCTGGAAAGCCTGATCCGAGAGATCGAACTGGACGACGCCATCGGCGTGGCTGCCGAGTTGCTTGAAGGCCGCGTCCGAGGCCGAGTCGCCGTGCGCATTGGCGCACCGTAGTCAAGCCCATCACCCCGGATTACACCCTCCACCACCGCCCAAGGAGACTCCATGTCGAACGCCACCTTCCCGATCAGCCGCTTTCCGGTGCCCGAGATCCAGGGCCTGCCCGAGGACATCCGCACGCGCATCCTGGCCGTGCAGGAGAAGTCGGGCTTCGTGCCCAACGTCTTCCTCGTGCTGGCGCACCGGCCCGACGAGTTCCGCGCCTTCTTCGCCTACCACGATGCCTTGATGGACAAGACGGGCAACCTCACCAAGGCCGAGCGCGAGATGATCGTGGTGGCCACCAGCAATGCCAACCAGTGCCAGTACTGCGTGGTGGCGCACGGTGCCATCCTGCGCATCCGCGCCAAGAACCCGCTGGTGGCCGACCAGGTGGCGGTGAACTACCGCAAGGCCGACATCACGCCGCGGCAGATGGCCATGCTCGACTTCGCGATGAAGGTCTCGGCCCAGGCCTGGGCGGTGGGCGAGGCCGACTTCGCGGCATTGCGACAGCACGGCTTCGACATGGACGACATCTGGGACATCGCCGGCATCTCGGCCTTCTTCGGCCTGTCCAACCGCATGGCCAATGTCAGCAGCATGCGGCCGAACGACGAGTTCTACAACCTGGGGCGCTGAGTGCCCCGCCAACTGGGGGATGCTGTCATGCAACTTGGACTGAAACACCATCAAGCGATCGAAGCGGCAATCCAGGACATTCGCGCGATCGAAGCGTGCGACGGGGTCACCAGAGACAGCTTGTCGGCCATCCAGCGGCGCTTGATGGTTCTCGCTGCGCGCGTCGACCTGTTCACGCTGGAGACCTGTCCGCCGCCGGCGCCCGGCACCCAGCCCAGCAACTATCTCTACCGCTTGCATGAAGACGACGATCACCGCTTTGCGCTGTATGCCAATGCCACCACCGGTGGAGTCAGGACGCCGGTGCACAACCACACCACCTGGGCGGTGATTGCCGGCGTCAGCGGCGAGGAATTGAACAAAGTCTACGCTCGGAATCCGGCCGGTGGCGTGACCGAAACCAGCCGCAAGCTCGTGGCACCCGGCTCGGGAATCGCCTTCATGCCCGATGATCTGCATGCCATCGAGATCGACAAGCCCCTGTTGAACTTCCACCTGTATGGGCTTGGGTTGGATCAGCTCGACCGCCGCGAGTACTACAAGGCCGACGAACAGCGCTGGTTGGTGTTCGATCAGTTCGTGCAGCACATCCGCGAAGCACGCGCCGGGCACGGGCAATGACTCAGCGCATCTCTGCCTCTACCCTGCAAGCGCGGTTGCTGGGAGACTCCGAACTCGCGCTGGTGGACGTCCGCGAACAAGGCGTGCACTTCCAAGGCCATCCGTTC
>JBBAPL010000283.1:0-3363 GCA_040400895.1 Aquabacterium sp.
GGACGTGACCACCCAGGCGGCAGTGATGGACCTGATCACCGGCCTGGCGCGTGAACGGCAGATGGCCACGCTGTTCATCACCCATGATCTGGCGCTGGCGGCCGACCACTGCGACCGCATCGTGGTGATGCACGCCGGCCATGTGGTGGAAACAGCGCCGACGCGGGCGCTGTTCGCCGCGCCGCGCCACCCCTACACCGCCCGGCTGATGAGCAGCACACCGGGTGCCGGCAGCAGCACCGACAGCCTGCAGCCGGTGCCCGGCCAGTTGCCCGACCTGCGCCGCACCGACCTGCCCGCCTGCCGCTTTGCCGACCGCTGCCCGCAGGCCGACCACCGCTGCCACACCCAGCGCCCGCAGTTGGACGCCACCGCCGCCCATGGCGTGGCTTGCTGGCACCCGCTGCCGGCCACCACCCACCACGCTGACGCGCCGGAGGCCGCCCATGGCTGAGCCGCTGCTGCAGGTGGAGCGTCTGCACAAACGCTACCCGGTGGCCGGCAAGCGCGGCGCGCTGCTACATGCGGTCGATGATGTGAACCTGAGCATCGCCCCGGGCGAGAGCCTGGGCCTGGTGGGTGAATCGGGCTGCGGCAAGAGCACGCTGGTGCGCCTGCTGGCCCGCCTGCACGACCCGACCGAGGGCCGCATCACCTTCGACGGGCAGGACCTGGCCGCCATCCCGGCCGCGCGCTTTGCCCGCCACCCGCTGCGCCCGGCCATCCAGATGGTCTTCCAGGACCCGACCGACAGCCTGAACCCCCGTTTCACTGCGCACGACAGCATTGCAGAGCCACTGCACCTGCTGCGCGGCCTGGGCGGCACCGCATTGCAGGCCCGCGTGGCCGAGGTGGCGGCCCAGGTGGGCCTGCCCGCCGAGCTGCTGGCACGCTGGCCGCACCAGCTGTCGGGCGGACAGAAGGCACGCGTGGGCATCGCCCGGGCGCTGGCGGCCCAGCCGCGGCTGCTGATCCTGGACGAACCCACCGCCGCGCTGGATGTGTCGGTGCAGGCGGTGGTGCTGCAGCTGCTCGACCGGCTGCGCCGCGAACTGGGGCTGGGCGTGCTGTTCGTCTCGCACGACCTGAACGTGGTGCGCCTGCTCACCGACCGCGTGGCGGTGATGTACCTGGGCAAGCTGGTGGAGGTGGGGCCCTCGGAGCAGGTGTTCCGCGCGCCGCGCCACCCGTACACACGGGCGCTGGTGTCGGCCATCCCGGGCCAGGGCCCGCGCATCCAGCTGGTGGGCGAGATCGCCAGCCCGATCGACCCGCCGGCGTACGCCTGCCGCTTCCACGGCCGCTGCGGCAGCGCCACCGACCGCTGCGGCCGCGAGGCGCCCGCCTGGCACGGCAGTGGCACCAGCATCGGCAACACCCAGCACCTGGCCGCCTGCCACTTTGCCGCATGATGCAGGCCATGCCGCACCGATCCGCCACCCTGGGCAGCGCCACCGACACCAAGCCCCGTGCCGCGCTGGCCGAGCAGGTCTATGCCCAGATCAAGGCCGAGCTGCACGACTTCCTGTGGGTGCCTGGCGACCGGTTCAGCGAGACCGACATCGGCGCCCGCCTGGGGGTGAGCCGCACGCCGGTGCGCGAGGCGCTGTTCCGCCTGCGCAACGAAGGCTTCATGGACGTGGAGAGCAAGGCCGGCTGGTTCGTCAAGCCGATCGACTTCGACCGGCTCGACCAGCTCTATGACCTGCGCATCGTGCTGGAGACCGCCAGCCTGGACCGCCTGGCCCAGCGCGCCGATGACCCGCCCGAATTGCAGGCACTGAAGGCGGTGTGGCTGGTGCCCGACGAGCAGCGCCTGGCCGACGGCCATGCGGTGGGTGCGCTGGACGAGCAGTTCCATGCCCAACTGGTGGCCGCCACCGGCAACCGCGAGATGGCCCGGGTGCACCAGGACGTGACCGAACGCATCCGCATCGTGCGCCGGCTCGACTTCACCCGTGGCGACCGCATCGCCGCCACCTATGCAGAACACGCCAAGATCCTGCGCGCCGTCATCCAGCGCAAGCCCGACGCCGCCAAGCTGCTGCTGAAGAGCCACATCGAGCAGAGCAAGCTGGAGGTGCGCAAGATCACCCTGCACGCGCTGCTGCAGGCGCGCGAGCGCAGCCGGGTGGAGCGGGCGGCGGTGCTGAAGCAGGCTGGGTGAGCCGGCGCGGCCCAAACGGGGCCGTTAGACCCGCACCATGCGCTTTCCGACGTTCTCGCCGGCCAGCAGGCCAATCAGCGCGGCCGGCGTGTTGTCCAGGCCATCGATGATGTCCTCTGGCACCTTCAACTGGCCGCTGTCCACCCAGCCCTGCAGGACGGAAAGCGCCGCGTTGAATTGAGCGGCGAAGTCGAACAGCACGAAGCCCTGCAGCGTCAGTCGCTTGGTGACGATCAGGCCTGGCACGCCGCGCGGGCCGTGCGCCGGTGGAGCGCCGTCGTACTGCGACACCGCACCGCAGCAGGCCACCCGGCCGCCCAGGTTCATGCGGAACAGGCAGGCTTCCAGAATGTCGCCGCCCACGTTGTCGAAGTAGACATCGACGCCGCCGGGCGCCGCTGCCTTGAGCTGTCCGTTGAGGTTGCCGGCCTTGTAGTCGACCACCGCATCGAAGCCCAGTTCGGTTTGCAGCCAGGCGCACTTGGCGGCGCCGCCGGCGATGCCGACCACGCGGCAACCCTGCAGCTTGGCAATCTGCCCGACCAGGCTGCCGACCGAGCCGGCGGCGGCCGACACCACCACCGTTTCGCCCGCCTTCGGTTTGCCCACCTGCAGCAGGCCGAAGTAGGCGGTGAGCCCGGCGATGCCATAGACGCTGAGCAGGTGACTCAGAGGGCCACGCCGCTGCTGTTTGGTCAACACCTTGGCTGGCAGCGCGGCAAAAGCCTGCCACCCGGTGTCGGCAAACACCAGGTCGCCCGGGGCAAAGCCGGACGCGTGTGAGGCGACGACTTCGGAGATGCTGCCCCCGGCCATCACCTGGCCCGCCGCCAGCGCGGCGCGGTAGGTGGCGCCCTGCATCCAGGCGCGGTTGGCAGCGTCCAGGCTGATCAGCAGCACCTTCAGCAGCACCTCACCATCGGCAGGCACGGGCATGGGCGCCTCGGCCAGTTGAAAGTGTTCAAGGCCCAGCTTCCCGGTGGGCAGACTGGCGAGTTGGATCTGGCGGTTGGTGGCTGTCATGTCGTCTCCTGTATGCGGCCGCAAGTCTGCCTGCACCATGGTTGCTTGTGAATTGCGGCAGTTCCGGGCTCTTCTCAGTCGTCGCTTGCTTTGGATTGCCGGCGTTCAACGATTTGCGCGAAGGCCAAAGGACCCGCGCGCCACAGTGGTGCCTGAGCGCCGGGCAGGGCGGG
>JBBAPL010000284.1:0-3341 GCA_040400895.1 Aquabacterium sp.
AGGTGGCGGCGCTGACCACGGCGCAACTGGTGAGCCTGGCCACGGCCAGCCTGAATGCGCTGACGACGGCGCAGTACCGCGGCCTGGGCACCGCCCAGGTGGCGGCGCTGACCACCGACCAGGCCAGCATGCTGGAGACGGCCGATGTCAGTGCGCTGGCGACCGCCCAGGTGGCTGCGCTGACGACGGCCCAGGTGGCGGCGCTGAGCACGGCTGCCGCAGCGGCGCTGAACACCGCGCAGATCCCGGCGTTGAGCACGGCACAGCTGGTGGCGGTGTCGACCCTGGACATCGCGGCGGTCAAGACGGCCAGCCTGAATGCGCTGAGCACGGCACAGGTGGTGGCGCTGACCACCGGCCAGCTGGCGGCCATGACCACGGCGCAAATGGCCAGCCTGGCCACCCGCCAGGTGGCCGCGCTGACCGCCGACCAGATGGCCACGCTGGGCACCGCCAGCCTGAATGCACTGACCACCACGCAGTTCTCGGCGCTGGCCACCGCCCAGGTGGCGGCGTTCAACACCGAGCAGGTCTCGTTGCTGGAGACCGCGGACGTGGCCAGCCTGGGTACCGCCCAGGTGGCGGCGCTGGGCACGGCCCAGGTGGAATCGCTGAGCACGGCGTCGATCGTGGCCCTGACCACGGCGCAGTTCACGGCCCTGACCACGGCGCAGCTGGTGGTGATCACGACCGCCGACATCGCCGTGATGCAGACCGACGACCTGGCGTCCCTGACCACCGCCCAGGCGGTGGCGCTGACCACCGGCCAGCTGGCGGCGCTGAGCACCACCCAGCTGTCCAACCTGGCCACCCGCCAGGTGGCGGCGCTGAGCACGGCGCAGCTGGTCAGCCTGGCAACTGCCAGCCTGAACGCCTTGACCGACACCCAGTTCCCGGCCTTCACCACCGCCCAGATCGCCAAGCTGACCACCGACCAGGCGGCAGCGCTCGAGACGGCCGACCTGGCCAGCCTGGGCACGGCGCAGGTGGCGGCCCTGTCCACCGAGGCGGTGGCCGCGTTGACCACGGAATCGGTGCAGGCACTGACCGAGTCGCAGTTCGGCGCGCTGACCGCGGCGCAGGCGGTGGCGCTGACCACCACCCAGCTGGAGGTGCTGGAGACGGCCGATCTGGCCGCGTTGGGCACGGCGCAGGTGGCGGCCCTGGCCACCGAGCAACTGGCCGCGCTGAGCACCACCCAGCTGTCGAACCTGGCCACCCGCCAGGTGGCGGCCCTGACCACGGCGCAAGTCGTGAGCCTGGCCACCGTCAGCCTGAACGCGCTGACCACGGCGCACTTCAGTGTGATGACGACGCGCCAGGTGGCCGCGCTGACGGCAGACCAGGTCGCGGCGCTGGAGACCGAAGACCTGGCCGCGCTGCCCACCGCCCAGGTGGCGGCACTCAGCACGGCGGCGGTGCTGGCCCTGACCACCGTCGAGATCGCCGCGCTGACCCCGGCCCAGGCGCGGGCCTTGACCACGGTGCAGATCGTGGCGCTGACCACCGACCAGGTGGTGGCCTTCAGCACCGAGCAGCTCTCGGCCATGAGCATGGCGCAGGCCAACGCCTTCGAGGACGAGGACCTGACGGCCATGTCGACCGACCAGAACACCGCGGTGACGGCGTTGTCACCGCTGGTGCTGGACCTGGACGGCAACGGCGTGCAGACGCTGGCACTGTCGGCCGGTGTGCAGTTCGACGTGGGCAACGTGGGCCACCGCGCGGCCACCGGCTGGGTGGCGCCCACCGACGGCCTGCTGGTGCTGGACCGCAACCACAACGGCAGCATCGACGACGGTGGTGAGCTGTTCGGCGAGGGCACGCTGCTGGCCGATGGCAGCCATGCCACCGACGGCTTCGTGGCCCTGGCGCAACTCGACACCCATGCCGACGGCCGCATCGACGCGCAGGACGCCGCCTTTGGCGACCTGCAGGTGTGGCGCGACACCAACAGCGACGGCCTCACCCAGGCCGGCGAACTGGTGGGGCTGGACACGCTGGGTGTGCAGTCGCTGAGCCTGCAGGCCGAGGCTGGTGCCACGGTGGACAACGGCAACCGCCTGGGCCTGGTGGGCAGCTACCAGCGCACCGACGGCAGCCAGCAGGCCCTGGTCGACGTGTGGTTCCAGGCCGAAACGCCATCGGCCGCAGCCCCCGCGCTGCGCCACGGCAGTGACGGCCTGTCGCAGTCGCTGTCGCGCTACCTGGACGGCCAGCAGCAGGCTGCCACCGGGCCGGACAGCGCCAACGCGCTGGCCGAGTCCGGCAGCCGTGCCGCGCCGGTGGGCGAGGCGCCGCTGGACGACCTGTCGCGCCGCCTGGCAGCGCGACTGGCGGCCTACTTGCCGCCGGCCGGTGCTGCGGTGGCGCTGTTGCCGCAGATCGCGACGTCGCCGGCTGCCAGCCTGCTGGATGGCTTGCATGCCGACCGGTCGGCCAGCCAGCCGGCCGGTGGGCTGGACAGCCAGGCCGGCCGCTGGCCGGGCATGAAGCCCTGACGCCCTGACCCGACCGGCGCCAGTCGGTCGGGTCAGGTCAGCTCAGGTCATGCGGACCGGCCGGTCCGCATGACCCAGCCACCGGCCCCGGCCAGCGCGCATGCGCTGGCCGGGGCCGGCCCTCTTTCCAGGCGGCGGGTCGCGGTGGCTCTGGGTGGTCTGGCATGACGCGCGGCTGCCCGCCTGGCGGCTGGCCTGCGGCGGGCCGGGCAGGGCGCGCTGACCGGGCTGGTGTCAGCCGGTCAGGTCAGGGTCTGCGGTGGCGGCACCCTGTGCCGCCGGGGCTGAAGCTCAGCCTGCGATGACGGCAGCGAACTCCGCCATGTACGCGTCGAACACGTCCATGTAGGTGGTGCTCAACTCGACCAGCCGCACCCGGGTGTCGCTGGGCCAGGGCGACAGCGTGATCCAGCCGTCGGCTTCCAGTCGGCGCAGATTCATGCGCACGGCCTGGTGGGTGTAGGGCAACTCCAGATACAGGCGCTTGAGCACGCGTTCTCTCGGGCCTTCGATGTCCTGGGCCAGTTGCGCCAGCTTCAGGAACAGCTCGAACCCCAGGGACGTGCCATACGTGGGCATGCTGTGACGTTCCCAATGGCGCAGTGCCAACACTTCCAGGGCAAATGCGGCTCGAATGGACCGCTTCTTATCAAACGGAGGCTCAACTGTCATATCGGAATGTTGCCTAACATGGCGGACCTCCGCATGACTTTCAGCGCACCTAAATTGCGGTACTAGCAGTTAACTAAGTTAAGTAAATTAACGCACTTAAACTCTGTTGACGACAGGCCGGCCTCAAGTTTGAAGTGCGACACCGCCCAACCTGTAAGGTGTCGCCCA
>JBBAPL010000285.1:0-3340 GCA_040400895.1 Aquabacterium sp.
CCGCGCGGCCCATTCCGCCAGCGGCATCACCGCGCCGGTGGGGTTGCCGGGCGAGCAGACAAACAGCAGCTGGGTGCGGGCCCAGGTGGCGTCGTCGATGGCGTCCCAGCGCACCGCGAAGTTGCGCGCCGGGTCGCTGTTGGCGTAGACCACGGCGGCCCCGGCCAGCAGGGCCGCGCCTTCGTAGATCTGGTAGAAGGGATTGGGGCAGACCACGGTGGCGCCCGTGCGGGTGGGGTCGACGATGGTCTGCGCGATGGCGAACAGCGCCTCACGGCTGCCGCCCACCGGCAGCACCTGGGTGACGGGGTCCAGCGCCAGGCCGTAACGGCGCTGCAGCCAGGCTGTGAAGGCCTCGCGCAGCCGGGGCTCGCCAGCCGTGGGCGGGTAGACCGACAGGCCCTTCAGGCCGGCCACGATGGCCTCTTCCACCAGCGCCGGCGTGGCATGGCGCGGCTCGCCGATGCCCAGGCTGATCGGGGTGTAGGCCGGGTTGGGGGTGATGCCGGCGGTCAGCCCGCGCAGGCGCTCGAACGGATACGGGTGCAGCTTGCCCAGCAGGGGATTCATGGCATTGATTATCCGTGGCGCCAGTCGCTTGCGCGGCAGCGCCGACAATCGCGCCCGCTATGCCATCACCAACGCTGTCAGGTGCACCCCGCGTGCTGTCGCTCATCCCGCCGATGACACAGCTCAACACGCCGTACCCGTCCACTGCCTACCTGACCGGCTTCCTGCGTGGCCGCGGATTCCAGGCCACGCAGGATGACCTGGCGCTGGCGCTCGCCCTGCGCCTGCTGTCGCCGGCCGGGCTGGCCGACATGAAGCGCGCCATCGACGCCGTGCCGCAGGGCGAGCGCACGGTGCGGGTGCATGCCTTTGCCGAGGCCTACCCGCGCTATGCCGCCACCATCGCGCCCACCATCCGCTTTCTGCAGGGACACGACAGCACGCTGGCCCACCGCATCGTCGGGCGCAGCTTCCTGCCCGAAGGCCCGCGCTTTGCCACGCTGGACGCCTACGACGACGACGGCGCCGGCCCGCTGGCCTGGGCCTTCGGCGCACTGGGCGTGCAGGACCATGCCCGCCACCTGGCCACGCTGTACCTCAACGATCTGGCCGACGTGGTGCGGGAAGCCGTGGACCCGCGGTTTGAGTTCGTGCGCTACGCCGAAAGCCTGGCGCAGAGCCAACCCACCTTCGACCCGCTGGCCACTGCCCTGGCCGCGCCGCCCACGCTGGTCGATGCCTGCCTGCAGCAGCTGACCCACGCCACCCTGGCACGGCACCGGCCCACGGTGGTGCTGGTGTCGGTGCCGTTCCCGGGCGCGGTGTATGCCGCCTTCCGCATCGCGCAGACGATCAAGGCGCACGACCCGTCGATCATCACCGTGCTGGGCGGCGGCTATGTCAACACCGAGCTGCGCGAGTTGACCGAGCCGCGGGTGTTCGACTATTTCGACTACATCACGCTGGACGCCGGTGAACGCCCGCTGCTGGCCCTGCTGGACCACCTGCAGGGGCAGCGCAGCGCCCAGCGCCTGGTGCGCACCTTCCACCGGGTGAATGGCGCGGTGACGTACACCAACTTCGTCGAGCCCGACGTTGCGTTCGCCGATGTCGGCACGCCCACCTGGGACGGCTTGCCGCTGCCGCAGTACCTGAGCCTGCTGGACATGCTCAACCCCATGCACCGGCTGTGGAGCGACGGCCGCTGGAACAAGCTGACGGTGGCCCATGGCTGCTACTGGAAGAAGTGCAGCTTCTGCGATGTCAGCCTGGACTACATCGCGCGCTACGACGCCGCCACCGCCGAGACCCTGTGCGACCGCATCGAGGCCATCGTGGCCGAGACCGGTCAGACCGGCTTCCACTTCGTCGACGAGGCCGCGCCGCCCAAGAGCCTGAAGGCGCTGGCTGCCGAGCTGCAGCGCCGCCAGTTGGGCATCAGCTGGTGGGGCAACATCCGCTTCGAGAAGAGCTTCACCCCCGACCTGTGCCAGCAGCTGGCCGACAGCGGCTGCATCGCCATCAGCGGCGGGCTGGAAGTCGCCAGCGACCGGCTGCTGGCGCTGATGAAGAAGGGCGTGTCGGTCGACCAGGTGGCGCGGGTCACCAAGGGTTTCAGCGACGCCGGCATCCTGGTGCATGCCTATCTGATGTACGGCTTCCCCACCCAGACGGTGCAGGATACGGTGGACGCGCTGGAGTACGTGCGCCAGCTGTTTGCCGAGGGCTGCGTCCAGAGCGGCTTCTGGCACCGGTTCTCGGCCACCGTGCATTCACCGGTGGGCCAGGCGCCGCAGGACTACGGCGTGCAGCTGGTTCCGCTGCCGCCGGTCTCGTTCGCCAGGAACGACATCGGCTTCATCGACCCGACCGGCACCGACCACACCGCGCTGGGCACGGGCCTGAAGAAGGCGCTGTACAACTACATGCACGGCATCGGGCTGGACGACGACGTGCGGCGCTGGTTCGACTTCCCTGTGCCCAAGCCCAAGGTGGCGAAGCACCGCATCGCACGCGCGCTGGCCGGCTGACCAGGGCGGAGGCGCCGCGCCACAACGGCATGCGCGCTGCTTCGGCGCGGCGCCCATTCGCGGCAGGATGTCGCAGATGTCCCGCCCGGCTGTTGGTGGATGGTGCCTAGAATCCTTCGCTGTGTTCATGCCCCGCCATCGCCACTGGATCCTGCGCCTGCTCATCGCACTGATGGGCCTGGCGGCATTGGCGCCGGGCATCAGCCGCGCCGCCTCCGCCTGGGTGGCGCACCAGCAGCCCTGGCAGGTGGTGTGCCATGCCGGCAGCCCGGAGGGCACGCGCACCAGCCATGTTCCTGCCGGCCTGGCCAGCCTGGACGGCAACTGCGGCTTCTGCCTGCTGCGCGGCGATCTGGCCCCGCCGCCTGAGGTGGGTACGCAGCTGCCGCTGCCCAGCCAGTTGCGCCATGCGCAGCCCCGCCTGTTCCTGGACGCACCGGCCACGCTGTTCGCGTGGCGGCCGGCGCAGGCCCGCGCACCGCCGCGGGTGGCCTGAGCCCCGCCTCAGCGCTTGCGCCTGCCAGCGGCCTGCTGGTTGAACGCCCCGGATCGGCCCGCCCAGGTCGGCAGGGCCGACCTGTCGCCAGCCGCCGCCGCATGCGGCAAGTCATTCCATCTGCGTTGGCTGCGCCTGTCGGTGCGCGCCGACCGATCCCCATGCACCGGCGCCCATGCGGCGCCCGCCCCGAAAGCCGTCTTCCATGCCGATCTTCCTCACCCCGCCACGCCGTGGTGCGCTGGCCACCGCCTGCCTGCTGGCGCTGCAACCGCTGGGCAACGCCCTGGCCGCCGACACCGAC
>JBBAPL010000286.1:0-3269 GCA_040400895.1 Aquabacterium sp.
GAGTTCGTCAGGTGCAACCGGCTGAGGGCTTCGGCTACCGCCACCTGAATGGCCTCGGTGGTGTCTCCGAGCAGCAGTGCTGGAGCGATAGAGCCTAGCGCCTTGAGGGCCGGACCCGCAGGCCGGGCCGGCAGGGGGCGGTAGACGCCCAGGAGGCGATCTCGGGCCGGGGGGAGGTCCCAGTGGCCTAGGGCGAGCAGGGCTTCGGTGCGGATGCGTTCTGGCAGCCCGGTGTCGCGGGCCAGTGCGGCGAGACGTCGGGCCGCCTGCGGGGTGCCCAGGCGGAAGTTGGCATTCACGATGCGCAGCAGCATCGGCGAGGTGTGGTCTACGGGCGCATCGCCCCAGGGCAGTGGTTGGTCGGCTCGCAGATCCCGGATGGCTCCAAGTGCCGGAGTCGGGACGGGCAGGGGAACTCTGGCGGCCAGGGCACCTCGCCAGGCCTGAAGCGGGGCGGGTTCGGCCAGTGAGGCCAGGTTCGGGAGGGCCGCCGTCAGCGGTAGGTCGTGGATCGCCCGCGCGGCCTCGAGCGCCAGCAGTGGATCTGGGTCGGACAAGAAGCCGCGGATCGCCGGTGACGGGTGAATGCGGGCCGCGAGCAGCACCAGTTGCCGGATCTCCCGGTCGGCGTCGGAGCGATGCGCCTCGATGACCCGATCGGACAGAGCGGAGGCCAATCCGTAGGCCAACCCGTGGCGCAACACGGCGTCGGGCGTTCCAAACCGACGCACACTCCCGATGAAGGCGGCGGCATCGCCCTCAGACAATCGAGCCCGACCCAGGCCTAGAGCGGCAGCCAATCGCACGCGGGGATTCGTGTGGGCCAATTGATCCTTCAGCCACGGAGCCGTACCCGGTTGCCGCACCAGTTCGGTGGACGAAGCCAGCGCCCGGATGGCTTGGACGCGCACCTCACCCTCAGAGCGTTTGGCCACGCTTAGCAGCGCTTTTCCGAGCGGAGCGGGATCCTTCCGGGCCAATTGTCCCAGCGCCCGGATCGCGTGGATGCGCACCCGCTCGTCGGTGGCCGTCGAGGCCAGGGTCTTCAAAGTCGGCACCGAGCTGGCACCGCGCCGCGCCCACTCGTACTGAGCCTCTTGCCGAACCCGCTGATCGCGATGACCCAACAAGGACGACAGCTCCTCGGGCGTTCGGTCCTTCATGCCGGCCGCGAGCAATTGCTGAGTTCGGGGCACCTCGGGATCGGCGGCTACTTCGGCGAAGATGGATTTGTAAATTCGGCCCTTGTTGCTCTTGGGCCAGCCCTCGTGCCAGTCGGCGAAGAAGATGGATCCGTCGGGCCCCAGGTCGACATCGGGCACCAGGGAGTTCCAGATCAGCGGGTCGTGCGCCACCAGCTCGTGAGTTGCACCGGAGGGTCGCAATTGCAGCGAACTAATCCCGCTTTTGGCACTGGTGCCTTTGAAGTAGGCCAGTAAAAAACGCCCACGCAGCGCCTTCGGAAGGCTGGTGCCTGAATCGTGCACTAGCCCGCTGGGTCCGTCGCCGATGTTAGCGATCGGCGTCAGGATGGAGGCCGATTGCCCCTCGAACGGCGGGACCCACAACCGCTCCAGGTTCCACAGCCCCGCATTGCCCAATGGCGCGTGCTGATGCCCCACCCGCCATCCGGAGTCGGCCCCTTCGATCACGGGCACCCAGCGCTCTCGGTCGCCTTGATCCGAGTCATTGTCACCGGTGAAGAGATCGCCCTCATCGTTGAAGGCCAGTTCCTGCGGATTGCGCAACCCGCGATGGACCACCTCCAGCTTTGAACCATCCGGTTCACAGCGGAACACAGCCCCTTCGTCGGGCAAATCGATCACCGTGCCCTCCTGCGTTACCACGTGGGCACCGCGATCGCCGCAGGAGAAGTACAGGCGCCCATCCGGTCCGAAAATGAGCCCATGCAAGTCGTGGCCCGTGAAGCTGAAACGCACTCCGAAGCCGTGCAAAATCGCCCGCGCTTCGAGCGACTCGGGATGCACCTGGGGTTGGGATTGCAGCGCGGGTTCCTTGAGTTTCGGCAGGTTGCCCCGAACCGAACCGGCCGGCCCGATGTGCCACAGCGACGGAATCTCGGTGAACCACACCTGCCCCTGGCGGGCCAGAACTCCGCTGCCAATGCCGCTGAGGGGGCTGGTGAAGTGTTCGGCCACGATCTCGGAGTGGTCCGCCCGGCCATCGTGATCGGTGTCCTCTAGTTTGCGGATTACTTCCGTTTCCTGGCTCAGCGCTCGCTCGCCCTCGGGACCGAACCATTTGCGGATTTGCGCCAAGCGGTCTTCCACGGTGCGCGAGGCCAGATCGTCCTCCAGCATGAACATGTAATGCCGGATATCGAGCACACTGGTTCGGTACCGGTACGTTTCGCTGGTGAACACGCGCCCCTGTTCATCCACCGAGAAGGCCACGGGATTGGCCAGTTGGGGTTCAGCGGCCCAGAGTTTGACCGACAGGCCTGGGGCTAGTTGGAACTGCTTGATCCGCTGTTCGCCCTCGGAGGATTGCGGCGCCAGAACCGGCGTTGCTGCGCGATCATCCTTCACCAGCGGTCTGAAGCCGTTGGGTGCGGCGCTGGTTGAGCCGGAGGTGGAGCCCGTTGGGGCGATGTCGGCGCTGAAGGCGATGGGCAAGAGCGGCATCAGCCCCAGCAACAGAGATCGTATCCAGAGTGCGCGATTCAACGAGCGGCGTGGCATGGGGCTAGCATGCAAAGGCGCGCCCGAGGGGCCAAGGTTGAGTTAGGAGGAGTCGGGTGGGGTTGGGATTGGGCGATGGGATCGACGGGTGCGTGCCGGTTCAGGAGTGAAGAGCGAAATTCATCGAGAATGAGCCGGCCACGAGGGCTGGAGCGAAAGGACTTCTGATTCGGCAAAGATCCCTTGTGGAGTGACTCGGGAGCGGTCGGGAAGTGGTCGGGAAGCGCTCGCGGACGGGGTTTTCACGCCCCCGATTCCCACCATGTTTGGACATTTTCCAAAACCCCACTTGCGCTTCAGTCGATGATTCCCTTTATTTGCCGGGCTCTAATGGAGGGCGGGGTCGCCAAGTGGTAAGGCACGGCTCTGCAAAAGCTGCATCGTCGGTTCGATTCCGACCCTCGCCTCCAGTGCGTTTTTCCTCGGGAAAACGAGGGTTTTAGGTCTCCCAGACCGCATTTACCCCCTGTTCGTCAGTAGATTCGTCAGTACGAGTCTTGGATTTTTACCTTCCGGTACCTTCCACACGGTGGCTGTCAGACAGGGCTAACCGGACCTCGGCCATTC
>JBBAPL010000287.1:0-3216 GCA_040400895.1 Aquabacterium sp.
GCGTAGCTCCGCGCATGCCAGAAGCGGCGGTTGCGGTCGTGCAGCCGCAGCTTCATGGCGACGAACATCTGTCGGAAGCGCTGGTCGTCCTGGGAGGTGACGAAGCGCATCCACAGCAAGGCCGGCACGAACGCTACGACCACGCCGAGGGCGATCCACCAACTCACCAGGGTGCCGCCCCACATGATCAGCAGCATGCCGGTGCCGAACAGCACCACCAGGGGCACGAGCGGGATGCCCAGCTTCATGGCCGGGCGCGTGGCGCCCTTGTAGATGGCTTCGCCTTGCATGGTGGAGCCCGCCAATCAGGTCACGATGTAGCTGGCGAAGGCCGCGGCGCCGCCGACCAGCGTGCCGCCGATCAGCACGTTGGCCACGTCGGCCAGGCGGGCGCCCTGAAAGATCATCTTGAAGCCGGCCCAGATGATCGCGATGGTTACCACCGCGATCGAGATCGTCACCAGGATGGTGTTGATGTTCGTGACCGTCGTGTTGATCTTGTCGAAGCCCTGGGCCATGGCCACTTGCGACGCCGTCGCGAGCAGCACGGATGCCAGTGACGGCGCGGCGCGCCGGATCGATGCGAGGGGTCTCATGTCTTCTCCTTCGGTTGGGCAGGGGGAATGGCACGCGAAGCAGCAAGCGAACTGGTGCCAGCGGCGGCCACGACCTTGCGCACGTAGCCATGGCGGAACCCGGTGGCGAAGTTGCCGCTGTAGTAGCAGGACAGGGCCTGGCGCAGCGCCGTCTGGTCCACGGGTGGGGACGTGGCCGGCGTCGTGGCCGCGGCGGCGGTTGCGGCCGGGGCTCGGGCCCGGTCGAAGCACTCGGCCAGTACGGCCTGCATGGCCCCGAGGTTCGTGCAAGGTTCGAATGCCGCGTCCAGCGTCAGGCCCAGGCGTTCGAAGTTGCCGACGTTGATCTGGCCCAGGCCGACGCTGAAGTTCCAGCCGGCGGCTTGCAGGGCCTTGGCCGTGGCCAGGGCTTCTGCCCGGTGCCGGGGTTGGCGAAGCAGTGCGCCTCCCACCACGCCGATCGCCCAGGGGTTGAATGCGCTCTCGACGCTGACCAGGGCTTGCGCCGTGTGGGTGTGCACCTGGGGTGCACAGGCGAGTGCCAGCGCGAGGAAGACGGAGATATCCATGGTCCGGCGCCTCAGGATCCCGAGTCCGTCGGCGGGGCCGGCGGCGGCAGCGCGGCGAGCCACGCGGCGTAGTCGTCGTCGAAGCGCGTATCCCAGGTGCCCAGCTGCGCTTTCGCGGCCGGGCTGAACTCGGTCACCGTGTCGCCGTCCATCGTCCACCAGGTGCGGGCGAAGGGCGCTCCCTGGACCGAGACGGACACGGCGCCGGTGTAGTCGCACGAGTAGATCGGCCCACTCTCGCCCTCGAACACCCGCGTGTACTGCGGCGGGCAGTAGCTCGGCGCGCTGGCCCAGGCGTGGCTGGCCGAATTGCCGCCACCGGCCATGCCGCAGGTCGGGAAGGGCTTGCCACGCGACAGGTCGCGCAGCACCTGCTTGATCGGCGGCACGCACTGCGGGATGGAGCGCCAGCTCGGTGCGGCGAAGCACAGCAGCACCAGGCAGCCGTCCACGGCCCGTGCCGGGGTTGGAGCGAGCGCCGCCAACGCGAGCAGCAGGCCGCTGATGGCGCCTGCCCAAGTGATGTGGGGGCGACCCGTCAGGGAGGATTCCTGCCACTTGGCAGGGCCGGACGGCAGGTCTACATTCGACGGTTGGTTCATGTTCAGAGCCCTCGGTTCGGCGGTGGTCTGGAGGGGGCATCCCGTGCCGGCTCTTTGAACACCGTGAAGTCACTCTAGGACTCAAACCCCATCGGCCCGGCGCTGGATTCGGGCCGTTTTCCAGCACAGCTGCTGCAGGTCGGACACGATGCCCACCCACTTGGCGTCTCTCGACTCGCTGGTGCATCCGCACCAGATGGAGGTCCAGGAATTCGCTTCCTATGCCCTCGTCATCGACGCCCGTAGTGCCGAGGCGTACCAAGAGGATCGCCTGCCCGGTGCGGTCAACGTGCCGGTTGCTGCGGATCGCCTTGCCGGTACTCAGTTCTCGTCGATGGGAGGTGGCATTGCAGCAATGGATGGCGAAGCCGAACCCTCGATGCCGTACCCCCTTGCGGCACAGGTCGAGCGGCTCTCACCAGGCGACGCTGTCCTGGTCTACTGCGACCGCGGCGGTCTGGACAGCTTGGTCTGGGCCGGTCCGCTCAGAGTTGCAGGCTTCAGGGTCGATGTGCTCGGCGGTGGCTGGATCAACTACCGACGCTGGGTCAGCGCCGGCCTGGAACTCCTGCCCCGGGCACTGACCTTCCGGCCCCTCTTGGCGCCTCCGGCAGGCGGCTTGTGCCGCGTGATCGACAGGCTCGTGCAGCAGGGCGAACAAGTCATCGACCTCACGGCCCTGGCAGGGCAATGCCTGGTGCCGGGGCTGACGCTGCAGGGTGATACGCCGCCTTCTCAAGCGGCGTTTGAGACAGCCCTACTCGATGCGCTGCGAAAGCTGGATCCGCAGCGACCGGTGTGGATGCGCATGGGCCTTGCCGGCCTTGGAGGACTCGCATTGCCGCCCGCGCTGCGCGATGCGCTGTACCGGTCCATCAGCACAAGGCTGGAGGTTCCGGTGAGCGCCCGTGCAATCGCATGGTCCGACCGCCTTCAGTCCATGGGCACAGGCATCAACACACTGCTGCAGGCCATTTCGGCGTCGGGGATGTCTCCGGCTGCTGCTGTCATTGAGCAATGGCGCTCGTTGACCAACGCGGGGAAAGTGACCGACGCGTTGACGGAAATCATTGCGACCTACATAGACCCACGCACCGAGGTTTCCGGCTGGACGGGACAGTTCCGTGTCGTTCGGCTGGCATCCTTGACGACCGAGGCAGTGGCGACGGAGGTCGATGACTGGCGGCGTCACGGATGACTCGTCTGGGCAACTCCAACAGCGTTGCTCAAAGGATGCCGTAAAGCCGCGCGATCCGAACCGCTGTACGCCGGTCGGGGGCATCAAGCTTGGCGCTGACACGCTGAAACCGGCAGTCGACCGTCTTGGCCTCGATGTTCAGCGCCATCCCGATGACCTTGCTGCTGTGCCCAGCCTCTTCATGCCGCAGCAGTTCGATGTCTGCGGTGGTCAGACGTGACTTGGCCAGCAACTCCTGCCGGATGGCCTGCAGCATCCCGCGGTGAAGGTCC
>JBBAPL010000288.1:0-3154 GCA_040400895.1 Aquabacterium sp.
TACAGACCGTTGAATGTCGGCTGTTCTCTGCCCGCTATGACCGACAAGAGCCCAACCCCGCCCTCAATGCAAGGCCGACAGAAACTGCTTCAGCTCCGCCGTCTGCGGATTGGCGAACAGCTCAGTCGGCGGCCCCATCTCGTGGATGCGCCCGGCGTGCATGAACACCACCCGGTCGGCCACCTTGCGGGCGAAGTTCATCTCGTGCGTCACCATCAGCAGGGTCATGCCTTCTTCTGCCAGCGTCTCCACCACGCGCAGCACCTCGCCCACCAGCTCGGGGTCGAGCGCGCTGGTGATCTCGTCGCACAGCATCACGCTGGGCTCCATCGCCAGGGCGCGGGCGATCGCCACCCGCTGCTGCTGGCCGCCCGACAGCTGGTCGGGCCAGGCGTCGAACTTCTCGGCCAGGCCCACGCGGTCCAGCAGCTTCTTCGCCTGTGCGACCGCCGCATCCGTGTCGGTCTGCTTGACCAGGGTGGGCGCCAGCATCACGTTGCGGCCCACGGTGAGGTGGGGGAACAGGTTGAAGTTCTGGAAGATCATGCCCACGTGCTGGCGCAGCGCGCGCATGGCCTTGGCGTCGCCATGCCTGAGCGGCAGGCCGTCGACCAGCAGGTTGCCCTGCTGGAACACCTCCAGCCCGTTGATGCAGCGCAGCAGGGTGCTCTTGCCCGAGCCGCTCTTGCCGATGATGGCGATCACCTCGCCGCGCTGCACCTGCAGGTCGATGCCCTTGAGCACCTCGTTGGCGCCGAAGCTCTTGCGCAGCGCGTCGATCTTGACGATGGTGTCAGCGGCCATGCTTGAAGCTCCTCTCCAGCCTGCGGCTGGCGGCCGACACCGGCCAGCACAGCGCAAAGTACATCAGCGCCACGCAGGCGTAGACGGTGAACGGTTGGAAGGTGGCATTGGTGATCATGGTGCCGGCCTTGGTCAGCTCGATGAAGCCGATCACCGAGGCCAGCGCCGTGCCCTTGATCACCTGCACCAGAAAGCCCACTGTGGGCGGCACGGCGATGCGCAGCGCCTGCGGGCCGACCACGTGGCGCATCTTCTCGCCGAAGCTCAGCGCCAGGCTATCGGCGGCCTCCCACTGGCCCTTGGGGATGGCATTGACGCAGCCGCGCCAGATCTCGGTGAGGAAGGCGCTGGTGTAGAGCGTCAGCGCCAGGCTGGCCGCCACCCAGGCCGAGACGTTCAGCCCGACCAGCGCCAGGCCGAAGTAGGCCAGGAACAGCTGCATCAGCAGCGGCGTGCCCTGGAACAGCTGCACATAGCCCGCCACACCGCGCTGCGCACCGGGCAGGTGGGCCAGCCGCGCCAGCAGCAGCGCCAGCCCGACGATGCCGCCGCCGATGAAGGCCACCAGCGACAGCCCCACCGTCCAGCGTGCGGCCAGCAGCAGGTTGCGGAAGATGTCCCAGAGGGTGAAGTCGACCATCGTTGATCCCCTTCAGCGGCCTGCCGAATGTCCGGCATTCGGCAGGCGCCCGAAGATGAACTTCGGCCCCACCCAGTTCAGCAACTGGCGCACGCCGATCGACAGCGCCAGGTAGATGGCCGTGGCGATGATGTAGGCCTCGAAGGCGCGGAAGTTGCGGCTCTGGATCAGGTTGGCCGCGTAGCTCAGCTCCTGGGCCGAGATCTGGCCGCACACCGCCGACCCCAGCATCACGATGACGATCTGGCTGGTCAGTGCTGGCCACACCCGGCCCAGCGCCGGTGGCAGCACCACGCGGGTGAAGACCTGCAGCTCGCTCAGCGCCAGGCTGCGCGCGGCCTCGATCTGGCCCCGCGGCGTGTTGTCGATGCCGGCGCGCACGATCTCGGCCGCATAGGCGCCCAGGTTGACCACCATCGCAATGATGCTGGCCACCTCGGGGCTGAGCTTGATCCCCAGGCTGGGCAGGCCGAAGTAGATGAAGAACAGCTGCACGATGAAGGGCGTGTTGCGCACCAGTTCCACATAGGCCGACACCACGCCCGCCAGCCAGCGTGGGCCCTGGCTGCGCGCCCAGCCGCATCCCACGCCCAGGCCCACGCCCAGCACCGCAGCCACCGCGCTCAGGCCCAGCGTGAACGCTGCGCCCTTCAGCAGCGCCGGCCACTGCACCAGCACGGCCAGGAAGTCGAGTTGGATCATGGCGTGGCGCTCGTCATCAGGTCAGCCGGCAATCAATTCGGCAAGTCGCCAGCCGGGCGGCCCAGCCACTTCACCGCCATCTTGTCCAGGTCGCCGCTGGTCTTGGCGCCGGCGATGATCTCGTTGACCTTCAGGCGCAGCTTGTCCTCGCCCTTGCCCACGCCGATGAAGTTGGGTGAGTCCTTGAGCAGCAGCTTGTATTCGGTGCCCAGTTGCGGGTTGCGGGCCATGATGTTGCCGGCCACCGATGCGCCGGTGGCAATCACCTGCACCTGGCCCGACACGAAGGCCGACACCGTGGTGTTGTTGTCCTCGAAGCGCTTGATGTCGGCGGTGGCCGGGGCGATCTTGGTCAGCTCCATGTCCTCGATGGCGCCGCGGGTGACGGCCACGGTCTTGCCGGCCAGGTCGGCCGCGCTCTTGATCGTCACGCTCTTGGCGGCGAACACCGCCTGGAAGAACGGCGAGTAGGCGGCGGTGAAGTCGATCACCGCGGCGCGCTCGGGGTTCTTGCCCAGCGTGCTGATCACCAGGTCGGCCTTCTTGGTCTGCAGGTAGGGGATGCGGTTGGCGCTGGTCACCGGCACCAGTTCCACCTTCACGCCCAGCTTGGCGCCGATGTAGTTGGCCATGTCGATGTCCAGGCCCTGGGGCTTGAGATCGGTGCCGACCAGGCCGTAGGGCGGAAAGTCGGTCGGGATGGCGATGTTGATCTGCTTCTTCGCCAGGATGTCGTCCAGCGCGTCAGCCTGCGCCGCCAGCGGCAGCAAAGCGGTGGTGGCCAGGGTGAGCAGGGCGATCAGGGGGGTGCGGCGTTGCATGGTGTCAGGTCTCCGGTTGGGGGTTGGCAGGGGGGATGAGGTCGGTGAACAGGGCGCGGCGGCGCGGCGCGCGCGCCGGGCGCGGGCTGGGTGCGGGCGTGCCCGTGGCGGGCCGCCCCGCCTGCAGCGGCGACAGCGCCGCGCGCAGCGGCGCGTCCGCGTCCGCGTCTGCGCCCGCGCCGACGCC
>JBBAPL010000289.1:0-3075 GCA_040400895.1 Aquabacterium sp.
GGCTGACCCGCAAGGCCCAGTGCCGGCTGTGGATGACGCGGCTGGAGTACCTGACCTGCCGCACCCTGGCGGCCGACACCGGCCGCGAGGCGCCCGATGACGCCATCCGCTTCTACCGCCAGACCGGCTGGCCCGAAGAGGCACTCGATGTCTACCGTGCCCGCTTCGGCGGCTTCAGCCGCTACCTGCATGCGCTGCCCGACAGCTTCCGCCGCATCACCGATGGCGAAACCATTCGCATCGGTGCACATGCCTGGCGGGTGATCGTCGGCCGCGGCCACTCACCCGAACATGCCTGCCTGGTCAGCGACGACCTGGGTGTGCTGGTCTCGGGCGACCAGGTGCTGCCGAAGATCTCGTCGAACGTCAGCGTCTTCCCGACCGAGCCCGACGCCGACCCGCTGGGCGACTGGATCGCGTCGCTGGCGCACCTGCGCGCCACGCTGGGCGACCACCTGCTGGTGCTGCCGGCGCACGGCGAGCCCTTCATCGGCCTGCATGCCCGGCTGGACCGCCTGGCCGGCGGCCACCAGCGTGGCCTGACCCGCCTGCGCCGCAGCCTGGCCGACGCGCCCAAGCGCGCCATCGACGTGTTCGGCGCGCTGTTTGCCCGGCCGATCGACAGCAAGGGTGAACTGCTGGGCATGGCCACCGGCGAGAGCCTGGCCCACATCAACCACCTGGTGGCGCGTGGCGAGGCGGTGGCCGAACTGGGCGCCGACGGCGTGCGCCGTTACCGGGCGGTGGTCGCCGGCGGCTGACCGGCAGGGCCCGCCAGCTCATTGCGCAGCCGCTGCGCAAACGCCTCGGCCGGCATCGGCCGTGCATGCAGGTAGCCCTGCTGCTGCCGGCAACCCTGGCGCAGCAGGAACTCGGCCTGGGCGGCGGTCTCCACGCCCTCGGCCACCACGCGCAAGCCGAATTCCCGCCCCAGGGCGATGACAGACGCTGCGATCGCGCTGTGGCGGCCGCCCTGCGCCACGTCGGTGATGAAGCTGCGGTCGATCTTCAGCTCGTCCACCGGAAACCTGTTCAGGTAGCTCAGCGACGAATAGCCGGTGCCGAAGTCGTCCAGCGCGATGGCGAAGCCGGCGGCACGCAGCGCGGCCAGCCGCTGCACGGCGCGGTCCACATCGGTCATCAGCAGGGATTCGGTCACCTCCAGCACCAGGCAGGTGGGTGTCAGCCGGTGGCGGGCCAGCAGCGCCAGCAGGCGGCCTGGCAGGGCAGGGTCGGCAAAGCTGGGGGCGGCCAGGTTGACCGACACCGGCAGCGGCGGCAGGCCGGCGTCGACCCGGGTCTGCAGGTCGGTGCAGGCGGTGTCCAGCACCCAGTCGGTCAGCGGGCCGATCAGGCCTGATTCCTCGGCCAGCGCAATGAAGTCGCCCGGCGGCACCAGGCCACGCGCGGGATGCTGCCAGCGCACCAGGGCCTCGGCACCCACGGTCGCGCCGCTGCCGGCGTCCACCTTGGGCTGGTAGTACAGCCGCAGCTGGCCCTGGCCGATGGCGTGGCGCAGGTCGCTTTCGCGCGCCAGCCGGGCGCTGGCCGCCAGGTTCATCGCCTCGTCGAAGAAGCGGTGCTGGGCGCGGCCGGCGGCCTTGGCGGTGTAGAGCGCCTGCTCGGCACAGCGCACCAGGCCGTCGGCGTCGGTCGCGTCGCGCGGGTACATCGCGATGCCGGCGCTGACGGTCAGCACCAGCTCGCGGCCGACCAGCAGCAGCGGTGCAGACAGCGCGCGCAGCAGCCGCTCGGCCACGCTGCCGGCGGCCTTGGCCTGGTCCACGTCCAGCAGCAACAGGTTGAAGGCATTGGCGCCCACCCGGGCCAACACCGGCTCCTGCAGGCCACGGGCGTTGCCCAGAACGTCGCTGGCGCGCACCGACGCCATCAGCCGCTCGGCCACCTCGCGCAGCACCATGTCGCCCTCGGCGTGGCCGACGGCGTCGTTCACTGCCTTGAAGCGGTCGATGTCCAACTGCAGCAGGGCGCACACGCTGCCCAGCCGCGCCGACCGCTCCAGCGCCGGCGCGCACAGCTCCAGGAAGAACCGGCTGTTGGGCAGGCCGGTCAGGCTGTCGTAGTGCGCCAGCTGGGTGATGCGGCGCTCGGCCTCGATGCGGTCGGTGATGTCCTGGGTGATGCCCTCCAGCCGCTCGGGCCGGCCGGCGGCGTCGCGCAGCACCACCACCTGCTCGAACACGGTGCGCACCGCGCCATCGTCGCGCCGCACCTCGAAGCTCATCTGGTATGGCTGCCCTGCGGTGACCGCGGCCACCCGGGCGGCCAGCACCCGCTCGCGGTCAGCGGCGCCCACGCGCCGGCCAAAGTCTGCCGGCGTGGCGCAAGCCGCCACCTGGGGCGCCATGGCGTACACCTGGGCCAGCCCGGCCGAGCACTGGAACTGCTGGCCGCCCAGGGCCATCTCCCAGTGGCCCATGTGGGCGATCTGCTGGGCACGCTCCAGCTGCTGGCGGGTGCGCAGCGCGCTGGTCGCGGCGGCGCTGGCACGCAGGGCGTAGCGCACCCGGTGCGACAGCAGTGTCCAGTGGATGGGCTTGGCGATGAAGTCGCTGGCGCCGGCCTCGTAGGCGGCGTCGATCGACGCGGTGTCGTTCAGCCCGGTGAGCACCAGCACCGGCAGCAGCGCGGTCTGGGGCCGGGCGCGGAGCTGCCGGCACACCTGGTAGCCGTCGATGCCGGGCATGACCAGGTCCAGCAGCACCAGGTCGATGTCGCCGGCCACCAGCACCGCCAGGGCCTGCGTGCCGTCGCTGGCCTCGACCACGTCGAAGCCGGCCATCTGCAAGGTGTGCGTGGCCATGGTGCGCATGACGTCGTCGTCATCGACGACCAGCAGGCGCTGCGCGGCCGGTGCACGGCCCGGCGTGGGGGAGGTGGCGCTGAGCATGCAGTGGGATTGCAGTCGTGCAACGGTGACAAGATCAGGACCGGCGGGCGGGGGTCATCACGGTTTGTCGGCCTGCATGGCGCCGGCTTGAGCCGTTGCCTGCACAGCGCCTGCCCGCCCGTGCAGGACCACACTGCCAGTCGGTCAGCCTGCGGCCAGCACGC
>JBBAPL010000290.1:0-3071 GCA_040400895.1 Aquabacterium sp.
CGGTCTGCTCCACCCAGGCCAGCTTCTTCTTCTGGGACGGATTCCATCCGACAGCGGCGGCCGGACGGTTGGTGTTCCAGCGCGCCGTTGCGGTCCTTGATGCCGGCATCTCCCCGCGCTGAGTCGCACCACCATGTTGACTGAGCGTCGGGCAATGCCAACCCGTGTCACCGCCGGCCCAGTCGTCGTGGTTGTCGCACTCCTCGCGCTACTGAGTGCGGCACGGCCGCTGGTCGCCGTGCCGCTCGCCGCGCAGTCCAAGCCCAACACCAATCGTGTGCCCCCCGTTTCAGCGGGAGCCGCGCTCATTGGCGGATGGACCGGCACCGCCACCGTGCCGCTACCGGACAGCGTGATCGTGGTGCCCGTGTTGTACACCTTCACGCAATCAGGCACCACGATCTCGGGGCAGGCGATGGTGCCCGGTCAGGGCACCGGACCGATTTCCAACGTCGTCCTCACCGGCAAGCAGGTGCGCTTTCGCGTGACGGCACCGGAAGGGAGACTGCTGGAGCACGACGGCACGTTCGGCGCCGACGGCAGCATCGAGGGCATGGTGAACATGGACAAGCAGCCCATCGCGAAGTTCAAGATCGCGCCGAGAGCGGACCGGAAGGCGTTGCCGAAGAAGTAGGCGCGGGCGCTGTGGACGGGTCGATCTTCAGCGCCTGGAACGCCGCGTTCGACACGAGACAGTACGCGGCGAAGCAGTAGAAGCCGGTACCGGCCACCGCCGACAGATTGGCGGTGCCCTTCCCGACCAGCAGCGCGATGAGCATGCCGACCGCGAACACGTCGGCCATCGACCACTTGCTCATCGTTTGGACCACCCCGTACAGCCGGTACGACGTGGCACTGCCGCGCAGCGCGAAGATCGGCACCAACAAGGCCGCCTTGAGGAGTGGCACGAGCACGCTGAACAGCACGATGAGGCCGGCCACGAAGTCATTGCCCGTGTCGTGCAGGCTCTGAATCGCACTGATCACACTGCGCGTTTCGTTGGAGAGTTCGCGCGTAGTGCCAAACAGCTCCATCGTGGCGCGAATGGTGAGCACCGGCTGTACGAGCCCCGGCCACAGCAGCACCAGCGACACCAGCGCCAGCACGATCGCGAGTTTGTTTCGTGATGTCATGAGAGAGTGCTAGGCCGCGAGCTGCGTGATCGCGCGAACGAACGCGTCCAGCTCGGTGGTGGTGGTGAAGAGCTGGGGCGTGACCCGCACACCCGTCACACCGGCGGTGTCGATCGCCACGGTGAAGATCTGGAAGCGGTCCATCAGCGCCGTGGCGAGATCGCCGGGCTTCATACCGTCGATCCCCACGTTGGCGATCGCACCAGTGCGGGCGGGATCACTGGGCGTGAACAGCCGCACGCGTGGCACGCCGCGCACCTTCGTGGTCCAGTACTGCTGCAGCCAGCGCAGGCGGGCCTCCTTGCGCTGAATACCGATCTCCTCGTGAAACGTGATCGCGTCTTCGATCGCGAGATCGGTATGCACCGGATGGGTGCCGGTATGATTGAGCTTGGCGATGCTGGTGGCGGGCTGTCCTTCGTCACCATAGAGTGGCCAGAGCTTCTCGATGGCGTCGCGACGCACATACAGCAGGCCGGCCCCAAGCGGCGTGCCAAGCCATTTGTGCAAGCTGGCACCGTAGAAGTCGCAGCCGAGGTCGGGAATGCGGAAGTCGAGTTGGGCGAAGGCATGCGCGCCGTCCACCATGACCGGTACACCACGGGCGCGCGCCATGTCGCAGATCTTTTGCACCGGCAGCACCTGGCCGGTGATGTTGATCATGTGACACACCATCAGTAGTCGCGTACGGGGGGTGATGGCGTTGGCGTACACCTGCACGATCTCGTCGTCGGTACGCGGGTCGAGCGGCACGGTCACCGTGCGGTTCACGATGCCCCAGCGGCGGCGCATGAGGGCGAACTGATCGAGCATGGCGCCGTAATCGTGCACCGCCATGACCGCTTCGTCGCCCGCCTTCCAGTCGAAACCCGAGACCACCGTGTCGAGCGATTCGGTGGTGTTGCGGGTAATGATCAGCTCCTCGGGCGAGCATCCGGCCAGCCCCGCGAGACGGGCCTGCACCCGCGCCTTATTGGTGCCCTGCACCGTGCGCATATAGCGCGAGCTCTGGGCGTTGACGGCCCGTACGTGGCCGATAAAGCGCTCCAGGACCGGCTGCGACTGCATGGAGTAGTACCCATGCTCAAGGTGCACGTAGTCCGCAGGGACCAGATACTTGGCCCGCAATACCTCCCAGAAATCGGCTCGACCGGCGAGCTCATCCACGGGCAGGCGGGAAAACGCCAGTAGCTGGGCCGGCGTGAACAAAAGGCCGAGGGAGGCACTCCCGAGGGCGCCGCCTGCTGTACGGAGAAATTCGCGCTTGTCCATGCGTCAGGGGAAGATGAGGGGCCCGGACCCGGCGGGAAGCAGTTGTGCCCCCCGTCGCTGCCTGCGAACTTACCTGATTGTGTCAGCTCCGGCCGCCCCCGGTCCGGAGCCGCCCCACCTTCCGTCCAGTCCATGAACGTCGCAGCCACCGCTACCGCGACTGCCGCTTCCCGGCCAGCCGCCGCCCTGAGTGCCAGCGCGGCCGAGCTTGATTACCGCCCGTCGTACTTGGCCGCCGCCATCGCCGGCCTTGTCGTGTTTCTCCTGTACCTCGTCACGCTGGCACCGACGACGTCCATGTGGGACACCAGCGAGTACATCGCGGCCGCGTACGTCCTCGGCATCCCGCACCCGCCGGGCAATCCGTTCTTCGTGTTGATCGGACGCGTCTTCGCGATCCTGCCGATCGCGCCAACCGTCGCAATGCGCATCAATGTGCTGGCGGCGCTGTCGAGCGCGGTGTCGGCCGGGTTGTGGTTCCTGATCACCGAACGCGTGCTCGTGCAGTGGATGCCGCGTCGCTGGCAGCGCATCGCCGGCGGTGCCCTGGCCGCCCTCATCGGTGCCACCGCGTTCACGGTGTGGAATCAGTCGGTCGTGAACGAGAAGGTGTACACGGTGTCGCTGGTGGGCTTGGCGATCATCTGCTGGCTCACCGTGCGCTGG
>JBBAPL010000291.1:0-3064 GCA_040400895.1 Aquabacterium sp.
AGCAGACCAACCTCGACGTCATTGCCAACAACCTGGCGAATGCGGCGACCACCGGCTACAAGCGCATCAAGCCGGTGTTCGAGGACCTGCTGTACCAGACCTTGCGTGCGGCCGGCGGCCCCACCGGCGGGCAGTCGCAGTCGCCCAGCGGCCTGCAGGTGGGCACTGGCGTGCGTGCCGGCGCGGCCGAGCGCATGTTCCTGCAAGGCGCCTTGACGCAAACCGGCAACCCGCTGGACCTGGCGATCAATGGCCCCGGCTTCTTCCAGGTGACCCTGCCCGACGGCCAGACCGGCTACACCCGCGACGGCAACTTCTCGCGCGACTCCCAGGGCCAGCTGGTCAACCAGTCGGGCTATGTGGTGGCGCCCGGCATCACCATCCCGGTCAACGCTCTGTCGATCACCGTCAGCGAGACCGGCCAGGTGTCGGTGCAACTGCCCGGCCAGGTGGCCCCCAGCCAGGTGGGCGAGATGCAGTTGGCGCGCTTCGTCAACCCGGGTGGCCTGGCGTCGATTGGCGGCAACCTGCTGGTGCAGACCGCCGCCTCGGGCGAGCCGAACGCTGGCGTGCCTGGCACTGAGGGTGCCGGCCTGCTGCGGCAGTTTTATGTCGAGGCGTCCAATGTCAACGTGGCCGAGGAACTGGTCTCGCTGATCCAGGCGCAGCGCGCCTACGAGGTCAATGCCCGGGCTGTCACGGCCTCCGACCAGATGCTGCAGAAGCTGGGGCAGCTGTGAGCACCCGCCTGCTGCTGAAGCATGCCGGCCGTGGCCTGGTGCTGCTGGCCGCAGCGGCCCTGCTGGGTGCCTGCGCCGTGCCCTTGTCCACCGCCGACCGCCACTTGAGCGACATGCCGGTGACCACGGCCAAGCCGCGCCCGGCGCTGTCGCAGCCGGCCAGCCAGGGCAGCCTGTTCCCGGCTGCCGGAGGCCTGAGCACCGGCTACCGGCCGCTGTTCGAGGACCGGCGTGCACGCGCCGTCGGCGACACCCTCACGGTGATGCTGAGCGAGCGCACCACCGCCAACAAGAAGAGTTCGGCCAGCGCCAGCAAGGCCAGCACGCTCGACAGCACCGTGACCGCCGGCACCAAGGTGCCGATCTTCAAGAAGCTGGCGGGCCTGGAGCTGGGTGCCGCCACCAGCAACTCCTTCGCCGGGGCGGGCGACAGCAGTGCCACCAACAACTTCTCCGGCACCATCACGGTGACGGTGGTCGAGGTGTATGCCAACGGCAACCTGCTGGTGGCCGGCGAGAAGCGCCTGGCCGTCAGCGACGAGGAGGAGATCATCCGATTCGCCGGCGTGGTCAACCCCACCGACCTGAATGCCAACACCGTGTCGTCCACCCTGGTGGCCGATGCCCGCATCGAGTACCGCGGCCGTGGCGCCGCCGACGATGCCCAGACGCCCGGCCTGCTGACGCGCGGCGTGTTGAAGTTCTGGCCGTTCTGATGCGCCCCTACCCTTCCACCTGCCTGCGCCTGCTGCCCGCCCTGCTGGGCCTGGTCCTGCTGCTGCCCGCCGCCATGCCCAGCGCGGCCGAGCGGCTCAAGGACATCTCCAGCATCTCGGGCATCCGCAACAACCAGCTCATCGGCTATGGCATCGCCGTGGGGCTGGACGGCACCGGCGACCAGACCACGCAGACCCCGTTCACCCGCCAGAGCGTGGTGTCCATGCTGCAGGCGCTGGGCGTGTCGGTGCCGGCAGGCCAGAACATCCAGCTGAAGAACACCGCGGCGGTGATCGTCACCGCCACGCTGCCGCCGTTCTCGCGGCCGGGCCAGTCCATCGACGTGACGGTGTCGTCGCTGGGCAATGCCAAGAGCCTGCGCGGCGGCACGCTGCTGATGACGCCGCTGCGTGGTGCCGACGGCCAGGTCTACGGCATGGCGCAGGGCAACGTCCTGATCGGCGGCGCAGGCGCTGGTGCGGGTGGCGCGGCGGTGCAGGTCAACCACTTGTCGGCAGGCCGCATTCCGGGTGGCGCCTCTGTTGAGCGGGCCGTTCCGGGGCAACTCGACCAGGCGGTGTTGCAGATCGAGCTGGCGCGCAGCGACTTCACGCTGATGCAGCGCACGCTGGAAGCGATCACCAAGCGCTTCGGCGATGGCATTGCTGTGCCGGTGGACGCGCGCTTCCTGCAGGTGCGGCTGCCGGCTGATCCCGGTCCGCGCATGGCCTTCCTGGCCGATCTGGAGCAGGTGCAGGTGACGACCGAGGCGCTGTCGCCGCGGGTGGTCATCAATTCGCGCACCGGCTCGGTGGTGATGAACCAGCGTGTCACGCTGGAGCCCTGCGCGGTCTCGCATGGTTCGCTCACCATCCGCGTCAACCAGGACCCCCAGGTCAGCCAGCCGCAGCCCTTCTCGCGTGGGGAGACTGCGGTCACCACCCGCGACAGCGTCGAGATCGAGCAGCCCAAGGCGTCGCTGGTGGCGCTGCCCGGCGCCGCCTCGCTGGACGAGGTGGTGCGCGCCCTCAACCTGCTGGGCACCAACGTGACCGACCTGATCTCCATCCTGCAGGCCATGAAATCCGCCGGCGCCCTCAAGGCCGAGATCGAGGTGATCTGAATGCAAGCCACGACCATCCAGCCCTGGGGCCTGGACCGCGCCGCTGTGACCGGTGGCAGCGCGGCACCGGCCACGGCCGCCAAAGGCGCTGACGACCTGGCGCGCCAGTTCGAGCAGCTGCTGGTGCGCCAGCTGCTGACCCAGGTGCGCGCCAGCGCACTGGCGCAGGACGGCGACGCCAACAGCCCGTCAGCCGGCTACCTGCAGATGGCCGACGACCAGCTCGCCAGCATCGTGGCGGGCGTGGGTGGGCTGGGGCTGGGCGCCTCGGTGCGGCGCTGGATGCAAGGCAGTCAGGCTTATCAGGCCGGCGCGTCGGCGCCATCTGCGCTGCCACCCGGTCTGCCGCGGTGACCCCGCGGTGATCCCCCGCTAACGGGTTCGATGCCCGCAGCCGTCACTGTCGTCAACGCCCACTGTCTGCACGCCCACACCCCAGCCCATGTCCAACTTCGCCATCGCCAACACCGCGCTGTCCGCCCTC
>JBBAPL010000292.1:0-3021 GCA_040400895.1 Aquabacterium sp.
CGACCGGGTCGACGACCTGAACGCCGTGGGTGAGCTTCTTGGAGATTGATCTGACGCGGCAGGCCTGCTCCTCGGCAGCAGCGCTCAGCGGTACTTCTTCAGCTCCATCCGTCCCAGCCGCTGGCGTTGCACCTCGTCCGGCCCGTCGGCCAGACGCAGCACCCGGGCCACAGCCGGCACGGCCACCTTGATCATCGCGATCTCGGCCTTGGCCACCTTGTTGCCCAGGGTGTCCATGCGGTGCGCGGCGTTGAGCGTCAGCAAGCGCGCCTGCGCGATGGCGATGCGGCATTCGGCGATGCGCTCCACCGTCACGCCCCGCTCCGACACCGGCTTGCCGAAGGCCCGCCCTGGGCGATCTCGAAGCCGCGGCCCTTGCCCAGCAGCATGTTCGATGTCGGCACCCGCACGTTGGTGAGGCCGGCGCCGTGTGCACTCTCCGGCTGGCGGTGGTCAGCCGGCGCTGCCGGCGCCGGCTTCCAAGGGGGCGTTCAGCGGCACGGTCGGCCGCACGCCGCCGCGCGCGCCGGGCACCACGCTGCCATAGCGCTGGGCATACACCGGCGGCAGCGGCCGGGCGTTGGCGGGCGCCAGCCACAGCCGCAGCAGGTGGCGCCGACGTGCGGGCTCGGGCCAGTCGGTGAAGGCGGTGCGGTCGTGCAGCAGCGCATGGTTGTGCACCAGCTGGATGTCGCCGCGCTGCAGCGTCATCAGAAAGTGCATGTCCGGGCTGTTGCAGAGCTGGTCGAACAGGTCGAGCGCCTCGCGCTGCAAGGGGCTGAGCTTGGGCGCGTCGGCAAAGCGCTGGGCCGAGTCCACGTACGACCGGTGGTAGATCCCCGACAGCCGGCCTTCGAACCAGTTCAGCACCGGGATGGTGAAGAATGGCTCTTGGCCAGGTGGCACCTCGCCGCGGCGGTCGGTGGCCACCGGCCGCAGCAGCGCGGCGGCCAGGTCGGGGCGCTGCCGCAGCACCGCGTTCCACACCGCGCCCGTGCTCACCAGGGCCGAGTGGCCACCCTCCTTCGCAGTCTGCAGGCACAGCAGGCCCACGATGTCGCAGCTGTCGGTGTGGAAGGTCTGGCGCTCGGCGGTCTGGTAGATGCGCACCTTGGGGTCGTCGCTGCGCAACCCCAGGTCGCGCACATGGCCCAGCAGGTGGCCCTGCGCGTTCTGGCTGACCGGGCGGCCCAGGTGCAGGCCCAGGCCGTAGAAGGCAGTGGCACTCAGGCGCAGCGGCCACTGCGCCACCGGCAGGCCGCGCAGCAGCGCAAAGCCGCGGCCGTCCAGCACGTCCTGCTGGATCCGGGCCAGCCGGGGGGCCAGCGTGGGCAGCGGAAAGTCCTCGACCTGCAATTGGGCGATGTCGGCTGCGCGCGCAGCCAGCGGGGCGGCGGCGGCTTCGATTTCAGTGATGTCGGTGGCCGACAGGGGCTCGATCCAGTCCTGGCTTGCGGCCATCGCCGGGCCCAGCCAGACCTGCGGGCCCTGCTGCAAGGGGGGAAGTGCGTCAAGCTGCATCCGGCCACTGTAGGCCGCGGCGGCGGCGGATGTCTGTCCCCGACGGTGCAGGCCGGCGCGGCCTGAAGCCCGGGACAACCGGCGCGTCAGGTCGGTGCCTTGGCAAGTTGGCTGCTGCGAGACAGCGCACGCTGCCAACCGCCTGGTGCAGCCCGCCGCATTCGCTGCGGTGTCAGCGCCGTGCCTGCATGCCCAACTGCAGCGTCTGCAGCGCCTGGGACAAATCGGCGGCCTGCAGGTGCTCGGGCAGGCGCGTCAACGTGGGCGCGTCGAGGTGGGCGCGCAGGTGGAAGCCGTCTTCGGCTATGGCCTGGCCGGCCGCCAGGCCCGCCAGGCTGCCGGCGGTGGCCGGCCCGCCACTGGCCAGGTGCTCGCCGAGCCGGGCGCACAGGTGCGCCACTGCCAGGCGGCGGCTGCTGTTGGCCGGCAGTTCGCCCACCGCCGTCACCAGCAACCGGTCGCTGGCCCGCACGTCATCCACGATCGCGTCCGGCAGGCCCCATTCACGCAGCAGCAGCGCGCCGATCTCCGACGGGCCCAGGCCCAGCCGCGCTTGCGCGTCGCGGGTGCGGTCGAGCAGGGACGCGCTGGCCGGCGGGACGTCGGTGTCCTGCGCAGCCAGCAACGTGGCCGTGGCCAGGTGGCCCAGGAACGACAGCAGCACCTGCGCCACCAGGGCACCGGCGTCCGGCAGGCCCAGCTTGCCGGCCAGCCGGGTGCACAGCTCGCTGGCCAGCGCACTGGCGTTCCAGATCTCGCCGTAGGCCCGTTTCAGCCGTGCGTCGGTGGGCTTGAACGAATCGTCCAGCAGGTACTGCAGGCAGATGCTGCGCACCGTGTTCAGGCCAAGGAAGGTGACCGCCTGGCCGATGCCAGCCACCGGTCGCGTCAGGCCGTAGTACGGCGCGTTGACGGTGGCCAGCACCTTGGCGGCGATCTGGGCTTCTCCGGTGATCAGTTCACCGAGCTCGTTGGAGCTGGCGCGGTCCAGGAATTGCGGCGACAGCAACTGGTGCAGCGCCGCGGGCGGCCGCGGGATGCGGCGCAGGGCCACCACCAGGGTCTGGCGGCGGTCAGCGGCCAGGCTTTCATGGGTCAGCCAGCGAAAGCTGCCCAGCGCCTCGGGCGGCAGCAGCAACTGCGGCGCAGGCCGGGCGACTGCGGCGCCGGGTTGCACGGGCACTGGTGCCTGCGGTACCGGCACACGCGGTGCGCGTGTGGTCGGCACAGCCACCGGCGGCGTCGGTCCGCGGCTGCGCAACACCAGCCAGGCGCCCGCCAGCACGGCCAGCAGCGACAGGGAGACGAGGAGCAGGCTCATGGGCAGAACTTCTTGTGAGGCACCCCGCCCTATCGCCCGTCTGGCCGGCGGCTTGAGCCGCCGGCGCCGCCCGGCCGCCGCGCGCCTGTGGCGAATCGGGATTGCTCCGCGGTTCGGGCCGGGCCAGCGGCTGTTGGCGCCGGCCCGCAGTGCGTCACTTGCTGACTGACAGCACCAGG
>JBBAPL010000293.1:0-3008 GCA_040400895.1 Aquabacterium sp.
CCTAGCCGTCGTCGGCTTCTCCGGCGCCGGTGCCGGCGGTCGGCCCGCGCTCCAGCGCCCGCACCGCCGTGCGCGCCACCAGCGCATTGCGGTGCACCCGCAGGAAACCGTCCCCCAGGCGCTGGGCCAGGTCGGCCAGCGGCTCGTCCAGCAGCCACTGTCCGTGGCTGCTGCACAGCGTCACATACTTCAGCTCGGCCTTCAGGTACACCACCTCGGTCAGCGGCACGCGCAGCACGCGGCCGCGGTCGCTGACCACCAGCACCGGCACCGGCGGCGCATCGGCCACGGCGGGTGCGGCCAGGCGTTGCGCCACCCGCAGCAGCGCGGCCTGCAAGCGGTCGCGCCGCACCGGCTTGGTGATGTAGTCGGCCGCGTCCACCTCGAAGGCACGCAGCGCATGCTCGGCATGGGCAGTGACGAACACCACCATCGGCGGCTGCGGCTGCCCCGGCGCCACGGCGGCACGGCGGATGGCATCGGCCAGCTTCAGGCCACTGCCGCCGGGCATCACGATGTCCAGCAGCACCAGGTCGCAGGGCGTGTGGGCCAGCAGGGCCTGGGCCTGCGGAGCGTCGCCCGCCTCGCCCACCACCTGGGCCAGCGGCAGCGGGTTGGCATCGACCAGGCCGCGCAGGCGCAGCCGGGCCAGCGGCTCGTCGTCGACGATCAGCACCCGCAGCGGCGGTGGTGACGGTGGCTGCGCGTCGGTCAGAGCGGCACCTCGATGCGCGCGTTGTACAGGCCGTGCTCCAGGCCGCAGTGCAGCGTGGCGGCCACGTCGTGCAGCAGCCGCAAGCGCTCGGCCACATTGGCCAGGGCGATGCCGTTGCCCGGCACGCCAGGTGTCTCGGGCAGGCTGTTGGTCACCATCACGATGGCCATGCCGCGGTGGGCGCGGGTGCTGATCACCACCTGCCCGCCGGCCCGCGCCGGCTCGATGCCGTGGCGCACCGCGTTCTCCACCAGCGGCTGCAGCACCAGAGGCGGCACGCTGGCGCCGGCGGCGGCCGGGTCCAGGTCCCACACCAGCTTCAGCCGGTCGCCAAAGCGCAGCTGCTCGATGGCCAGGTAGCGCTGCGCCAGGTCGATCTCCTCGTCCAGCGTCACCGCGCTGCCGGTCTCGGCCAGCGCCACGCGGAACAGCTGCGCCAGGTCCTCCAGCACCGCCTCGGCCCGCTGCGGGTCGACCTGCACCAGGGCCAGCGCGGTGTTCAGCGCGTTGAACAGGAAGTGCGGGCGGATGCGCGACTGCAGTTCGGCCAGGCGGGCGCTGGCCTCCACCGGCTGCGCGGCCTGCGCACGCAGCCCCAGCCAGTGCCACACCGACCAGGCCAGGGCGGCACCGGCTGCCGCGCTGCCCAGCGCCGGCGCGGCATGACCGATCGCCAGGCCCAGCGCCGCACACAGTGCCCAGGCCAGCAGGGCCGCCAGCGCGCCCAGCGCGGCCAGCAGGCCATCGCGCACCAGCGGCCGCCAGCCACCCAGCCAGGGCCGCAGGCCGCACACCGCGGGCAGCCACAGCAGCGTGCCCGCCAGCGCCGCAAAGGCGCCCACGGCGGCACGGCTGGCAGCATCCACCATGCCCTGCGCCAGCGGGGCACCGGCCAGCAGCACGGCTGCCTGCACTGCCAGCACCACGCGCAGAGCCAGCGCCGGCTGGCACAGGTGCAACTGCACCACCAACCGCCGGCGCGCCTGCGCCGCCTGGTCGTGCAGCGGGTCGAAGTGGGTGGCGTGGAAGATGGAGCTGCCCGCCGCGCCGCGCAGCCGGCCGGTGTCGGGCCACAGGCTGGCCGCACGGGCGCTGGTGTCGCGGGGGTCGAGCGGAGCGGGGTCGTCGGCGGCGGCAGCCATGGGCGGGGACGGCAGCGGTGGCGGTGGCGGATCAGCCAACACGGGGGTCTGCAGGAGCGCCATCCGATAATACGGGTTGCCCTGCGGCTGCACCGCCGCCCAGGCCCGCACCCACCCACCCGCAGAAGACCCGCCCATGTCCGGCAACCAACTCGATCAAAAATCCAAGGGCTGGTCGGCCCTGTTCTCCGAGCCGATGAGCGCGCTGGTGCAGCGCTACACCGCCAGCGTCGATTTCGACCAGCGCCTGTGGCGCGCCGACATCGCCGGCAGCCTGGCCCATGCCGGCATGCTGGCCGCCCGGGGCATCATCGGCGCGCAGGACTTGGCCGACATCCAGCGCGGCATGGCCCAGATCACCGCCGAGATCGAACGCGGCCAGTTCCAGTGGAAGCTGGAGCTGGAAGACGTGCATCTGAACATCGAGGCCCGCCTGACGCAGCTGGTGGGCGACGCCGGCAAACGCCTGCACACCGGCCGCAGCCGCAACGACCAGGTGGCCACCGACGTGCGCCTGTGGCTGCGTGGCGAGATCGACGCCCTGGCGGTGCTGCTGGTCGACATGCAGCGCGCGCTGGTGGACGTGGCCGCGAAGAACACCGACACCGTGATGCCCGGCTTCACCCACCTGCAGGTGGCCCAGCCGGTGAGCTTTGCCCACCACCTGCTGGCGTATGTGGAAATGTTCGCGCGTGATGCCGAGCGCCTGGCCGACGTGCGCCGCCGCTGCAACCGCCTGCCGCTGGGCGCCGCCGCGCTGGCCGGCACCAGCTACCCGCTGGACCGCGAGGCCGTGGCCGCTGCGCTGGGCTTCGACGGCGTGTGCGAGAACAGCCTGGACGCGGTGAGCGACCGCGACTTCGCGATGGAGTTCCTGGCGTTCGCCAGCATCACCATGGTGCACATCAGCCGCATGGCCGAAGAACTGGTGCTGTGGATGAGCCAGAACTTCGGCTTCATCGACCTGGCCGACCGCTACTGCACCGGCTCGTCGATCATGCCGCAGAAGCGCAACCCCGACGTGGCCGAGCTGGCACGTGGCAAGAGCGGCCGCGTCATCGGCCACCTGATGGGTCTGATCACCCTGATGAAGGGTCAGCCGCTGGCCTACAACAAGGACAACCAGGAAGACAAGGAGCCGCTGTTCGACA